>JAFXNA010000049.1 GCA_017529865.1 Bacteroidaceae bacterium
AGACATCAAGACTATCATGGAAAGAAGGACGGTCAAGGAGGTGAAAATCTGGAAGAAGGAATCTCTCAAACCAAATCCGATGACGAAACGCCTGAACCTACTTACTGCATAAAAACGGGTACATCAAATTGGACAACCTACTTAAAAAATTAATCCTGTTCACCAGAACACGGGTGCAAAATTACGAATTATTCTCCAAATAATAGTATATTTAAGTGATAAAATGCAGAAAAGTGTTGATAAATAAGGAAAAAACAGCTATGCACAGAACAAAATAGCACCGCAGACAGGAAATCTGCAGTGCTCTTATTATATAATTAAGGTGTAATCCTTAAACAGTTGGCCTTCACACGGGGCGCATCAGCCGATGAAGGCTAATATGACATTGACGGCCTCTCCCTCCGTCTTGCCATCCATTTTGATGACCAGATCGTAGTTACGAGTGTCGTAGCGCGAGGTGTGGGCATTGTTCTTCATATACTCCTCTCGTGTCTCGTCCACCTCCTTGATGACCTTCTTAGCTTCCTTCACGCTAAGACCCTGCTTAGCCATGACACGCGCCACGCGATGCTCCATAGAGGCCTGAATGAGTACGTTCAGACGATTCTGTAAGCCATTCGTAACGAAGAAGGCAGAACGGCCGGCAATGACACACGACTCCTCGTTGGCGATGCTTTGTAAGATTTCCTTTTCGGCCTTCAACACAGCCTCGGAGGTGACCAGCTCTTTCTTTTCCTCGTCGTAATACTCAGAAGAGTTTGCTGCACCCTCTCCTAAAATCAACACACGCTTAATATTTTCCCACCAGCTTCGGTTATTACCTTTCAGACGCTCTATTTGATCTATTGACATATCAAACTTCTCTTCCAAAGGTTTAGTAAGCGCTTTGTCGTAGTATGGCACACCCAGCTTTTCAGCCAATATGCGCCCAACGGTGCGGCCACCGCTGCCCAACTCACGATTAATGGTGATGACAAATTTCTCGTTTTTGTTCATAATATTTATAATTGTTCCTTATTATATTATAAATAAGGTAATGGGGACATCATAGCCCCCATTACCGATAAATAGTTTTAGTCAGCGAGCTTGGCCTTGATCATCTCGCGGTTCAGGCGAGCGATGTTGGCGATGGTCTCGTTCTTCGGGCAGACGGCCTCGCAGGCGCGGGTGTTGGTGCAGTTACCGAAGCCGAGCTCGTCCATCTTGGCGATCATGTTCTTCACACGACGGGCAGCCTCTACACGGCCCTGGGGAAGCAGGGCGAGCTGAGAAACCTTAGACGATACGAAGAGCATAGCCGAGCCGTTCTTACAAGCAGCGACGCAGGCGCCACAGCCGATGCAAGATGCGCAGTCCATAGCCTCGTCGGCATCCTCCTTGGGGATGAGGATAGCGTTGGCATCCTGAGCCTGACCAGTGCGGATGGTGGTGTAGCCGCCAGCCTGGATGATCTTATCGAAGGCGTTGCGGTCTACCATACAGTCCTTAATCACAGGGAAGGCTGCCGAGCGCCAGGGCTCCACGGTGATGACGTCGCCATCGTTGAAGCGGCGCATGTAGAGCTGACAGGTGGTGGCACCACGCTCGGTCTTGCCGTGAGGCGTACCGTTGATGTAGAGCGAGCACATGCCGCAGATACCCTCGCGGCAGTCGTGGTCGAACACGAAGGGCTCCTTGCCTTCGTTGATGAGCTCCTCGTTCAGGATGTCAAGCATCTCGAGGAACGAGGTGTCGTCGGGAATGTCGTGCATCTCGTGCTGATCGAAATGTCCCTGGTCCTTGGGGCCGTTCTGGCGCCAGAACTTTATTGTAAAGCTGATATTTTTAGCCATAATCTTTAATCCTTACTTAGTTCTTATAGTTACGTGTCTGTACCTTGATAGCCTCGTACTCCAGCGGCTCCTTAGAGAGCTCAGGCTCAACGCCCTTGCCTTTGTACTCCCAGCATCCTACGTAGAAGTAGTTCTTGTCATCGCGCTTAGCCTCGCCTTCCTCGGTCTGATACTCCTCGCGGAAGTGACCACCGCAGGACTCGTTACGAGAGAGAGCGTCGAAAGCAACGAGCTGACCCATGGTGAAGAAGTCGCGCAGGTGGATGGCCTTGTCGAGCTCGATGTTCAAGCCCTCCTTGGTTCCAGGAACGAAGAGGTTCTCGTCGAACTCCTTCTCCAGCTCGTGCATCTTCTTCAGACCGGTCTTCAGACCCTCAGCGGTGCGACCCATACCGACATACTCCCACATGATGTGACCGAGTTCCTTGTGGATAGAGTCAACAGAGCGCTTGCCCTTGATGTTCAACAGACGGTCCATCTCAGCGTCGACGGCCTTCTCGGCAGCGGCGAACTCAGGCAGATCGGTGCTGACCTTCGGCCATACAGCCTGATCGGCCAGATAGTTCTGGATGGTGTAAGGCAGCACAAAGTAACCATCGGCCAGACCCTGCATCAGTGCAGAAGCACCCAGACGGTTAGCACCATGGTCAGAGAAGTTACACTCACCGATAGCGAACAGGCCAGGGATGGTGGTCTGCAGCTCGTAGTCTACCCAGATACCACCCATCGTGTAGTGGATAGCGGGATAGATCATCATCGGCTTATAGTACTTCACGCCGTTGATCTCGTTGGCAACGTCGCCAGGGAAGACGTCGGTGATCTCCTCGTACATCTCGAAGAGGTTACCATAACGCTGCATGATGACGTCGATGCCAAGACGGTTGATAGACTCAGAGAAGTCGAGGAACACAGCCAGACCCGTGTTGTTCACGCCGAAGCCCTTGTCGCAGCGCTCCTTAGCGGCACGAGAGGCAACGTCACGGGGAACGAGGTTACCGAAGGCAGGATAGCGGCGCTCCAGATAGTAGTCGCGATCCTCCTCGGGAATCTCCCAACCCTGCTTCGTTCCAGCCTGCAGAGCCTTGGCGTCCTCAATCTTCTTAGGAACCCAGATACGACCATCGTTACGCAGCGACTCAGACATCAGCGTCAGCTTGGACTGCTTGTCGCCATGAACGGGGATACAGGTGGGGTGAATCTGAACGTAAGAGGGATTTGCGAAGAAAGCACCCTTACGATAGCACTGGATGGCAGCTGTACAGTTGCAACCCATAGCGTTGGTGCTCAAGAAATAGGTATTTCCATATCCGCCAGTAGCGATCACCACAGCGTTGGCGCTGAAACGCTCCAATTTTCCTGTGCAGAGGTTCTTGGCGATGATACCACGGGCACGGCCATCAACGATGACCACATCCTCCATCTCATAACGGGTGTAAAGCTTCACCTTGCCGGCGTTAACCTGGCAGCTCAGAGAAGAGTAAGCACCCAGCAGCAGCTGCTGACCAGTCTGACCCTTAGCATAGAACGTACGGCTCACCTGAGCACCACCGAACGAACGGTTGGCCAGCATGCCGCCATACTCACGAGCGAAGGGAACACCCTGAGCTACGCACTGGTCAATAATGTTATTGCTGACCTCAGCCAAACGATAGACGTTGGCCTCACGGGCACGATAGTCACCACCCTTTACGGTGTCGTAGAACAGACGGTAGACAGAGTCACCATCATTCTGGTAGCACTTGGCGGCATTGATACCACCTTGGGCAGCAATGGAGTGAGCACGACGGGGAGAATCCTGAATACACAGGTTGATCACGTTGAAGCCCATCTCACCGAGTGAGGCGGCAGCAGAAGCACCTGCCAAACCGGTACCAACCACGATCACATCCAGCTTCAGCTTGTTCTTCGGGTTAACGAGACGCTGATGAGCCTTATATTCCTTCCATTTCTCAGGTACTGGACCTGCGGGAATCTTAGAATCTAATACTTTTGCCATAATCTTTTTTGAATTAAAGGTTGAACATTAGCAGAGGCTCGGAGCACACTTGAATGCGAAAGCCAGAACAACGACCAGGAAGCAGAGTATGAGCAGCGTCACATAGATGATGCCGATCATCTTCCAGCGGCAAAGCCAGGTCTTACCACTCCAGCCCAGGGTCTGCAAAGCCGACCAGAAGCCGTGAGTCAGATGGAACCACAGAGCAGCAAGCCAAATGATGTAGAGCACTACAAACACCGGGCTCGAGAATGTCTCGACAATCCAGGCAAAGCCGTCAGCGGGATCAATCTGCTGATACGTTCCCAACAGCTCTGCGAACATCATGTTGTACCAGAAGTTGTACAGATGCAGCAGGAGGCCGATCACAACGATGATACCGAGCACGAGCATGTTCTTCGATGCCCACTCCACCTTACCGGGATTGACCACCGTAGACACCTCGTAGCGGTTGTCACCACGAGCCGTACGATTCTGCGCCGTCAGAATGAAGGCGTAGACGATGTGAATCACTGCCAGGGCAGCCAAGCCAAGTGTAGCCACGACGGCATACCAGTTGGCACCCAGGAATTCGCAAATCATGTTGTAACCCTCTTCCGAGAAAAGCGCCACCACGTTCATGCAACCATGAAAGGTCAGGAACAGAATCAGCGCAATACCCGTTACAGACATTACAACTTTTCTACCAATTGATGAATTGATTAACCACATAAGTTGTTGAATTTAAGTTATTTAATAAATATTGCGTACTCACTATTTAGGATTCGAGGATTGCTTTAGAGTGCAAAGTTAATAAAAAATAATGATAAAACAAACCTTTTTGAGATAAAAATTCAACTTTATCTCATTTTTTTTTCTTACTTTTGCGGAAAATTATCAAAAGAGAATGAAATTCAACTATGATGTTCTGGTCATCGGAGGTGGTCATGCGGGGTGCGAAGCAGCCTGCGCCAGTGCCAATATGGGTGCCAAAACCTGCCTCGTGACGATGGACATGAACAAGATTGCGCAGATGTCGTGCAACCCTGCCGTCGGCGGTATCGCCAAGGGGCAGATTGTACGCGAGATTGATGCCCTCGGCGGCCAGATGGGACTGGTGACTGACGCCACCTCGATACAGTTCCGTATGCTGAACGTTGGTAAAGGTCCGGCTATGTGGAGTCCTCGCGCCCAATGCGACAGAGGGAAGTTTATCTGGGAGTGGCGCAGGCATCTAGATGAGACAGAGAATTTGGATATCTGGCAAGATCAGGCAGACGAACTCTTGGTAGAAGATTCGACAGATGCTGGTTCTGGCAATTCAGTCGTTAGTGCCATCGGCGTGCGCACCATTTGGGGAGCAGAGCTCTATGCCAAATGCGTCGTCGTCACTGCTGGCACTTTCCTGAACGGACTGATGCATATCGGACGCAAAATGGTGCCAGGCGGACGAATTGCTGAACCCGCCGTAGCCCATTTCACTGAAAGCATCACTCGACATGGTGTCACCTCAGCACGAATGAAGACCGGAACTCCAGTACGTATCGACAAGCGTTCTGTTCATTTCGAGGAAATGGAGATTCAGCCAGGAGAGAGCAAACCCTATCAGTTCAGCTACATGAACAAAGCAGGTGCACTGAAGCAACTGCCTTGTTGGACAGTCAACACGAATGCTGAAGTTCATGAGGTACTTCGAAGCGGACTAGCAGACTCCCCACTCTACAATGGACAGATACAATCAATAGGTCCTAGATATTGTCCGTCGATAGAAACCAAACTGGTAACCTTCCCTGAGCGTGACAAGCATCCGCTGTTTCTCGAACCAGAAGGCGAAGACACCAACGAGATGTATCTGAATGGCTTCTCTTCATCACTCCCGATGGATGTACAGATTGAGGCTTTGAAGAAAATGCCCGCTTTCAAATATATAAAGGTGTATCGTCCTGGTTATGCTATCGAATACGATTTCTTCGATCCTACCCAACTCAACCACTCGTTGGAATCGAAGGTTATCAAAAATCTGTTTATGGCAGGACAGGTGAATGGTACTACTGGATATGAAGAAGCAGGCGGACAGGGAACGATGGCAGGTATCAACGCTGCGTTGAAAGCAAGCGCCGAGAGTGAGAGCCAGTTCGCGCCCTTCATCCTCCACCGCGACGAAGCTTACATTGGCGTTTTAATCGACGACCTGGTAACAAAGGGTGTGGACGAACCCTACCGTATGTTTACCTCTCGCGCTGAGTATCGCATCCTTCTCCGACAAGACGATGCTGACGCCCGTCTGACAGAAAAGGCATACAATCTTGGTTTAGCCAAAAGTGACCGATTTGATTGGTGGAAAGAAAAGAAAGAGCATATCGAAGAAATCGAGAGTTTCTGTCAGAACTTTGCGATCAAACCGCGACTCATTAATTCTGCCTTAGAAGCCCTTGGCACTACCCCACTCCAGTTTGGATGTAAGTTGATCGATCTGGTAAACCGTCCTCAGTTGAATCTGTCAAATCTCTCAGAAATCATTCCTCAATTGAAAGAGGTATTAAATCGCCCGAATAATCGAAAAGAAGAAATTGCTGAAGCAGCAGAGATTAGAATGAAATACAGCGGATACATCGAGCGTGAACGTGTCGTAGCTGAGAAAATGCACCGACTGGAGAACATCAAGATCCGTGGCCATTTCAACTACGAAGAACTGCAAGGGCTCTCCACAGAGTGCCGCCAGAAGCTAATGAAGATTCAGCCAGAAACACTTGCCCAGGCAAGCCGTATCCCAGGGGTGTCGCCAAGCGATATCAATGTGCTCCTCGTCCTTATGGGCCGGTAGGCATGCAAGGCCGACGACGCAGGACATGGGGGCAATGTTCCACGTGAAACAAACAACATTAAATAACATTTATAACTCACTGATTATGAACAACAAGACATTGATTGACAATCTGCGTAGCATACCAGATTTTCCAAGGAAGGGCATCAACTTCCGTGACGTGACCACCCTCTACAAGAGTGCCGAGTGTATGAAGATCATGCTCGACGAACTGGAGGAACTTTACAAAGACAAAGGCATCACCAAGATCGTTGGCATCGAGAGCCGTGGCTTCGTCATGGCATCCGCTTTGGCAGCAAGACTCGGTTGCGGAATCGTGTTGGCACGCAAACCTGGTAAACTGCCCTCTACCGTCATCAAGGAATCGTTCACGAAAGAATATGGTGTGGACACCATTGAGATGCACCTTGATTCTATCGATGAGAACGACGTAGTACTAATCCATGATGACTTGCTCGCAACTGGTGGTACGGCAAAGGCCGCCTATAAGCTCGTCAAATATTTCAAGCCAAAGCACATCTACATGAACTTCATCGTGGAAATCAGAGACGAAGGACTGCATGGCCGTGACCTCTTTAAGGACATTGAATACACCACCCTCATGATCGTATAAAGACAAAAGAGGTAGCACAAAACATGTCTCACATTGAGGGCGAGGAACGTTCCACGTGAAACATCTTATTTGGAAAAGCCCTTCAGCAAAGGGATTTTAGTATATGGATTGAAGATGACGAAAGAAGAAAACGAGAAGCGACTGAGCTATCTGAAGGGTATCGTCAGCCGACTGCCGGAGAAGCCGGGCAGCTACCAGTATTACGACGAGAACCATACTATCATCTATGTGGGTAAGGCGAAGAACCTCAAGTCGAGAGTCTCGTCTTACTTCCACACGGAGGTAGACCGATTCAAGACCAAAGTGCTGGTCAGCAAAATCCACGATATCAGCTACACCGTCGTGAATACGGAAGAGGATGCGCTCTTGCTGGAAAACGCCCTCATCAAGAAATACAATCCGCGCTACAATGTGCTGCTGAAAGACGGCAAGACATACCCCAGCATTTGCGTCACCAACGAATTCTTCCCGCGTATCTTCAAGACTCGTAACATCAACAGGAAATGGGGTACCTACTACGGGCCATACTCCCACATCGGGTCGATGTACGCCGTCCTCGACATCATCAAGGAACTCTACCACCCTCGCACCTGCAACACCCCACTCACGAAGGAAGGCGTAGAGAGCGGGAAATACAAGGTATGCCTCGACTATCACATCAAGAAGTGTCTGGGACCTTGCACGGGAAAGCAAGCCTACGAGGACTACCAGAAGAACATCATGCAGGCCCGAGAGATCCTGAAAGGGAACACACGTCAGGTGCTACGAGACATGAAGGAAGAAATGCTCAGACTCTCAGAAGAACTGCGCTTCGAGGAGGCAGAAGAAATCAAGAGGAAATACATAGCGCTGGACGGATTCGTAAGCAAGAGCGAAGTGGTAAGCAACACAATCAACAACGTAGACGTATTCTCTATCACCTCGGACGAGAAAATGGCCTTCATCAATTACATACATGTCTCGAACGGCAGCATCAACCAGAGCTTCACCATCGAGTACAAAAAGAAGCTGAACGAGAGCAATGAGGAGTTACTGCAACTCGGCATCATCGAACTGCGCCAAAGATTCAAGAGCGACGCCAAGGAGATCATCATACCAACGGAGGTGGATATAGAGTTGGAAAACGTCACTTTCACCATACCCCAACGAGGTGACAAGAAGACCCTGCTCGACCTCTCGATCATGAACGGAAAACAATACAAGTTCGACCGCCTGAAGCAGGCCGAGAAACTGAATCCAGAGCAGAAACAGACACGGCTGATGAAGGAACTGCAAGAGAAGCTGCACCTGCCTACCCTGCCCTACCATATCGAATGCTTCGACAACTCGAACATATCAGGCACTGACGCAGTAGCCTCATGCGTGGTCTTCAAGGCCATGAAGCCCAGCAAAAAGGAATACAAGCACTTCAACATCAAGACCGTAGTTGGTCCCGATGACTATGCCTCGATGAAGGAGATAGTTCACCGCAGATATACCCGCCTGGTAGAAGAAGAACAGCCACTACCCAACCTCATCATCGCCGACGGCGGCAAGGGCCAGATGGAGGTGATCAGAGAGGTCATCCAGGACGAGCTGAACCTCGATATTCCTATCGCAGGATTAGCCAAAGACGACCGTCACCGCACCAACGAACTGCTCTACGGATTCCCGCCCATCCACGTAGCCCTGAAGACCGACTCAGAACTCTTCCACGTGCTGACGCATATCCAGGATGAAGTACACCGCTTCGCCATCGAATTCCACCGAAACAAGCGTTCTAAGCGCGCTTTGCACTCTGAGCTTGACAACATCCCGGGCATCGGTCCTAAGACACGTGACGGGCTTCTAAATGCCCTCAAATCGGTTAAACGGATTAGGGAGGCCAACCTGGAAACACTCAGCGAGGTGATCGGCCCGGCAAAGGCGAAAATAGTATATGACTATCTGCACCGGGAGGCTGATGAGAACGAGAAGTAACTTCGTGGCCAACGAAACGTAATACAAGAGGCAGAAAGACGTAACATCGTCTATTCAAGCCATAGGAGGCAAAATGTAACAATGTAACTTTGTAACATTGTAACATTAAGCACTAAACAGTGTAGGACTTTGCCATCGAACACTCATGACAAATGACAGATGACAGTTATAGAAAAAGAAAGGAAAAAGAAAAATTATTATTATATATAATATATAATAATAATACTGTATACTCTCTCAAAATCAAAAAACTGTCATCTGTCACAGACCTTAATGTTACAATGTTACATTGTTACAAAGTTACAAAATGCGGAATCAGAGAAATAAGAAGCCAAAATTTGGTCAATTCAGAATAAAGTCGTAACTTTGCCGAAAAATCAGAAAGAGATGAGAGCAGTCGTACAGAGAGTCAGCCGTGCCAGCGTCACCATAGAGGGCGCAGTCAAAAGCCAGATAGGAGCAGGATTCCTGATTCTGGTGGGCATCTGTGACGAGGATACAAACGAAGACGTAGAGTGGCTGGTGTAGAAAATAGCCAACCTGAGGGTGTTTGATGATGAGGATGGAGTCATGAATCGTTCCGTCATCGACATCGCCGGCGAGGCCCTCGTAGTGAGTCAGTTCACGCTATATGCCAGCTATAAGAAAGGTAATCGCCCCAGCTGGTTCAAAGCAGGCTCACACGAGCACTCTATCCCACTCTATGAAGCCTTCTGCAAAGATCTATCCGAAGCCATCGGAAAGCCAGTAGGAACAGGTGAATTCGGGGCTGACATGAAGGTTGAATTACTGAATGACGGACCCGTAACGATATGTATGGACACTAAAAACAAAGAATAACTATGGACGCAAGACAAATTATCAATTACGTAAACTTCGCAGCACTGATCTGCTACATCCTCGGACGCGTTTTAAACATGGGTATCCTCTCCTGGATTGGTCTGGGAATCATGACCTTGTCAAGTATTTGGACCATCATCCATTGGAAGGAGAACGACAAGATGTCGAACTATATCTCTGTGGCCTTCCTAGTACTCGTCGGACTATCACTTTTCGGACTATAATTCTGCAGCTATGAGCATCAAGGGATTCTTCCAAAATACGTATTACAAATGGGGATTCTTATTCATATTTATGTTTGCATTACACATACTACCAATCCCTATTAAGAAGTGGATTTGCATAGTATTTCTGATTCTTTCGCCAGTTATTCCTATTTGGGGTCTGACAAAATGGAAACAGAACAGCAGATTATTAAATTACGAATGGATAGCACTATTGGTAATAATCATCTTAGCCTGGGCATTACTTTTATACTTTATAGGACCAAACAATATATTTAGTTTCGAATGAAAAAGTATCTTCGAGAAATAGAAATGGCAGGTGTGATTCTGGCGTCTACTGGAATCGTCAACTCACTGATTTGGGGTTCGATTTATGGCGGATGGATCTGCGGAATCGGTATCCTGCTGATGCTGATCGTATTCCTCTATAAAGCCTTTCACTGGAACGAATATGCCCGTGATAATAAGCAATATATCTGGATTATCCTACTGACGATAGCCCTATTATTCATTCAAATGTTAAGAGCAAGATGACCATCAAAGAAGCACAAGAAGCCGTGGATCGCTGGATCAGGGAATACGGCGTAAGATACTTCTCAGAACTGACAAATATGGCGGTTTTAACGGAGGAAGTAGGTGAATTGGCTCGCGTGATAGCCCGTAAATATGGCGATCAGAGCTTCAAGGAGGGTGAAAAAGACAATCTGGGCGAAGAAATGGCAGATGTCCTCTGGGTACTACTCTGTCTGGCCAATCAGACGGGCGTAGACCTAACGGAAGAACTGCAAAAGTCCATCGAAAAGAAGACAGAAAGAGATTCATTAAGACATATACATAATAAGAAACTTTTAGCATAAAACGATTATGGCAGAACACAATCATGAGCATGAGCATCACCACCACGAGATGCCACAGAAGAGTCGTATTGAAGAGGCTCTGAGTAAGTATAACCTCGAGATCAGCGACGAGGAAGTACGCGAGGCAGTGAAGATAATCATTGCGGAGAAAGTACATGAGAACGACAACTTGGAAACCAAGAAATTCCTGATGGGAAGCGTGGAACTAACCACACTGAAAACTACGGATTCAGACGAGAGCGTAATGGCTTTTACCGAGCGCGTCAATCAGTTCGATGAACAATATCCTGACCTCCCCCATGTTGCTACAATCTGCGTGTATCCACGATTTGCAAAGATCGTTTCAGAGACACTTGAAGTAGATGGTGTTGAAATCGCTTGTGTCTCGGGCTCTTTCCCGTCTTCTCAGGCACTTATTGAGGTCAAGACGATAGAGACAGGGCTGGCAGTAAAAGACGGCGCTACAGAGATTGATATGGTGCTTTCCGTAGGCGCATTCCTCTCTGGGGATTACGAGACAGTCATTGACGAGATTCAGCAAATGAAAGAGGCTTGCGGCGATAAGAAGATGAAGGTTATCCTCGAAACTGGTTGTCTGAAGACAGCAGCCAATATCAAGACAGCCTCTATCCTATCTATGTATGCAGGAGCAGATTACATCAAGACCTCTACAGGAAAGCTCGAGCCAGCAGCTACACCTGAGGCAGCATACGTGATGTGTCAGGCCATTAAGGAATACTACGATGAAACGGGCATACAGATTGGTTTTAAGCCCGCTGGAGGCCTTAACTCGGTAATGGATGCACTGATATACTACACGATCGTCAAAGAGGTTCTGGGCGAAAAATGGCTCACAAACCAGTGGTTCCGTATGGGTACGTCCCGATTAGCAAATATGTTGCTCAGTGAGGTCATTGGCGAAGAAACTAAATTCTTCTAACTGACGAATCTTTTGAGCATCATTCCACAAACAAAAAGCCCTCGCAATGCGAGGGTTTTTGCTTTATAGCTTGCGCTGAATCACATAATCAAGATAAGCAGTATAAGCTTGTTTCAACTCTGGTTTCACGGATTCGTCAATATATTTCTGAGCTTCTTTAGCAAATTCTTCCATCTTTTGTTCGGCATATTCGATACCCCCATTCTGCTTTGTAAATTCAACAAGAACGGCGATTTCATCAGCATTAATCGTACCGGCTTTTACCTTTTTGGCAAGCGTGAACATCGCCTGAGAATCAGAATGAGTCAATGCATAGATAACAGGAAGCGTCAGCTTGCCTTCACTCATATCATTACCTGTAGGCTTACCGATTTCCTTTGAATCAAAATAATCAAAAATATCATCGCGGATCTGGAAGATCATACCGATATTATGTCCAAACTTTTTAGCTTTTTCCACATCTTCTTCAGGGACACCAACAGAAATAGCACCCAAAGTAGCACAAGCTTCGAAGAGAACAGCAGTTTTCTTATTAATCACCTGATAATAAATATCCTCTGAAATCTCCTGATTCGAGATGTTCGAGAGCTGAAGAATCTCACCAGCCGCGAGTGTTCTTCCTAATTCTGCAAGATGCTGTATGATGAGCGGATTATCTGAAAGAGCTACGCGCAATAACGCAGTAGAAACAATATAATCGCCCACTAACACAGCCACCTTATTATTATATGAGGCATTAACAGAAGCCTGCCCACGGCGCTCAGTACTCTCATCGACTACATCATCGTGAACAAGACTAGCCGTATGAATCAGTTCCAATGCCAAAGCAGCATTTTGCGTCACATCTGAGACAACGCCATAGTTCTTGGCAGACAATAGGAACAACATGGGGCGCATGCGCTTTCCGCCACGTTTACGGATATGCGAAAGAACGTGCTCGAGCAATCCATCACCATGAGTCAGACTTTCATTAAATAGTACGACGAAATCGTTCATTTCCGTCGCAATTGGCCTTCTTATCGTTGCTAAATAATCCATCGCAAACAAATTTTTCGATACAAAAATAGTAAAAAACGACGGAATTCAAAGAATTTTAAGTAATTTTACACCGAAAATTAAGAAAGTTATGCAGAAATTATTCCTTTTAGACGCTTATGCGCTCATTTATCGCAGTTATTATGCGTTCATAAAAAACCCTCGAATCAATTCGAAAGGTCTTAATACGAGTGCCATCATGGGCTTTCTGAACACGCTGAATGAAGTGCTCACAAAAGAGCAGCCTACACATATTGGCGTGGCCTTCGATCCTCATGGACCTACGTTCCGTAGTGAGGCTTTTCCTGAGTATAAAGCTCAGCGAGAAGAGACACCTGAGGATATCCGTAAGGCAGTGCCCATCATCAAGGACTTGTTGAAGGCTTACCGCATTCCAATCCTGCAAGTAGATGGTTTTGAGGCTGATGATGTCATTGGAACACTGGCTACGAAAGCTGGCGCGCAAGGCATACAGACCTTTATGCTGACTCCAGATAAAGACTATGGACAGTTGGTGCGAGATAATGTCTTCATCTTCCGACCTCGTCATGGAGGTGGTTATGAAACGATGGGTCCGAAGGAAGTCTGTGAGAAATATGGCATTCCATCGACAAATGCTGTCATCGATCTTCTAGCACTGATGGGTGATTCTGCAGATAATTTCCCAGGCTGTCCAGGTGTGGGTGAGAAAACAGCCGTGAAACTCATCAATGAGTTTGGAAATATCAATAGTCTGATTGAAAGGTCGTCAGAAATCAAGGGTAAGCTTCGCGAAAAAGTAGAAGAGCATGTCGACGATATCAAGATGAGTTACTTCCTGGCAACTATCAAAACAGATGTGCCCATCGAACTCGATATGGAAAATCTGAAACTCGTCGAGCCCAACGAAGATGAACTTGGCAAATTGCTGCTCGAACTGGAGATGAAGTCGTTCGCAGACAGAGTTCTTAAAAAAAGCCAAAAACCACAAATTCCCGTTAATGGACAACTCGATCTCTTTGCAGAATTTCCCATCGACGGGGCGAATGTGAGCGAAAATTCAAGTTTTGAGAGCCTTAAAACGACTCCTCACGATTACAAACTCGTTGAAAATGAGGAAGATTTGCGAAAATTATGTGATTATTTCTTAACAAACGAAATTCTCAGTCTAGATACAGAAACCACTTCAACCTCTGCGATTGATGCAGAATTGGTAGGATTGAGCTTCGCTGTGAAGGAATTCGAGGCATTTTATGTACCCATTCCCGCAAATCGTGAAGAAGCGTTACGAATTGTTAATATCTTTAAAGAGGTCTACGAGAATGAGAAAATTTTGAAAATCGGACAAAATCTGAAGTACGACCTCGAGGTGTTGCGCAACTATGGAATCGAACTCAAAGGCAAAATGTGGGACACGATGATTGCCCACTACCTCATCCAACCAGAACTCCATCATAATATGGACTACATGGCTGAGATCTATCTCAACTATCAAACCATTCATATTGATGAACTGATAGGTCCGAAAGGTAAAGGACAGAAATCGATGCGCGACCTCCTACCCTCTCAGGTTTATGAATATGCTGCTGAGGATGCAGACATCACCTTGCGCCTGAAGAACAAACTCGAGCCCGAGCTGAAGAAATTTGAGTGCGAAGACTTATTCTATAAAATTGAGATGCCCCTGATGCCTGTTCTGGCTGAAATGGAGATGAATGGCGTCTGTCTGGATACGGAATCGCTTAAAGAAACGTCAAAGGTTTTGACAGATCGTATGAACGAGCTTGAGCATCGTATCTACGAACTCGCTGGCGAGCAGTTCAATATCGCATCGCCCAAGCAAGTTGGTGAAATCTTATTCGACAAACTGAAGATCGTTGAGAAAGCCAAAAAGACCAAGACAGGCCAATATGTCACATCCGAAGAAGTGCTACAGCAACTTCGCAACAAACATGAAATCGTGGCAGATATATTGGAACACAGAGGTTTAAAGAAACTGATTGGAACCTATATCGATGCACTACCCAAGCTGATTAATCCTCGCACAGGACATATTCACACATCCTTCAATCAGACAATAACAGCGACAGGGCGCCTAAGTTCATCTGATCCTAACCTTCAGAATATCCCCATTCGTGGAGAAGACGGTAAGGAGATTCGCAAAGCCTTTATCCCTGAGCCTGGTTGTCTGTTCTTTTCAGCAGACTATAGTCAGATTGAACTGCGCGTGATGGCACACCTTTCTCAGGATAGCCAGATGATTGAGGTTTTCAAGGAAGGCAAGGACTTGCATGCTGCCACAGCGGCGAATATCTATAAGAAACCTATTGAAGAGGTCACTCGCGATGAACGCACCAAGTCGAAACGTGCCAACTTCGGTATCATCTACGGCATCACCGTCTTTGGTTTAGCAGAGCGTCTGGACATCCCTCGCGATGAGACTAAGATGCTGATAGACGGCTACTTCGCCACCTTCCCACAAGTACACGACTACATGGAAAAGTCGAAGGAAGTGGCTCGCCAGAAAGGTTATGTCACTACC
>JAFXNA010000007.1 GCA_017529865.1 Bacteroidaceae bacterium
ATATATTATATAATAAGGTGTGGACGGCATTGACACTTGATTAAAACTGTCTGTATTCTGTCCCAGGCAAATCCGCTCTATCGGAATCCATTGTATTCTGTTTGTAAATGAATCGACGTATCTTGCTTTGCTGTCAGCCTCTCCCCCCGAAAAGGGAAGGCCGACTGCTGCCTTGTTGTTGTTTGCAGTATGTCAAAGATCACTTCTTCTAACGGGCCTCGGAAAACACCTTTTTCCAGCCCTGCTCCCGAAAATTTTCCGAAAGCGAGTGCAAAGGTACGACAATTCCGCGAACTGACAAAATATTTTACAGGTTTTTTTTCATCAAAACGCAACTTTTTTTCGCCACCCCTCACACAGGTACCTGTAAGGCAGGGGGCTAAAAGCACGAAAATACGGAACTTGTGCAGAAAATGGCAATGAATGATGAAAAATCACTTTTTTCGCGCCTTCCGATATTCCCACCAAAACAAGAGGCCGGCAGTAGTCAATCCGAACGGCATTCCCCACCAAACCCCTGCTGCTCCTTTGTCTAAAACAAAAGCAAAGAGGTAGCTGAGTGGCAAGCTAACGATGATATAGGCGATAAAAGCATAGAGCATCATTCGTTTCACGGCCTCTATACCCCTCAGCACATTCGCAAACAGGATTTGGGTGCAGTCGCCCAACTGATAAACCATGAAACAAGGCAGAATGGCATAGAGTGTATTGACAACACTTTCGCTGGTTGTGAACAGCGATGCCAGCGGACTGAAAAATATCGTGATAATGGTTGTCATCACCAGCGAACAGCCTAAAGTCATCACATAGGCCGTCTTCACAGTACGGTTCAGCATCGTCCAGTCGTTCCGTCCCCGATACTGACTCACCAGAATCGAGGCTGCTCCACCGATGCCATAGAGCACCTGAAAACAAAGTGTGGAGATGGTACCCATCACCTGATGAGCTGCAAGCGGAATGGCACCCAACCACCCCATGAACAATGCTGCGATATTGAACGACGATGCTTCCAGGCACAGTTGGATGGCGATAGGCAGTCCCACCATCGTCAGATGAACCATCCCCAGTCGTGTCACATTGTTTCCGCGAAGAGAGAAGCGTGAAGCGGGAAGAGTTCCATTTTCGTGAAGGTTATCAGGTCTCACATACGCCTTGTACGACTGACTCATCAGTACCACACTCATCGCAATCGGCATGAATGCTCTTGCAATCAGAGTTGCGATACCGGCACCCAGCAAACCCATCTCAGGGAATCCTGCCACACCGAATATCAGCATGTAGTTCAGCACCACATTCAGCACGTTCGATATCAGCATGATATACATCGGAGTGCGTGTACGTCCCAGTGCATCCGAGAATTGTTTCATCGAGTTAAACACCGCTAGAAACAGCACCGAAGCCAGTTGGGTCAGGAAGTAAGGGCGAATCAGCGGAAGCAACTCCACAGGTTGTCCCAATCGGTCCACATTCATATACAGCACCGTCAGCACCAGCGACACCAGTACTCCTGCAGCGATGTTCACCAGCAGACTCTCACGCAAGGCACGAGCTGTTCCACGATAGTCGCCCCGACTGAACAGCGCCCCCACAATAGGAGTCGTACCGAACGAGATACCCAACAGGAAGAAAATCGCCAGGTTGAAAATGTTGCTCACGAATCCCGAAGCCGACAGTTCCATTGTGCCATACTGCCCCACCATCATCGTATCGGCAAACGACTGGAACACCAGTCCCAGCTGTCCGACAATCAATGGAGTACCCAGCCTCGCAATTTTCCACACCAAATCCTTCCGTGGTTCCATTTATCTTCAATAACCTATTTAATCAACTTGGCAATTTGTCGATCAGTCGCATCAGGCAGGATGGAACGGAAATGCGCTTTGATGCGCTCGAGCGACTCCTGCGGCGAACGGTCACACAGACAAGCCTCGCGTCCCAAGAGTCTCTCAGGCGTGGTGAGCAGCGACCATCCCCATCCGTATTCACGATTATGTTTGTCACGCGGATACACAAAATCCTCCGTCACAATCCTGGTAGCCATCTGCAGGCGTGTCACATAGTTGTCAAATCGTCCTCGCATCTTTGGTCCCGTGAATCCACAGGCCGCTCGGAGTTCACGCGTAATCAGGCTGCCATGCTCCTGCAGCGTCATCAGGATAGTTTCCTCAATCGACCCCTCCTCAGGCATCGTATGCACACTACGCCGATAATTGCAGAAGTCCGGCCACCACTCGCGACTGATGAATCCAGCCTTCCCGTCGAAGAACTTCCCATACACCAGATGTCCGTCCGTAATCATCTCGCCCTTCCATTTCCACAGCGGCCAGTCCCATCCGCCATCAGGGAACACCACATAGCGGCAGTCCGCATCCACCAACTCCTCAGCCGAATAGCCACGCACGCCACTATCCAGCAGCGGCAGGAAACCCACCTGCTGAATCAATTCCATCAATTCCGGACAGCTATGTATCTCGTTTCGCTTCATTCTTCCTTTACGATTCCTTTACAGCTTTCGGAGTCCAGTTCTGGAAGAAACGGAGCACCTTCTCTTGGTTGTAGCCCTGCCCCTCTTCCAGGAAACTCGAATCCTGGATATGGAGCACCTTACCCTGCTCGTCCAGTACCACGAACACAGGGAATCCAAATCGAGCGGGGTTGTTCAGTCGTTTCAGCATTGCCTGAGCCCGCTTCAGTTTCTCCTCCCCCTCCGATGCCCGAGGGTTGTAGTTCACGTGAATATACACGAAGTTATCGTCCACCACCTTGCTGATGGTTGCATCCTTCGTGACGAAGTCAGCAAATCGCAAGCACCACGGGCACCAGTTGCCCCCCACTTGGCACATCACGAACTTACCGCTCTCCTTCGCCTTCACTATCGCCTGATCAATCTGCTCCAAGGGATTGATTTCCTCATCATACACCCTCTTTGCACCCGTCTGCGCCTCCATCGTCCATGTCACACAGACCGCCATTAATAACAAAACTATCTTCTTCATATTGATAACTATTATACTGTTTATCGCTTACGGCTTACAGCTTACATCATCCCCCTCAGTTCCTCAATCAATTTCACATCCGCAGGCAACCACCTCACACTGTTCAGTTCGTCCTTCGACAGCCATCGCGCCGCCTCGTGCTCATTCAGGTGCAGCGCCTCCGTAGTGAGCGAACAGAAGTAGCAGTGCATCGTCAGGTGAAACTTCGGGTAGTCGTAGTCGACCGTGCAGAAGAGCCCGTCCACACAGATCTCCGTCGACAGCTCCTCGCGAATCTCCCTCACCAGCGCCTCCTCACGCGTTTCACCCACCTCCATCTTACCGCCGGGAAACTCCCACCAGTCCTTCCATTCGCCATATCCCCGTTGCGTGGCGAATATCCTGTCCCCCTTGCGGATGATGGCCGCAACCACTTCAATTCGTTTCATGCTCGAATACCTTCTGTCTTCCGTGATTTCGTAAACTCCTTGTCACCATTGTACATTTGCTATTCCCTATGGCTTGCTGCTATATACGAACAGTATTTACTGAGCAGATTCGCCAATGGCAGATCACCTTTCAGATACCGAGCAGCATCAAGCTTTAGAATTCTTTCGCATATCGGCTTCTTTCCTTTATATAACGCATAGAGATACGGTATGCCATTATCCTCTGCGATGCTTACTCGCTGAAGAATTGCGTCAAGTCCTCTGCATCATAGACAATGGAGTAACTGGGTCGCTTGGCTCCAGGAATGTCCTCTATCAGGATGTTCTTGCTGACCAAGTCCTGTATGTCGCGTATGGCCGTATCCTTCGAGCACTTTGCCAACGTTGCCCATATCTTTGACGTTATCTTTGCCTCATAGCCGTCAAGGAAAAGATTGAGCATCTGCGTCTGTCGCTCGGTCATTGGTACAGACGATGCTTTCTGCCAGAAGAAACTCTTGTTCAAGATCGTGGTGACGATGGTATCCGCTTCGTCGAGTGCCTCCACCAATTTCTGCATGTACCACACCAGCCACTCAGTTATGTCACCATCACCATGCTGCATGCGTTCAAGAATATCGTAGTAGTGATTCTTGTCCTTGTTGATCTGCGATGAGACATTGTAGAAACGGTATTCACTCTTCTCTCCACGAGCCAGGAGCATGTCTGAAAGGATGCGAGCCAGTCGTCCGTTACCATCCTCAAAGGGGTGAATGCTCACAAACCAGAAATGAGCGATGGCAGAACGGATGACACTACTCACAGGCTCTTCCCCGTCAAACCACGTGAGGAACTTTTCCATCTCCTCTTCAACACGGTCTGGAGAGGGAGCGATATAGTGAATTTTCTCGCGTCCAAACATTCCGCTGACGATATGCTCCTCGTTTGTTCGATACTGACCAATCTCTATCTCACCACCCTCGCTATAGCCCGATGGAAAGAAAGCAGCTTGCCAAGCACAAAGTTTCTCTTTCCCCAGAGGCATATCATAATGCTGAACCGCTTCGAGCATGACACCCACAACAGAATCAACATAGTGTGAAGGCGCACTATATTTCACGTTCTCCAGGCCAAGCCTTCTGGCAATAGACGAGCGAACCAGCTCCACGTTCAGCCTGATGCCCTCAATTTCCGAAGAATACACGATGTCGTATGTCAGGTTCTCTGCCATAGCCCGCAGTTTGCTGTCGAAGCCCAACGAACTCAGTCTGCCATACAGCAACCCCTGTTTGCGGAACACTTTCTCCTGAAGGAGTGCCACCTGCGAAGTGTCCCAACGGAAGTTTGTCCAATTGTCTCTTTCGTGTATATACATAACGCTTTCTTCTATTTGTGCGACGAAATACCAGCTATATCGTCGCAAATTCTGCGGCAAAAGTACTAAATATATTCCGAACCGCCAAAAAATATGACAAAATAACGCATATTTTGCGACGTTTTTAATCAAAAATCATCAGAAACCTGTCTTTTGGAACCCTTAAACCTCTCTAACCTTTAACCTTTATCTTCCCCCTCTTCTGCAGCCATCAGCTGCACCTCCTCATCCTCCGTGATTCCGTAGTTTCGCGACTTCATCCTCCTATCCTGCAACCAGATGTGGTTCAAGGTATAGGCGATGGAGTCCAGTGTCTCTTCACGCTTCGATGCCTTCAGTTCGCACTCCCACACTGTGATGCAGTGCCACCCCAACTCAGCTAACTTCCGTTGGTCCTCACGGTCGCGCTCCATGTTCCTCCGGATCTTCGCCACCCAGAACTCCCTGTTCGTCCTTGGAATCTTGCAGCACTCCGAACTCTCAATTATGAAACTTTTGTTCGACGTAGTCAATTGTGAATTATGATACTTTTGTTCGGCAGAGTCAATTATGAATTGTGAATTATGAATTATGAATTGAGTATTGTGCCCATGCCAGAAGCAGCCATTCACGAAGATGCAAGTGCGATATTTCCGAAGCACGAGGTCCGGATGCCCGGGCAGTCGCCTGTGGTTCAGTCGGTAGCGGAATCCACGTTTCCACAGCCCTTTGCGCACAATCATCTCCGGCTTCGTGTTCTTACCACGAATCGCCGCCATGTTCTTATGCCGTTGTTGTGGGGTTAGGTGGTCCATAATACTTTAATGCTTTATAATTGACTGCAAAGATACGAAAACTTTTCTAATACTGTTAAACAACTTGGTACTTTCAGGATTTAAATAAAAAAAACGGGAAGTTACACGCCAATTGACGACCTTTACAACAAAACAATGGATAAAAAAATATTACAAGCAAGACCGCCATCTCTTAATCAAAGCGCTCAACAACGAACACGCAAACAACAACTTCGTTGCCATTTCGGTTGGAGTTTAGCAAACACTAATAAACTTTTTCAATGTGGTTGGCGAAGTCTTACCCTTTAAAGACCATTGTTCTATGATATTCCAAATACTTCGCTCGGTTGGCATTTATAGGAAGGAATTGAAAGAATTGTTTTTCCTTAATGCCTATTCGGTCTTTTACTTGACGAGAGAGCCAATTGGAAATACTAACACGCTTGTCATCAGAAAAAGTAATATATCCACGATCGAATAACTTATCATAAAGCGGCGAAAGAATGAAACCATTGTTGGGGTCAACACGCTCTTTGGAATCAGAAACAGCCCACGGTTTGATGTGACTGGCAATTAACAAAGATTCCTCATTTATCATTGTGATGGGACAGAAAGGGCATTCATCCAATAGTTTTCGGCGATATTCATCCTGACCTTCTCGTCCATATTTTGAAATCTGCGTTCGTGGAACAACATCTTCTTCGGAGACTCTCCATGTGGTTTCTTCTTCCTCTTGGCTGATAGCCATACCATAGTTCTCGATAAAAGCCTTACGCTTCTCAATCTCCTCAAAGTCAGCAAAAAGTTTTAGATAGAACATTGACTGACCATTATAGTCAAGACGCATTGCCGAAATATAACTAACGAGTGGTAGTGATATTTCACGTATCAACCTATATACCTTATCCATTGAATTGATATAACCACGTGGTCCAGCGATTTGTGATTGTTCACGGACAGTGAAGATGACGATTCCTGATGGCAGCGCATTGATTTTCTCCATACGTTCAGACCATAATTTACGCATTTCATCTCGCCCACGATAATCCTGGGACGGCGTGAAATATTCGGCTTTAATGGCTTGCATATATGCTTGTAAATCTTGACGAAGCACAAAACATGTGGCAGAAAATCCTGTTTCGCCAAAGAATTGTTCCATCTTATCGCGTGATCCAAAATAGAGTTTTGCCTCTCCGTTTCCGTCACCTAATTTGTTTTTAGGCATTACCCAACTATCAGCAACAGTAATAGGAGTGTCAAAAGTATCTTCAAACGTAAGTTTTTCACCTTCAATAATCATAATCGACCTCCATATTTTGTTATATCCATTTGTTTTAAAATCGCAATTAGTACATCAACAACAATACTATTTCCTGCTTGCTGATAGGCAGCAGTGTCAGATACCACAATTTTAAATGAGTCTTTAAATCCCATTAAACGCAAACACTCTCTTGGGGTTAGTTTTCGAATCCGCCCCTTATGTGTAACATAATTATCTACTCCTGCTCTATGCATTTTATGCATAGTTTGCAGAAGTGGCCGAGCTATATCTAAGTCTGTCTTAGTGGATGTCTTAAAGTTCTTTGTACCACCTGCTAAAACATATTTCGCAACCTTTTCAGAGAGATAATACTTTTCTTCTACATCCTTTACATCAAAGATAAATTCGTCAAACGCTTCATCTGTGGGTGTGAGTTCAGAATCGGGATGATAAACAAAATCTCCATGCCAGTTAAATTGTTGGTTTCGTTTTTGGCATAGTTGTATGTCGCCATTTATCTGAGTATAACTCTTATCCCTATTTTTATGACTGGTAACAAACTTTACCCCTTTCTCACGCAAGAAATATTTTGTATCAATATAATCTTCTAAGAAATCATACATTTTGTATTCCAATGGAATAGGGGCAGGGTATTCGAATTTCGTTTTCTTTTTAAAACCAAGGCAAAAGACACGTTCACGGTGTTGAGGGATTCCGTAATCGCAACTATTAAGAACTCGAAATTTTACATCATATCCTAATTCCTCAAATATATCATGCATAACATGCCAAGTACGCTTCTTGTCATGATTTAGCAAACCGCGAACATTTTCAAACAAAAAAACTTTCGGCTCTGTCTCTTTTACCACCCTTGCAAATTCATAGAATAGTGTTCCGCGGGCATCTTCAAATCCCAATCTGTGCCCTACCATGGAAAAAGCCTGACAAGGTGCACCCCCTATCACGAAATCGACTTTACCTTTATATTGTGTTGCATCAAAATCTCGAATATCTGAAAACCAGTCCTCTTCATTAATAACATAATTAGCGAAATAGCTTTTCTTGCAATTAGGCTCAATATCTCCTGCAAACATTATTTTATGCTTTAACCCTAATCTTTGAAAAGCATGTTCAATGGCACCAATACCACTAAAAACCGTACCTATGCGTATAGTCCTGTTGGGGTGCGAAAACTCTAAGTCCTTCCATGAAGGACCTTCAGATATTGGGGTTTCAACCAAATCTGTATCTTCTAATTCCTCTGCCCTCTTTTTTACAAGCTTTTTTACCTTGATAATCTTTTCAGATTCTTCTCTTATGTCTTTTTCTACTGTTGCCATCTCTTCCGTTTTATTCGAAGCAATAAAAAGCCCTCTTATCGTTTTTCGAAAAGGGGGCGTGGAAGAAAGACGAGTTTAACCAAGGCTTACGACAGCCCACATCAGACAACAATCCAACTGTCCACGCCCGTATGAGCGTAAACATCCAATTGCTTGTCCGACTGATGTGTTTCTTTAAGTCGTAATTCTGGCTAATCAGTCAACCAAGGATGTTAAAGACGCTTATTTTTTCCTATTCTATAGTTCTTTTCAATTTAGTTCGCAAGCAACCATACGAACAGTAACACTTATACTAAACTACATACAAAAAACGTGGTGCTTAACATCTGCCTGTTCGACTTTCGTGGCCTACCACAGCCCTAACGGTAAACAAACAGAGTAAACATCCACGTTGGAGTATAATGTACACCCGTAAAGTGTGCTTGAGGCAATTAAGCCTCGCAGCACACTACGGAGAGTTATATACACCCCGTGGCAATTACCCAGCATTGTTTTTGACCGTTATTCGATTGTGGTAGTTTCGAAAGTCCAAAAACAAGCGTCAGTAACGCCTTTTATATGTAGCAATCACGTCAAGTCATAACTCAACAGAGCATCAACAATCTGTAATCACCTGCAAAAATACAAAAAGTATTTTGTTTGACAAACAAAGGAGGGGGAAAAATGAAGAAAAGAGGAGGAAAATGTGTAATTTGTAATGGTTATTGGTTATAGGTTATAGGTTATTGAGTTTAGATTAAGTCTGTGAAGCACACATATATTTACGTGCGAGGTCAACCTTTTCAGTATAGGAGAGGTCGCGAATTGCTGAGGTTATTCAGTTATAACTTATAACTTTGGACATCTTGTTTTTTCAAAAAATCTAAGAAATTTACTTAATATATAATATGTATTATATATTAAAATTTTTCCTTTGCAAAAACCAAAATATTAAATGTCCAAAGTTATAAGTTATAAGTGAATAAGTTCCAATAATGACATTGGCAACAGAATTAACATAATTCGCTATCAGTAATTAACACTTCACAATCGTTCCTCACAGGTAGTCTTAAGGGAAATAATTGTTACCATTAAGGGGAAATTTAGTTACCCCTAAGGGTAGCAATTGCAACCCCTAAAGGGTGGGAAAATGACCTCATGAGAGCACATCGACGAACTTGCGATTTTGGGAAGTAATGTATTTAGGTTAGTAGCTTAATAGCTTAATAGGTTAGTAGGTTAGTAGATTTGTAATGGTTATTGGTTATGGGTTATTGGTTATTGAAGTTTGGCTTAGTAGCTTAGTAGATAATGGTTATGGGTTATGGTGCTCAATAGGGTAATTATATAATAAGTCGTGTCTGCATGAACTCATCCAGTGTGACTAGATTGAGCTGCGGGAATGGTGTAGTACGAAGCACATTAAGGTGGCTATCTTCTGAGACAAGATAGTCTGCCCCAGCGGCAAAGGCACAGTCAACAAACTTATTGTCATCGGGGTCTGCCGTGATGATGCCCATGCGGAAATGAGGGTCAACAAGTCGTACATTCTTCTGATTGAGGATAAGTAACACAACATTCTCGGCAACTGTCTGAGTAATCTGTTGAGTGAGAATCTACTGATACTCCTCTAATATTTCATTCGAAACGCAAAGGTCAAAACGCCCAGCAAGGAAGGCATCCCAAATAGGGCGGTACGGACTTTTGCGCGAAATAATCTGCAAAAGGCAATTGGTATCAATGACTACAGGATTCATCATCTACTTGTTGTAAGGTGTGCGGAAATGGGAGCCACGAAGCTCCTTCAGCCGTTTCTCGTCAAACTGACCACTCTCCCAAAGCTGATCCATCTCGTCATCTACTTGCTTAGCATAGAAAGCTGCGAGTTGTTCTCGTAACTACTCCAAACCTAGTGCCGTCAATACTCTTTCCCATTCTTCCTTTTCCAGCACTCCTTTCTCCCTCATATAACTAGTCAGGTCTTCCATCAGATAGCGTGAGCTAAAGGTATGCAACACATCGTAAGAGGGAACAATGTAGTCGTATAATATACCAGAACTACTCAGTCGTCTGTATATCTCCTGCTGCGGCAGTTTTAAAAGAACCGATAATTTCGCAATGCAATAGGTTACAAATTCCAAGGTTTTCCTATCCATAATTTCTTTATTTACGCTTGCAAAAATACAAAAAGTATTTTGTTTGACAAACAATGCGGGGAGAAAAAATGATGAAATGGGAGGGAAAATGTGGTCATGTCGGGAATTATTCGTATCTTTGCAGGGAAATCAATAACTAATCGATGATTAGACTTTAGACTTTAGGCGTTAGACTTTAGAAAATTGGAAATATATGAAGACAACTAAACGTATCATCATGAGTATGGCAGGATTGCTGCTGTCGGCCTTCACGGTTGTGTCGGCTCAGGTATGGGAGGCTCCTGCTGTTCCGGCTGAGGATCTCAGTACGGTGAAATCGGTAACTGTGGGCTATCTGCTGAATGTGGAGGCGGATGCCTTCGTAGTGAATGGCATGACGAGTAACGTGCAGGCATGTGCCACACGTCTGACGAACGGAGATACGCGCGAGTCGACTCCTCACCGCTGTACGGCGATGGTGGCGAGCGACGGAACGGTGCGCATCCGACTGTCGAGCAACTCTTCGTATTATATCTCGTGTGCGACGGGTACGCCCGACCAGATGTGGGTGAACCGCACGACGAATGCGAAGTACACGTTCACCGAGACGGCTGAGGGCAGCCATGTGTACGTGTTGCACAACACGACCATCGATGCCGACCTCGACGTAGCATGGACCTACGGTGGTCCGCTGACCTTGAAGGACGGACAGGGCAAAACCGCGTGGGCGTTCATCAAGGAGACTTCGGTGACGAACGGCGACTATGCGCTCTACAAGGCAAAGCGTCGGTTGTACGATATCTATAAGGTGTTGGCAGATGGCGGGAAAACGAGTCAATACAAGGATGCGCTGACAGAAGCTTACGAGGTATATAGTGCTGCGGATGTGACAACAGCGAAACTCACGGAGGCTGCGCGCAAGCTGTTCAAGACGGTGTATGCCGACATCACGACCCCGATGGATGTGTCGTTCCTGCTGGTGAATGCCGATATGGTAGGCAGCGGTTCGACTGACGGATGGGACAAAGGCAGTCCGGCATTCAGTTGGGCAGAATTCGAGACATACCATTCTGTCTGTTCGCTGATTCAAGCGGTTGACCTGCCTATCGGAACGTACGACGTAGGGTTCCACAGCCTGTATCGTCAGGACGGCTCGGATGCTGCTCCGACTTTCACCGTGACGGCATCGAACACCGTGAAGACGACTGTGCCGAATTTGTCGGAAATCGACTTCGGGGTGACGAACGCTACTGAGAACAACTGGAAGAAAGGCCCGACATACTTCCAACCCGACGGCATGAAGTCGTGCGGACAGGCACTGGCTCATGGTGATGCAGTAGCATGGTGTCGCGATGTGGTGTCGGACGGCTCGGGTGAGGTGACACTGGAGGTGGCGATGAAGAGCGGTTCGCAGTGGCTGAACTGGCAGGGATTCACGGTAATCTATAAAGGTACGAGTGCGGATGCGCTGCGCGAGCAGTTGAAGGCCAAGATAGCAGAGGCCCAGGAACTGTATGGTGACGGAACGGGGAAGGAAGCAGATGTACTTTTGTGGGCGATTGATGAAGCACAAAAGGTTTACGATAATGCATCGAGCACGAACCAATCTATCACTTCATGGATAGAATCAATTGTTGCAGCGATAGATACTTATCGCAAGGCAAACGCTTCGGAGGCGAATCCACTAGACTGGACCGACCTTATCACCAACCCAAGTTTCGAGGACGGCACAGATGGTTGGACGGTAGACGGAATGGGTACACAGGGCAATTCGGTATTCTCCATCAAGGCAGGCAGCACCTACATGGAGCGCTGGACGGGTAAGGGCAATAAGGTAGGCGACGGAAGTGTGGTTCAGACCCTGAAGGACCTGCCAATAGGACGCTATCAGCTGAAGGTGGCAGCACAGAACATCCAGGAGGATGCTTCGTCAAGAGCGCAGAAAGGTGCTTGGATTGTTGCAAACGGAGATAGCTTACTCGTCACCACCCGCAAGCAATACACGCTGACATTCACCAACATCGAGAACGATGTGGAGATAGGCTTCGTTGCAAAGGGAGCAACGGGCAACTGGATTGCATGCGATAACTTCCGCCTGTATTACATCGGTGGAACGGATGAGGACTACAGAACCAAGCTCAGCGAATATATCGAGAAAGCCAACAAGCTGAAGGAACAATGGCTACAAATGCGTGATGTTGCTCCAGAAGAACTCACTGATGCAATAAAACATGCAGAAAATGCATTAGTGATTGGTATGTTATATTCAAAAATGGCTACAGCCCTTCGTCTGGCAACAGAAGAGTCGCAGAAGTCCTATAATGCGTACAAGGCGCTCGACGAAGCATTGACTGAGGCTGAGAGCCTCGCAAATAGCAATAAGGACAATCCTGGATATGACAAGTTCATGGAGTTTATTTATCATATAGAAGACGATGTATGGAGCAATACTGAAGCCACGAACGAAGAACTATATGCAGCCATTGATCAGCTGGACGATGCGAAGACGCTGTTCCTGATGCAATCGCCTACAGGAGCCATTCCGACCATCACAACCGATAAGCGCTATGCTCGTGGTGCCACGATGGCATTCGGCCGATTCACGTATAAGCTGAACGGGGCGAAGATGAAGCTATCGGGATTCTGCTACAGCACGGAACACAACCCGACTATCTTCGACGAGAAATCGACCCGCACACTGACCAACAACGGCCTCATCTACGTGATGGAGAACATGAAGCCGGCAACCGTCTACTACGCTCGTCCGTACATCCTGACGGAAGGCTATCAGGTGGCATACGGCGACGAACTGAAGATTATCACCATTCCGAAGGGCACGATGACCTACTGGTATAACAACGGTGGAAGTCCGGAAGAGAACGACCGCATCAACTACGCCCTGCAAAACGGTACGAAGATATGGAACGACCTGATGAACATACAGGGAGTGAACCTCAGCGTGTCGTACGGCTCTGGTACGCCTACTGCTGATTGTAGCTATGGTGGCAGTATGCGTGTAGGACCTAACTCGGCCTATCAGCGTACAGGAACCATCATGCACGAAGCGGCTCACGGTGTGGGTGTAGGTACCATCGGAGGCTGGTGGGCGATGCTGGTTGACGGCGTGTGGACCGGTGTGAGAGCCAACGAGGTGCTCCAATTCTGGGACAACGACAACTCAGCGAAGATGCATGGCGACTCGCAGCACATGTGGCCATACGGCATCAACGGTGCACAAGAGGATAGCGGCACAGATCTGTTGTACTACGGAAATGCCCTTATCATCGAAGGTCTGCACGAGGATGGTGTACAGCCTACAGGCAACTGCTTCGCAAGTCCGGCCTATACGTTCGATTATGTCGATGATCAGTGGTATTACATCCAGAACGAGTCAGCAGACTTCGGATTCCAGAAGGCATACCTGCAGGCAACCGCGTCAGGACTGAAATGGACGGAAGTGGCAACAGAGAGCCTCGGAACTGACGAAAGCTTTGCATGGACCATCACATTCGACCCCAAGACCCAGTTCTATTCATTCCGCAATGTAGGCACAGGTGCATATATCACCTACAACGGCAGTAAGTTCACCACCGTGAAGCGTGAGACCCCAACAGCTAGCGAGAAACTGCAACTGATGCCGAGCCGCAACCAGACCACATGGAAGAACGGAAGCAAGAGCTATAAGCTGCGCGGCTACTGGATGCTGAAAGCTAACGGAGGCTCTGCAACAGCGATGACTGGAGCAGCAAACAGCGCTGTGAGCGGCACAAGCTTCGACAACAACCAAAATGACACGAAGCAGCGGTGGCTCATCCTTGACGAAGAGAACGGAATTGCAAGCGAGATAAAGAACCTCACCCCAACCCTCTCCCAAGGCGAGGGAGCTGTGTATAACCTCAACGGACAGAAGATGGCGGCTCCGCAGAAGGGATTGAATATTATTGGAGGGAAGAAGGTGCTGATTAAGTAAAGCCCCCCTCCAACTCCCCCGAGGGGGAGAGAACTAGGTTAGTAGCTTAATGGCTTAGTAGCTTAGTAGCTTAATGGCTTAGTAGGTTAATAGAGTATTGATAGATGAAGACGGCGATAGTACAACATGAGATTCGGGAACGGGATGTGGAGTGGACGCTCCAGCATATAGCCGGATTGATGGATGAGCAACAGGGGGCGGATCTGTATGTGCTCTCTGAGATGTTTGCGACAGGATTCATGGCTGAAGGTGCTGAGGATAAGGCTGAGAGGGTGTTTGCGTGGATGAAGGAGCAGGCACAGAGGCGGAATGCTGCGATTGCAGGAAGTGTGGCTGTTAGCGTGAAGAGTGAAGAGTGGAGCGTGAAGAGTGAAGAGAGAGGTGAACGGCTTTTAAGGAATCGTCTGTATTTCGTTCGTCCTGATGGCAGTTATGAGTATTACGACAAGCGGCATCTGTTCAGCTATGCGGGTGAGCAGGAGACGTATGCAGCAGGTGAACGGCGTGTGGTGACGGAGTGGCGAGGTGTGCGATTCCTTTTGCAAGTTTGCTATGACCTGCGATTCCCTGTATTCTCACGCAATCACGACGACTACGATGCGATGATCTATGTAGCCAACTGGCCACAGAAACGGCGCGAAGTGTGGCAGACCTTACTCAAAGCACGTGCGCTGGAGAACCAATGTTTCGTGATAGGCGTGAATATCGTAGGGAACGAATACGTAGGTGACTCCGTGATTCATGATGCATACGGACACACCATCGCTCAGTGTACCCCAGGAAAAACAGAAACCGCTGCAGCCGAACTTGATATGAACGAACTGCAGCGATTCCGTGAGAAGTTCCCTGTGTTAAGGGATAGAGACTAGGTTAATGCATAATGCATAATGTATAATGCATAATTGACAACTAGTAAGCTATTAAGCTACTAAGCTATTATTTCACAAGGACCTTGCGGCCATTGATGATGTTAATGCCCTTCTGGAGGCTATTCGTACGTTGACCTCCCAAGTTATAGATAGCTTCACTTTGTGAGAGTGTAGGATTCTTGATTCCTACAGCATTGGGGTCGTAAGAGTGAATCTCGATAGCTTCAATCTTGATATCATCGGCAGCAGCCTCCTTGGTGAATGCCAAGTTGAACTCACACCACGTATCTGGGATTTCGAACTCGATGGTACGATCGTTGCCTACCTCTACAGTTTCCTTGAATACTACATCTTTCTTTCCAGAGAGTCGCTTGAGTTGTACAGTGACGGTCTTACCAGCTTCGCCGATTGCGTTGAAGGTGAGGCGATAGTTGCCCTGAATGAACTGGAGCGATGGATAGACATTTGCATTGCCGTTAGAACCTGTATCCTGATCCTTACCGTATGAGCAGATGGTGGTACCGCTATTGATGGTCCAGCCGTGACTCTTTGGAGCCCAACCTTCAGCCTCGATGCAGGGGCGGAACTTGAGTGTAGGATCGCAAGGATCGTCGAGTGTGTACTGCTTCATGAAGTTCCACATGGTCTTGCTGGCATTTCCATCCTCTGTGTTGCTTGTCTCAGGCGAGTGTCCCATACCGTTCATTGAGTAGAATATGATGGGGAAGCCACCTTCGCCAGCCGCATAAGTCTTCTTGGTATACTTACCACTAACCGTCTTCGTTTCAGGCACAGGATTGCAACCATTGCGAGCCACCATGTTGTCGATAATCTTTGTAACATAAGCAGACTTCACAAGGTCGTCGTTCGTACCGTGGATATGGAGGAACGGCACAGGACGATAGCCTGTGTGGTGGAGGTGGAACTCGTTGATGGGGTATCCACTGATGGAAGCGAAGGCAGCGAACTTGTCAGCCAAAAGGTTTGCAACCGTGTAGGTCATCATACCACCATTGGAGAATCCACAGCAGTAGATGCGCTTGCGGTCGATTGTGTAGGTCTTCGCTACATCCTCGATGATAGCAAGGATGTAATCGATGTCGTTGCTCCATTCACCTGTAGAATTCCATCCTGGCAACTCCATATTGCCGAAGAATGGGAATTTCACGTTCTCACCATGTCCGTAAACCACGATGATACCTTCTGTATTGGCGATAGCGTCGAACGAAGGTTGTTTGTTGTCGGACGAACCACCCGTTCCATGCAGACAGAATACGAGAGCGGTGTTTTCTTTTACGTTGTTTGGTACATACAGACGATACTTACGGGTCTTTGTACCTACTTTGATGTTGACGGCCTTGTCGACCTTTGCTGCCCATGCGAAGGTTCCGCCTACCATGAGCAATGCTGCGAAGAGCATGAATTTAAAAGTTCTCATAATTTTGTTGTTTGTAAAAAGGAAAAAATGTTATTTACCATTTAACTATTTACTATTTACCATTTTGCCATTCACCATGACATTTTTCGTTGTCAGGCGTTCGATGTATTCGGGGTGGAAGTCAGCATTACCAGCCTGAACGGTACAATCCTCAAAGAGGAAGTCGCGGAGGTGGTACTGATCCTCGCGAGGGGTGACATTGAAGAATGTCGCACACTCGAGATTGATGCGTCGCATTGTGATGTTATTGCTGTAGGACATCGGGGTATCCTTACGGTCCTTGAGGTCGTAGAACTGTGTCCAAGGACGCACTAAGAGGAAATTCTTCGCATTACCTGTGATATCCTCAACGGTGATGTATTCGTAGTGCTGAGGAGTATCGGGACGCATCTTGAGCCACAGCAGGTTGGTAGCCTCATCGACACGGATGCGTCGCAACACGATGTTGTGATCGTAGATCGATTCGCTACCACAAGTGACACAACTGGCACAGAAGCCGAACGTGCAATCCTCGATGATGATGTTCTCATTACCTCCATTCTCAGGCATCTTCACGGGGTCGTCAGCCCAAGGGCCTTTACCACCTTTCAGCGCTACTGCATCATCGTCGACAGACATATAACACCCCTTCACCAACACGTTACGACAAGCATCGATGTCGATAGCATCAGTGGAGGGAGCACGCACAGGTTTGTAGAGCGAAGTGATGTGTAGGTTGAGAAGTTTCACATTCTCTGACTTATAATAATGTGTGGTCCAGAACGGAGAATTCTGCAGACTGACATTCTCGATTTGTACGTTCTTACAATTCGAAATATAGACCAGTCGTGGACGCTGCTCGTCCTTGTTCGTACATTGCGGATTCCAACTGCGGCGCAACCAGAAAGCCTCCCAATATGGCAGACCGTTCCCGTCGATGGTTCCTTCACCTGAAATGGTAAATCCATCCAATCCGTCAGCATTCACCAACGCAGGGAAGTACTTACAAGTCTCGCCCTCGATACGAGTCATCATCACAGGGAAATCGCTGATATCGGTAGACCCTTTCAGCACCGCTCCTTTCTCGAGATAGAGGTGTGTACCTTGTTTGAAGAACAAGGCACCAGACATGAATGTGCCTGAAGGGATGACCATCACCCCACCCCCTTCGTTAGCGATGCGGTCGATCAGGGCTTGCAGTTGTTGTGTATAGATTTTGCCATCCATCATCACCCCATAATCGGTGATGCGATAGTGTCGGCCTAAACGTGAGATGTCAACATGAATCGTATCACGAAACCACGCAGGAATCTCCGTACCATCAGGAAACAAGTCCTTCGTTGGCTTCTTTGCTGATGTAGCAGACACAACAACGGATAACAGCGTAAGTGTGATTGTAAGTATTGTTTTCATCTCAATAAGTATTTATTGACCGCAAAATTAATAAATAATTGACAATTGACAATTGATAATTGATAATTATTTTGTATTTTTGCACCAAATTGTTTACAAATGGACGAAAATATCAACGATATAGAGGAGATTTCTACCAACGACTTCAACGCTCCCCATAGCGATTATGATCCCACGAAGATGCAAGACGGTATAACCCATCATCTGAGTGGGATGTATCAAACCTGGTTCCTTGACTACGCATCGTCGACCATCCTTGATCGTGCCGTTCCACATATCGAAGACGGATTGAAACCTGTTCAGCGACGTATCCTCCACTCAATGAAACGAATGGACGACGGACGTTATAACAAGGTAGCGAATATTGTGGGCCATACGATGCAGTTTCACCCTCATGGTGATGCTTCCATCAAGGACGCATTGGTGCAATTGGGTCAGAAAGAACTGCTGATTGACTGTCAAGGAAACTGGGGAAACATCCTCACAGGCGATGATGCCGCCGCTGCCCGATATATAGAAGCTCGTCTGTCGAAATTTGCCAACGATGTAGTATTCAACCCCAAGACGACAGAGTGGCAGATGTCGTACGACGGACGCAACAAGGAGCCTATCACCCTACCGGTGAAGTTCCCATTGTTGTTGGCACAAGGAGCTGAAGGAATCGCTGTAGGTCTCTCGACCAAGATTCTGCCTCATAACTTCAACGAGTTGTGTGATGCCGCAGTAAGCTATCTACACAACGAACCATTCCAACTCTATCCAGACTTCCTGACAGGAGGTTCGATCGATGTATCGAAATATAACGACGGACAGCGAGGCGGTATGGTGAGAGTGCGAGCAAAGATTGAGAAACTGGACCAGAAGACGCTCGTCATTCGTGAAATACCATTCGGTAAGACGGCTACAACCCTGATTGACTCTATCCTGAAAGCGATTGAAAAGGGAAAAATCAAGGCGCGGAAGGTGGATGACAATACAGCCGAGAATGTAGAGATACTGGTGCACCTGATGCCAGGTGTGTCGAGCGATAAGACCATCGATGCCCTCTATGCCTTTACCGATTGCGAAATCAGCATCAGCCCGAACTGTTGTGTCATCGACAACCACTTGCCACAATTCCTCACGGTGAGCGATGTGCTGCGTCGTTCGGTCGATTACACCAAGAGCCTCATCAAACGCGAGTTGGAGATTCGTCGTGACGAACTCCTGGAGCAGTTGCACTTCTGTTCACTCGAGAAAATCTTCATCGAGGAACGTATCTATAAAGGCAAACCATTCGAAAATGCCGAAAGCACTGATGCTGCCCTCAAGTATATCGACGAGCGATTGGAACCCTTCAAGAAGGACTTTGTGCGCGAGGTGATTCGTGATGACCTGCTTCGTCTGTTGGAAATCAAGATGCAGCGTATCTTGAAATTCAATAAGGACAAAGCCGACGAACTGATTGCAAAGATCAAGCAGGAGTTGGAAGATATTGCCCGCGACCTGAACAATCTGGTGGAAGTCACAGCCGACTGGTTCAGATTCCTCCAGAAGAAATACGGAGAGGAACATCCTCGTCTGACTGAGATACGCAATTTTGACACGATTCAAGCAGCAACTGTGGCAGAAGCCAATCAGAAACTCTACATCAACCGCACAGATGGCTTTATCGGAACAAGTCTGAAGAAAGACGAGTTTATCTGCAACTGTAGCGACCTCGACGATATCATCATCTTCTACAAAGACGGAACATATAAAGTCACCAAGGTGGCAGAGAAGGTATTTGTAGGCGAGACAGAAAAGGCAAAGAACGAGAAGCGGAAGACAGAAATTATCCACGTAGCGGTGTTCAAGAAGAACGACACTCGTACCATCTATAACGTATGTTATAAGGACGGCAAGAGTGGTATCACCTATATGAAACGCTTCAATGTGCCTACCCTGAACAGAGATAAAGAATATGATGTGACGATGGGTACTCCGAAGTCGCGCATCACCTACTTCACAGCTAATGCGAACGGTGAGGCAGAAATCATCAAGGTGACCTTGAAAGAACAGCAGAAGACGAAGGTGAAGAAACTGGTGTTCGATCAGGACTTCAGCGAGATAGACGTTAAGGGACGTGGAGCACGAGGTAACATTCTCACGAAATACGATGTATTGCGTATCGGACTGAAATCGCATGGAGGCAGTACGCTCGGTGGACGCGATGTATGGTTCGACAACGATGTGAAACGTCTCAATTATGAGAATCACGGTGTGTACCTCGGCGAGTTCTTCAATGAGGACCAGATACTCGTGATGCTCGACAATGGAGAGTTCTATGTTACTAACTTCGACATCAACAACCACTACGAGCAAAACATCCTGCGCATTGAGAAATTCAACAGCGAGAAAGTATGGACGGTTGTGCTGTGGGATGCCGACAATCAAGGGCTACCTTATATTAAGCGGTTTACCATAGATGCCTCTCTGAAACATCAGAACTTCCTGGGTGATAATCCTGCATCGACCATGATACTGCTCACCGATACGCCATCACCACGTCTGGAACTGACCTTCAAGGAGCCAGACACCTTCCGTGGACCGCAGGAGATGGATGTAGAGGAGTTTATCGCAGTGAAAGGTTTCAAAGCGAAAGGCAAACGCCTCACCACTTGGGCACTCGACAAAGTAAAGGAGATACTGGATAATTCGGAAGAGCTAGAAGAAGAGGAAGGACCAGACGAGCCAGAAACTCCGGAAGAACCGGAAACAGAACCGGATAATCTGGATATTCCGGAAAGTCTGGAAGAGCCAGAAGAACCAGAAAATCCAGAAGAGCCAGAGCCAGAGCCAGAACCAGAGCCAGAACCAGAACCGGAACCCGCAGCCCCAGATAATCCAGAAACTCCGGAAGAGCTCGAACCGGAACCTGAAGCTCCAGATAACCCAGAAACTCCGGAAAGTCCGGAAGAACAAGAACCAGAGCCAGAGCCAGAGCCGATTTCCGATGAAGAATATCATAAGACCAACCCTCCTCATGACGAAGGGCCTATCCAACTCACTCTTTTTTAAGCTATGATCAGATTATTGTTCATCATACTGACCATCACCATTTCTTCTTGTGCTATGGCACAGGAGGACATACAGACAAAACCCGTCAAACGACTCTTGGTGGGCTTTGGTTCTGCGAATGTGATGGATACCTATCTGTCGCCCTACTCCTATAAACACAAGGACATACGCTTAGACTGGATGTACGAAGAATGCAGAGAAAAGAGGTTTGAAGGAGTGGGCCTACATTTCGCCACCATGGAGAACATGGCAAGAAACGTCCGCGAATACGACTTCGGCCTCTATATACATACTGCATTTCACCTCCTGCATCGTCACATAGGGCAATTCGACATGAAGGCAGGTCCGATGGGCTATCTGTATGTCGGAGGACTGTATAACGAGCGAAATGGTAACAACCCTGCTCAGGCACGCCTTTCACTCATGGCTGACCTCTCTGCAATGGTTACCTACGACTTCTCACTATGGAACAAGTCATTCCAACTGGAGTATTCATTCGACATTCCGTTGGTCGGAGTGGCTTACTCGCCTCAGTTCGGACAGTCATACTACGAGCAATTTATGCTTGGTGACTACGACCATAACTGCGTCTTCGCCCATTTCATCAATACCCCTTCGCTGCGTCATCGTCTGCTACTCAATTTCCCATTCTTCGACAAACGCTGGTTTGTGGGATATAACGGGGTGATGGACCAGTCGAAGTACAACGGCTTGCGTTATCACTCCTATAGTCATTCATTCTTAATCGGTTGGAAGCTATGAAGAAAAAAAATAGAAACCTCCCCCGCCCCCTCCCAAGGAGGGGTGCCTTAAGGGTATTGTTCGCAGTCCTCTCCCCTTGGGGGAGAGTCAGAGAGGGGTTCCTTTTCATTCTTACAATATTCTTCCTGACGGCTTGTGTGGACGAAGAACTGCCTACGGCCGACACACCGCAAGGCAATTTGGACGCGTTGTGGCAACTGATGGACGAACGTTATTGCTTCTTCGATTATAAGAAAGCCGAATTAGGCGTAGACTGGGACGAAGTCCATGAGCGTTACCGCAAAAAACTGTCGCCAAAGATGAACGACCTGCAGCTGTTTGAAATCTGCTGTGCCATGATTGCCGAACTGAAGGACGGACATGTGAACATTGGCGCTTCGTTCGACTTAGGTCGCAATTGGAGCTATTGGGAGGACGAGCCAGAGAACTACTACGACTCGATTGCTCGCAGCTATCTCGGCCATGATTACGGCATCGCAGCAAGTTTGAAATACAAGATTCTGGACGACAACATCGGCTATGTTCGCTGCGAGAGTTTCAACACCGGGCTGGGCAATGGCAACGTAAGCAGTATGCTGTCGATACTTGCTCCTTGCAATGGTCTGATCATCGATGTCCGCGGCAATAGCGGTGGAAGTCTGACGAATGCAGACTGTCTGGCATCGCATTTCACCAACGAGAAAATCCTAGTCGGCTACACCTATCACAAGACGGGTAAAGGACATAACGACTTCTCCCCCATGAAAGCCGACTATCTGGAACCTGCCAAAAGAACCCGCTGGCAGAAGCCGGTCGTAGTCATTACCAATCGACAGTGTTTCTCGGCCACGAACGACTTCGTGAAGATGATGCATTGTCTGCCTAATGTCACCCTGCTGGGCGATAAGACAGGCGGTGGGTCGGGAATGCCGTTCATGCAGGAGCTTCCTTGCGGATGGAGCGTCCGCTATAGTGCAGTCGTTTCGGTCGATCGTGACAAGAAGCATATCGAATTCGGTATCGACCCCGATGTGAAGGTCAGCATGGACATGGGAGATGTCATGAAGAGGAAAGATACACTTATCGAACAGGCAAGAGCTATATTACATAAGGCGATTTAACGCAAACTAAAACGACATCATGATCGATTACAGTGTCTTCAATGGGAAACGAGTCGCGTTCTTCACACTGGGATGCAAGCTCAACTTTGCCGAGACTTCCACGCTCGGTGAGACACTGATGTCGTATGGTGTGACGAAAGCCAAGAAGGGCGAGGTGGCCGACATCTGTATTGTCAACACCTGTACCGTTACTGCGATGGCCGACAGCAAATGCCGGCAAGCCATACACAAAATCATCAAGGATCATCCTGGTGCGTTGGTAGCCGTCACTGGCTGTTATGCCCAATTACAGCCCCAACTCATCAGCGACATTCCTGGAGTCAATATCGTGGTAGGAGCACAACAGCGTAGCGACCTGATTGATCAGATATGCTATCAGTTACAGACCCACCCCCTTACCCCTCCCTGCATGGAGGGGAGTGGTCACCACGAGGCGTTATCATCGGATGGTAATTACTCCCCGCCCTCACAGGGAGGGGCACAGGGGGAGGGTCTGTTCTTCCCCTCCTGTTCACGTGGCGACCGCACTCGCTACTTCCTCAAAGTACAGGACGGTTGCAACTACTTCTGCACCTACTGCACCATCCCTATGGCTCGTGGACGGAGTCGAAACGGAAGTATTGATTCGATGGTGGAACAAGCTAGACAGGTAGCAGCACAGGGCGGAAAGGAGATTGTGCTGACAGGTGTGAATATCGGCGATTTCGGACGAACCACAAAGGAAACATTCTTTGACTTGATTCAGGCACTCGACCAAGTGGAAGGCATCGAACGCTATCGCATTTCCTCCATCGAGCCCAACCTGCTGACCGACGAAATCATCGACTTCTGCGCCAGTTCCCAACGGTTCATGCCCCACTTCCACATTCCGTTACAAAGCGGAAGCGACGAAGTGCTCCGACTGATGCATCGCCACTACGACACCGCCCTGTTCCAACATAAGGTGGAGCGCATCAAGCAACTGATGCCTAACTGCTTCATCGGCGTAGATGTTATGACAGGTATGCGGGGAGAAACCGAAGCGTATTTCGAACAGGCATACGATTTTATCAAGAGCCTCGACATCAGTCAGTTGCATGTCTTTACTTATTCTGAGCGACCAGGCACGAAAGCTCTGGAGATTCCTCATGTGGTCAGTCCGCAGGAGAAACACATCCGTACCCAACGCCTCTTAGAGTTGTCAGACCAGAAGACCCACGATTTCTATCAGCACCACATCGGACAGACCGCACGTGTACTGCTCGAACATACCTCACGGCGCACAAAGCCGATGAACGGATTTACAGAAAACTATATCAGGGTTGAAATTCCTAACCAGCCCGAACTCGACAACCAGATTGTAGCAGTACAACTGGGCGAATTCAATCAAACCAAAGATGCGCTATGTGCAAAGTTGCTATCGTCATATTAAACTGGAACGGAGCGGATATGATGCACCGCTATCTACCTTCTGTCATCCAATGCTCACAAGGTGAAGGAGTAGAAGTCATCGTTGCCGATAACGCATCGACCGACAATTCCATCTCGCTGTTGCAAACAGAGTTTCCTAATATCCGCATCATCCGTCTCGATCAGAACTACGGCTTTGCTGATGGCTACAACCGAGCCCTGCGTGAAGTCGAAGCCACCTATTATTTATTGCTGAATAGCGATGTAGAAATACGTCAGCCCCAATGGCTGAACCCCATGATTGACTATCTGGACGCCCATCCACAAGTGGCAGCTTGCCAACCAAAGTTATTAAAGCTACAGACTCACCCCCTTACCCCTCCCTGCATGGAGGGGAGTGGTCACCACGAGGCGTTACCATCGGATAGTAATTACTCCCCGCCCTCACAGGGAGGGGCACAGGGGGAGGGTCTCTTTTTCGAATACGCTGGTGCATCAGGTGGTTTTATCGACCGCTACGGCTACCCTTACTGTCGAGGCAGGGTGTTCGATACCATTGAGGATGACAAAGGGCAGTATGACGATATCGCATCGGTGATGTGGACAACAGGAGCAGCCATGATGGTACGCTCCGACATCTATTGGAAGGCTGGCGGTCTCGATGCACGCTTCTTTGCCCACATGGAAGAAATCGACCTCTGCTGGCGTATGCGAATCATGGGTTATGAGTTGGCATGCATTCCTCAGTCTACTGCTTACCACCTTGGTGGAGCCACACTCAATCAAGGCAATCCACGCAAGACATTCCTCAACTTCCGCAACAACCTGCTGATGCTTTACAAGAATCTGCCAGATAGCAAACTGACCTCTGTGCTCCGAATGCGAACCTTACTCGACTGGGTAGCAGCCATTCAGTTCCTTGTCAAAGGCGACCCACAAAACATGAAAGCCATCTTCAAGGCACACAAAGAGTTCAAACTGTTGAAGCCCCAATATGCTACGATTCGTCAGCAGATTCAAGCCTATCGCACTTCAGTTGCATTGCAACCAGAGACATCCGACTTCTCACTCCTTTGGCAGTATTATGTCAAAGGGCGGAAAACCTACAAAGCCCTACACCTTATTAATATTAAATAAGAGCATTTACAAATAACTCGTTTTCGCACACAACTTTGTTTTTGGTATCATTTTTCTATCAAAAATACAAAAAGCCTTACTTTTTTCATTTTTTTTGATGCTTTTGGTGGTTTTTTGCTATTTCTTGATTGTCGTTCCATAGAATATACGTAACTTTGCACCCGATTTCGAGAAAACAACACAGACACAGGATAAAATCGACAATCCTACTTGCGAAGTGTAAAGGAAAAGAAAGGTAAAAAAGAAAGTATATAAAGAAATTAAATAATTATCAACTAAACACGTAAATTATGGACGCAAAGAAAGTCTTGGAAGATCTGAAAAGACGCTTCCCCAACGAACCTGAGTATCATCAGGCAGTAGAAGAGGTTTTGGGTACTATCGAAGAAGAGTACAACAAGCACCCTGAGTTTGATAAGGTAAATTTGATTGAGCGCCTCTGCATTCCCGATAGAGTATATCAGTTCCGTGTAACTTGGATGGACGATAAGGGTCAGATTCAGACCAACATGGGTTATCGTATCCAGCACAACAATGCTATCGGTCCTTACAAAGGCGGTATCCGTTTCCACAGCAGTGTAAACCTCGGCATCTTGAAGTTCCTTGCTTTCGAGCAGACATTCAAGAACTCACTCACAACGCTGCCTATGGGTGGTGGTAAAGGTGGTTCAGACTTCTCTCCACGTGGTAAGAGCAACGCAGAAGTAATGCGTTTCTGCCAGGCATTCATGCTTGAATTAGGTCGCCACATCGGTCCAGACATCGACGTTCCAGCTGGTGATATCGGTGTAGGTGGTCGTGAAGTAGGCTACATGTTCGGCATGTACAAGAAGCTCACTCGTGAGTACAGCGGTGTGCTGACTGGTAAGGGTATCGAATTCGGTGGTTCACTCATCCGTCCTGAAGCAACTGGTTACGGTACAGTTTACTTCCTCCGTGCTATGTTGAAGACAAAGGGTCAGACTGTAGAAGGTAAGAAGGTACTGATTTCAGGTGCAGGTAACGTAGCTCAGTATGCTGCTGAGAAGGTTCTGCAGTTGGGTGGTATCCCAATGACCATGTCCGACTCCGACGGTTATATCTACGATCCAGACGGTATCGATCGCGAGAAGCTCGATTACATCATGGAGCTGAAGCAAGTTTATCGTGGACGTATCAAGGAATATGCTGACAAGTATCCTACAGCTAAGTATGTAGCAGGTGCAAAGCCTTGGTTCGAGAAGGCTGACATCGCTCTGCCATGTGCTACTCAGAACGAGTTGAACGAAGAGGCAGCTAAGGCTCTCGTAGCAAACGGTGTCATCGCTGTTGCTGAAGGTGCTAACATGCCTACTACTCCAGAAGCTATCAAGGTATTCCAGCAGGCTAAGATTCTCTACTCTCCAGGTAAGGCAAGCAACGCAGGTGGTGTATCTGTATCAGGTCTTGAAATGTCTCAGAACTCTGAGCGTCTCAGCTGGTCAGCTGAAGAAGTTGACGCTAAATTGCTCTGGATCATGGAGAACATCCACGAGAACTGTGTGAAGTACGGTACTGAGAAGGATGGCTATGTTAACTACGTGAAGGGTGCAAATGTTGCCGGCTTCATGAAAGTTGCCAAAGCTATGATGGCTCAGGGTATTGTATAATAGATTTTATATCTGGTTAAATAATAAGTTTTAAAACACGACAATTCGGGAGTGTGTCGAGGTGGTCTCGGCACACTTTTTTTATCTTCTCGCTGTTTTTCTTGGTCGTTTGAAATATTTTTTGTTACTTTGCAAGCGGATACTAAACCAATAACGATATGAAACAGATTGTTTTTGCCATCGCAGTTTGGGCGATGTCCACCCTGAGCGGATGGGCACAGAGCTCCGAAACGTTCACTCCTAAAGCATTCCATGTCGAGGTAACCGAAATGTTCCCCTTGTCGTATGGAGCCAGTTATGGACTTAACGATTTCTCTTTGACACTACGCAACGATTCCGCGTTGGTATGCATGCCTTATCTCGGCGAAGCCTACGTGCCTTCGTTCACCTACGACGGTCTGCGATTCGAACATCAGTACGACAAACTCCAAGTAGGTAAGGATAAGAAGGAAGAAGCCACGATTGTGACATTCAACGTGAAACATGGCATCGTGGCCCATCGTTTCATTATCACCGCCTATCCCAACCACAAGACCTACATCACTGTCTATCCAAGCAATGCACAAGCATGCTCCTACACAGGTGAGTGGACGGCTACACACCAATGATTCAGCGATCACAGGACATAAAGTATCTGCAAGGAGTGGGACCGGCTCGGGCCGACCTGCTCAATAAGGAACTCGGCATCCGCACCGTAGGTGACTTGCTGACATACTATCCCTATAAGTATGTCGACAAGACCCACATCTACAAGATACGCGACATTGATGCCTCGATGCCTTATGTCCAAGTTATGGGTCAGATTCTTTCTGCCGACGTAGTGGGTGAAGGACGTGGCAAACGGCTTGTGGCCCGATTGGTCGACGACACTGGAGCCATCGAACTGGTATGGTTTCAAGGCATCAAGTACGCACTCAAGAACTACGACTTCAACGTACCCTACCTCGTGTTCGGCAAACCCAGCATGTATGGAGGTCGTCTCAACATCGCACATCCTGAGATAGAACGCCTCTCCCCCTCGGGGGAGATTGAGAGAGGGGCTGCAGGAGGGGGACGCTTTGTACCTAGCTACAACACATCGGAGAAGATGAAACGGTCGGGGTTGAACTCTGGTGCGATGATGAAACTCACCAGCAAACTCTTCGACCTGTTCGATGCCCCCTTCCCAGAGACCCTGAACACATATCTGGTGGAACACTACCACCTTATCTCCTACGACCAAGCGATTCGCAACATACATTTTCCGCAGTCGGCCGAATTGCTTCGTAAAGCACAGGTACGACTGAAGTTCGAGGAACTGTTCTATGTCCAGCTCAACATCCTACGCTATGCACGCGACCGAATGCGTAAGTATCGAGGCATCGTATTCCCCAAGATTGGCGATGCATTCAACAACTTCTACCACAACTACCTGCCGTTCGAACTCACAGGTGCACAGAAGCGTGTACTGAAGGAGATACGCAAGGACATGGGGTCGGGCCGTCAGATGAACCGGCTCTTGCAAGGCGATGTCGGTTCTGGCAAGACCCTCGTGGCACTGATGAGTGCCCTCATCGCTATCGACAACCACTGTCAGGCCTGCATCATGGCCCCTACAGAAATACTCGCAGAGCAACACCTGCAAACCCTCCGTCAGTTCTTGGGCGATATGCCCATCCGCGTAGAGCTGCTGACAGGTAGCGTAAAAGGGAAGCGACGCGAGACCATCCTCCGTGACCTGAAGAATGGCAGCATCCACATCCTCATCGGCACTCATGCTATCATCGAAGACAATGTCATCTTCATGCATTTAGGACTGGCTGTCATCGACGAACAACACCGATTTGGAGTAGCACAACGTGCCAAATTATGGGATAAAAGCGGACCCACCCCCATACCCCTCCCTGTAATGGAGGGGAGTGGTCACCATCAATCGTTTACATCCTCGAGTAACTACTCCCCGCCCTCGCAGGGAGGGGCACAGGGGGCGGGTCTATTCCCTCATGTTTTGGTCATGACCGCTACCCCCATCCCGCGTACACTCGCAATGACCCTCTACGGCGACCTCGACGTGAGTGTCATCGACGAACTGCCGCCGGGTCGTAAACCCATCTATACCGTTCACATGTTCGACAGCTATCGTGAGCAAATCTACCGCAAGGTGCGGCAGGAGATGGAACAGGGTCGTCAGGTCTATATCGTCTATCCCCTCATCCAGGAAAGCGAGAAGATGGATCTGAAGAACCTCGAAGACGGCTATGTGCAGGTGTGTCGTCACTTCCCCGACTATAAGGTAGGAAAGGTACACGGCAAGATGAAACCTGCCGAGAAAGATGCCGAGATGCAGCGGTTCGCTAGCGGTGAGACCCAGATACTCGTTGCCACCACCGTCATCGAAGTAGGTGTGAATGTACCCAATGCCAGCGTGATGGTCATCGAGAACGCAGAGCGGTTCGGGCTCAGTCAGTTGCATCAGCTGCGCGGACGTGTCGGACGTGGAGCCGACCAGTCCTATTGCATCCTCGTCACCAACTATGAGATAGGTACTGAGACCCGCAAGCGCATCCAGATCATGGTCGATTCCACCGACGGGTTCGAAATCGCGGAAGCCGACCTGCGCCTACGTGGACCGGGCGACCTCGAAGGTACCCAACAGAGCGGTATGGCATTCGACCTCAAGATAGCCAACCTCGGTACCGACGGACAGATCCTCACTCTTGCCCGTGAAGCCGCCACCACCATCCTCGACAACGACCCCGATGAGCGCAATCCTCAGAACGACATCCTCTGGCGACGCCTGCAGGAACTGCGACGCACCAACATCAATTGGGGAGCAATAAGTTAAAAGACCCACCCCCTGTGCCCCTCCCTGCAAGGGAGGGGAATCTTCTCCCCTTGGGGGTTTCTGTCCCCCGAGAACGGGGGAACCGAAGGGGGTGTAAAGACCATTGAATAAGAGAGGGGTTAAATGATTAAATAGTAAATAATATGGTGAAACCAATCTATCTATTTCTTGCTACCGGATTCCAGGAAACCGAAGCAATCGCACCAGTCACCGTATGCCGCAAGGCCGGACTGCTGATTAAGACCGTATCCATCACAGGTCAACTGTGGGTGGAGAGTGCAATGGGAGTGACCGTCAAGGCAGATATGCTGTTCGAGGAAGCCGACTTCAGCGATGCTGCGATGCTCGTGATGCCGGGAGGAATGCCTGGCAGTACCAACCTCAGCGACTATACACCGCTGCAGGAAGTCATCATGCAGCACTACAAGGCAGGCACACCGCTGGCTGCCATCTGTGCCGCTCCGCTGGTCTATGGACGATTAGGACTGCTTCGTGGCGTGAAGGCCACCTGCTATCCAGGTTGTGAAGACGAGCAGTGGGGAGCCATCATCACCGACCAAGCAGCAGTGACCGATGGGCAGTTCATCACCGGACACGGTCCGGGTGCCGCACTCGATTTCGGCTACGCCATCGTGGACTACCTCTTAGGCCCCGAAGCATGTGAAAAAGTAAAAGCAGGAATGGTATGGCCTTATTAATTCATAATGCATAATGCATAATTCATAATTATGAGCTCAATAAATATCTCTCCCCCTTGGGGGAGTCGGAAGGGGCTTGCAGTAATTATCGTTGCTGGTGGGAAGGGATTGCGCATGGGAGGCGACATTCCCAAACAGTTCTTGGTTGTGAGAGGGAGGCCCATCCTGATGCACACCATCGAGCGGTTTCACCACTTCGACCCCACGATGCAGATCGTAGTTGTGCTGCCAAGCGACCAGCACGACTACTGGAACCAACTCTGCCAGCAATATGGGTTCGACATCCCCATCACCATCGCTGATGGTGGCAAGGAGCGGTTCCACTCCGTGAAGAACGGCTTGGTTTGTGTCCACACCGATTGCACCCTCATCGGTGTGCACGACGGTGTACGTCCCTACGTATCGACGGAAGTCATCCAACGCTGCTACGATGCAGCCGCCACCGATGGAGCAGCCATCCCCGTCGTCCCGGTGTTCGAGACCCTGCGACATATCACCCCCGATGGCAGCCACACAGTGCCCCGTCAGGACTACAAACTGGTGCAGACCCCGCAGGTGTTCCAGGCACCCCTACTCCGCCGCGCCTACGAACAACCGTTCTCCCCATCCTTCACCGACGATGCCTCCGTTGTCGAAGCAATAGGGCACAGCATCACCCTCGTCGAAGGTAATAGAGAGAATATAAAAATAACAACGAAGGAAGACCTATAAACTAGAAGACCCACCCCCTGTGCCCCTCCCTGCGAGGGAGGGGAGTATAATGAAGGCAGATGTTAACAATAAGCAGCACCTCGATTATGAGATGCTGCTTATTGTTTTTTTTCTTCCCCCTAAGTTCTCCCCCTTGAGGGGGGGAGTTAGAGGGGGGCTGAGAGGTCTGCCTTAAAAATCAATATCCACACCCAAACCAAACACGCGGTTCTCGCGGTGGTAGATGACGTTGCTCACATTAGTCGTAACCGTGTGGTCAGAGTAGTTGGTCTGGAAGTAGGCAGCGTTGAGCTTCACCTGATCAGTCAGCTTCACACCCACACCCAGTCCGAACGAATAGCTGTTGAGGTTGAACGACAGGTCCGAGTAGTTCGCCTCCGACTGGTCGTACATCGTCTTCTGGTAGCCGGCACTCACCTCGATGCGGTCAGTCAGGTCGTACGCAGCACCCAAGGTAATCTCATGCGTGTCCTTCACAAGGTCCTTGGTCCACTGACGAGTGTCACGATCCATGAACATGTGATAGCCTACGTTCAGGCGCAGTTTCTCGATAGGAGTCACCTGCACACCCACAGCCAGCATCGATGGCAAATCCATCTGCGTCTCAGCCTCGTCGAGGTAGTTAGCGAAAGTAGCACGGCCGGCAGCCAACTGGTTGAATTCAGCATTGTTGTTCGCATCAGCCTTCACGGTGATAGGCGTACGGAACTCATACTTCAGTGCCAGGTTCACATAGTCGTTCAGCTTATAGTCCACACCGATAATCGGAGCCACACCCATTCCCGTCAGGTCGCAGTCGAGCACATAGCTGTTAGGCACGTTGATGATGTTGCCCGTCGTTGTGCGGAACGTGATGTTGTCGATATGACCCTTATAGTTGTTCCATGCATAGATGGCACGCACACCCAGGCTCACAGCCAGCTTCTCGTTCAGCTTGCGAGCAGCAGCCAGTGTCGTACCGAAGAAGTACGACTTACCCTTCAGGTAGCTGTTGAGGCTGTAACCGCCGAAGGCCGCACCCAGTTGCGTCATACCCATCTGACCTACGAGCGCCTCGAACGAACCCACACCATTCTCAAACTCACATGAACCGCCACCACCGATGACACCGAAACCGAACAGGAAAGCCCAGTCGTTCTTGTTGTACGCCAAGTACAATGAAGGCTGAATAGGCACATGCACACGGCCCTTATACAATCGGTCCACCGAACCGTCAGCCAACGGAGTACCAGGATTCAGGTAGTTCGCACCGAACAAAGCCCCGTAGCTGCTGTGCGAGTCACGCTTCTGATGCGGGCTCTGCCAGTTGAACTGCAAGTGCCAGCCCTCCTTCATGAAGCTCACACCCGCAGGGTTATAATACACACCATCGATGTCGATAGCAGCATCGCGCGATGGATTTCTCAAAAAACCGATACTCTGATTCGTGTTCGTCAGATAGTCTCCAGCCCACACTTCAGCCACAAAACCCTGAAGCATCAGGCACACGGAGCACAAAGTCAAAATTCTTTTCATCATTTTCTTATTTTCTATTTAAACTATTAACCTATTAAGCTATTAACCTACTAAGCTATTAAGCTATTAACCTATTAACCCACTAACCTATTAACCCACTAACCTATTAAACAACTAAGCTATTAAGCTATTAAGCTATTAACCTACTAAGCTATTAAGCTATTAAGCTATTAACCTACTAAGCTATTAACCTACTAAGCTATTAAGCTATTAACCTACTAAGCTATTAAGCTATTAAGCTATTAAGCTAAATCTCTGATTTCACGCTGCAAAGTTACGAAAAACGACACACCCCACCGCCACCTCGTGCAAATTCCTGCACACCTCCCACCCCTTTCGTTCCCTCTGTCGCACAAAAACACGCACACTCGCACACCGAAGGTGCAATAAGAACGTTTGCTGAAGGTAAGTGCTAAACACAAAAAAAACTCATGTTACCATGTTACCATGTTACCATGTTACCAAAAATGCGGTTGAGATAAACAAATTCCTAACTTCAAGGTGCAAATTGACGAAAAACCTCTTGAATACTTGTCGGAATAAATAAAAATAGTTATCTTTGCAATCAAAAATATCGGAATATGACAGAGATGTATAGGAAATACAGACTGACTTCCATGGAGGAGCCTAGTGACGAGATGCTTCAGGCGTTAATGGAAGATGTGGCAAAGGCAGCAAGGGAGTCGAGTGCTAAAGCAGAGGCCGAAAAACATAGACGGCTTGCTGAGGTTGCAAGCATTATTGCTGCCAGGCGTTTAAAACGTAAAGCTGTAAACAATGATTAAGAGAAAGCCTACTCTTTGTGTTGTGGCTGGTCCAAATGGTTCAGGAAAGACCACTACAACTATTCAACTGCTCAATGACGAATGGGCTGTTGATAGTTTATATATCAATCCTGATAATATCGCACAGGAAACATTTGGCGACTGGAATTCACCCGAAGCGGTACTGAAAGCAGCAGAACGAGCAACTCAATTGCGTTATGAATGTTTAGAACAAGGTCGTGATTTTGTCTTTGAGACTGTATTTTCTGCTCAAGAAAAACTTGAATTCTTGCATAAAGCCAAATCCGCAGGTTTTTTCATCCGTTTTTTTTATGTCTGCACATCCGATCCCGCAATAAATGTAGCACGTATTGCTCAACGATATATGAATGGTGGGCATGAAGTACCTATATCAAAGATTATCTCACGTTATTATAAGTCGCTTGTCAATGCAGAAGAAGCCATTTCTTTTGTTGATCGTGCCTATTTGTATGACAATTCCATTGACAACCAACTTCCACGCCTTCTTTTTCGTACCAGCGATGGTAAGATATTCAAGCGTTATACGGATGATATTCCCGAATGGGCAAGAACGTTCCTTGAGTGAAAACAGAGCCATGCTTGCATGAGCTATAGCATTTTGCACGAAGCGAAATAGATAATCAGTAGTTTTTCTTCGAATTATTTGGAAATGACAAAAAAAAGTATTATCTTTGCAAATAAAAAGAAACTACTATGCCACGTAAGACAAATGGAATATTGTTCGAGCTGCAACCACGCCCCACGAAGGGTGAGGACGGCAAGCCGCTGCTCTATGCACAGCCAGTCATCAGCCGCAAATGGAATGTGAAGGACATCGATGACTTCTGCACAAGGTACCGTCATACCAGTAAGGGTGAAATCGAGCGCTTCTTCAGTTTGATTGAGGAAGTCACTACGATGTGGCTCAGAGACGGATACCGTGTCGACACCCCTTTCGGCTCGTTTGCTCCCAAACTGAAGTTAGTGGGCGAACATACCGACCCAAGCAAGGTGACAGGGCGAGACATCCTATATGGTGGTGTGGAGTTCATCCCCTCGAAGCAGTTCGTGAAAGATGCTGACTGTAGCCGTGAGGGATTCCGTCGTAGGATTAGCAGCGTGGGTAACAGCCAGATGTATGACTCCGCTGCGATGGAGGAAGCTTTGCGAAGATGTACGAGCAAAGGCTATACAACCATCAAGTCTTTTCAAATCTTCAGTGGGCTGAAACCCAAGTCAGCAAAAGCCTATCTGGATAGTCTCTGTGAAGGTCCAAACCCACGTATGTGGCGCTATCGTGAAGGTCGCACCTGGCACTATGCTTATTTGAAGAACAATCCCCCTGTATAAAACTTGGTACGCAGCGTACGCTGCCCAATTCGTCGGCGCTCGCTGCCCATATCGGCAGCGGGCGCTGCTGATATCGTCGGCGGCCGCTGCCGAACGGAGAGAGCCGTGTTCTCTCCCGCTTCAACCTATGTTCTCTCCCGCTTTGAGGCAACTTCTCTCCCCGACACTTCCTACTATTTTACGTTTTCTCTAAAAAAACTTGATCTCTGACGCAATATTATTGGGCATTTGCGTGTATATATAAATAAAGGTTATGGGTTATGGGTTATAGGTTATTGAAGTCCTTAACTCTTAATTCTTAACCCAATAAAGGTCAAAGGAGATACTGATTGCATGAACGATAGTCAGCAAACGATGATACAGAGGCTACGACGTCAAGAACGTAATGCCCAGGAACAGGCGCTAATGGAATATGGGAGCAAGGTGTTTGCCACCATTTCACGCGTTGTATCACGTCAGGAGGACGCAGAGGAAGTGTATCAGGATGTATTCGTGAAAGCGTTTAGACATATCGGCACCTTCGACGCGACAAAAGCATCGTTTCAAAGTTGGCTCTGTAAGATTGCCTACAATGAGTCGCTGAACTTCATCCGTGACCACAAGCAACCTGTTGTCTATATCGACGATAGCAATCTTCTGATGAAGGATGTGCAGGAGCTGGACCTCGACCATCTGTTTCAGCAACAGGACGAACAGACGATACAAGCCGTTGAGCAAGCGCTTGCCCAACTGAATGCCAAGGAGCAATCGCTCGTCTATATGTATTACTTCGACGACCTTAGCCTGAAGGAAATCGCCTATATCATGGACATGCAGCCTTCGACGGTCGGTTCCTCACTCCATCGCATCCGGCAGAAACTATACAGAATCATCATGGAGCAACGCTCCTCAACCCTATAATTCCACAGTATCATGAAAGAAGACATGGAATATCAACCACATCAAGACCAAGCGATACGTGAAGCCGTCAGCAGACAGGCACGTAAAAGGCCGTCAATGCCAGCCGACCTCAATCGACGAGTGTTGGCTAGGATGAATCAGCCATCACATACCCAGCGTCATAGGATTATCTGGATAGCTGCTGCATGTATAGCTGCCGCAGCAATTCTAATCTTGACAATATGGGAAGACCCTCTCCCCAATCCCTCCCCCTTCTCTCCCCCTGGGGGGAGTGCGAAGGGGGAGAAAATCGCCTTGTCCCCCCTCAGTCCCCCAAAGGGGGAAGAGGGGAGGGTGACTAATTCCCAAAAATCAGTTAACATTACTCAAACTTCCCCAAATGGAGATAGCAATCTTTCATCGAATCATTTAACTGACGAGCCGACAACATCACCATCGCCTGTAAAGAAGCAGAAGGTAAAGTCGATGTCAGAAAAGCCTGTTGAGGAAGACCTTCTTGGTCTCTCTCAAACTCCTCCAAAGGATGAAGATATAATCATTGTTGACAATACAATTGATGAGCAAAGCAATCTCTCCGCCCCTATAGAGGAAATAGCTGAGTCACCATCCGACCCCCATGCTCTCACGCCCGAAAACATGGACCGCATGATAGCCCAGATGACTGCCTACTATCAAGTGGAGGGTCTGGAACTCAATTGCTCGAACAATGACGACCTCAGTAATGGCACGATGTATGTCTTGCCTGACGATGAGAATATCGACATCATAGCCCGCCTATATTCCACACTCTTGCATTTCGACACCTCTGCGCCCAACATCCAGCTAGATTGTTCGCCTGAGCAGTTCTTCTTCTGCATGGCAAGCGAAAAAGATGGTAAGACGACGGAAGACTGTTGGATTGCTGAACGACGTCGTGGACGAATCTATCTATATCGGACTCGCTCCACAGAAGATGAGCCATTCTCATCGGCTTGCTTCTTCGACTACGTGGCTAAACGAGATAGAAAATATAATAATTACAGCTAATCATACCTATCAACATGAAACGACGAATAAAGGTTATTGGTCATTGGTTATTGGTTATTGGATTTTCAGTCCTTCAATCCTTTAATCCTTCTGGCTTTCTTCATGCTCAGAGTACACTTGCAGACGCATGTGCTCATGGTACGCTTCGTACGAATCCTGACGAACTAGTTGAGGCCAACCCGAACGATACCACGGTAAATTGGGCAGAGGGGTTCAATATAGTAGATGACCCTACAGAAGTCTTTAACAACGAAAAAGACATGATATCCAAATATTTCATCAAACGTGCATGGAAAATCGTTCGAGAGAAAAAGCAGACCGTATTGCATTGCTACTTTGTTGTTCCTTACGATGCCACGAAAGAAATATGGTTGGGAGGCGATGAGGCATACATTGTTGATCCGAAAACAGGTACTCGCTACAAGGCTCGTGGAACAGATGACCCAAGAATGTGGGGCAAGACTTTCGGAATTAAGGCACCTGCCCATTCGGTTGTAGAATTCCGTGTCTATTTCCCTCCTCTGCCTAAGGATGTGAATGTAATAGAAATCTACGGTGTACAGAAGTGGGAATTCAGAGGAGTGAGGAAAATTTGGATAGGCAAGGAAGGCCGCGCCAATCTATACGACAAAAAGGTTCCAGAGTTTCATATTCCCCAATTGGTTGAAGCAGAGAAGCCGAACTATAATCCTGACGATATGGATACTTATGCAGTTTACAATAATATCCATCTGGTGCAACCTATGAAGGAAAAAACGATGGCTATTTGGCTCACGCCCGAAGCCACCTATCTCGCTATTACTGCTGTGCAAAACTGGACTCGTGAGTACTTTAGTTTCCAAAAGTCGATTGTGTTAATCAGTGAGTCAATACCATCCAAGTCTTTCAAATTACGAAGGGTACTGGGACTACCAACCGACCGCCAGTTCTTTATCGAAGGAATCGTGGGTGACCATCAGGCATTTATCATGGAATTCGAACCTTTGCCTCTTGATGTCACTTCCATCACATATTATGAACCCGAGGGTGAGCCGTTCAAAGCATGGCATGCCAATTGGGACGAAACGTTGATTCCGAATCTAAATATTTCAGAATTGAGAGCTAATCAGAAACTCTTTAAATACTATAAACGTAAAATTAAGAAGTAAAAAAAACTGGTACGAAAGTACCAGTATTGTAGTAATTGTTTTTTGCTGTCACCCTCCTACACAGCGGTGCAGGAGGCACAGCTTTTAAAGCAAAAACGGCAACCAAACGTTTTTAAGTTAAAAGTTTGGTGGTATCACAAAAAAGTAATCTTTGCACTTGACATTCTATGTCTTTGTGCGTTATATAGATAGAAAGCCACAGGTAAAGTTTCTATGAAAAGAAAGTACATATTGTTGTTGCTAGGCTGTTGGCTGCTGACAGTTTCCTTTGCCTCATTGCCCGACAAGAAACCTGAAAAGGTGTTGCCGGTACAGGAGAAGGTGTACCTGCATTTCGACAACAACTGCTACTTTCTTGGTGATACCATCTGGTACAAGGCATACGTGGTGTTGGCTGATGACAACAGTCCTGAACCATTGAGTCGAATCCTGTATGTGGAGCTATTGAATGAACAGGGTTACCTAATAGAGCGCCAGCAGTTGGAGATCAACAAACTGGGGCAGGCGGATGGATGCTTTGCCATTTGTGACACATTGTTCGCAGGTTTTTATGAAGTGCGAGCCTATACCAAATGGATGCTGAACTTTGGCTATGACTATACGAAACCTTGGTATAGTTCAGAGCATGTCGATTATGGTTGGGGGCAGAAAAGCATCAATGGAAGTCAGTATAGTGGTGATTATGCCGATGCATTGTATGACTGGTTGATGAACTATACAGACAATGTGAAGTATGCAGATATGATTAAAACGAGCGGCTATCATATCCATCAACTGTCCGAGCAACCCTTGAAGGAGCGATTGGCTGCTACAAACAAGATACGCCAAACAGAGGATGATGATTATAAGAATAACAAATCACTTGATCCTCATGGGATGCAGAAGATGTATCGTGACTATCATTATCTGTTTTCTCGAGTCCTTCCTGTCTACAGCCGACCTGATACAGCTGCGAACTACATGCAGAAGATTATGCCGACGAAGATAACGGCAGGAGACTATCGTGTAGACTGGAAAACACCTGAGTTTGATGTCAGGTTCTACCCGGAGGGCGGCTATCTGCTCGAAGGCCAGCAATGCCGAGTTGCTTGGGAAGCGATGAACCAACAACTGGAACGTCTTAATGTAAGTGGTGTTTTGCTTGAAGACGGTGAACCCATTGATTCTGTCCGTGCGATTCATGCAGGACGAGGACTGATTACTTTGGATGTGCAGAAGGGAAAGAAATACAAAGTGCGATTCGAATTCGCTGACAAGAAATTCACCTTCGACCTACCTGACGCAGAGCGTGAAGGTGTGCGTCTGTGGTTAGAGCAGGATGATGAAGGGGTTTATATTGATGTCGTACAAGCATTCAGGCAGCCAAAGCAGTTGTATCTAAATCTATATTGCCGGGGAAAAAGACTTCAATCCTCTCCCCTAAGTTCTCCCCCTCTGAAGGGGGAGTTAGAGGGGGGCCGAGGGGTTGTCGCCATCTATAAGGAGGACCTTTCCGAGGGAGTGAATCAGGCAGTTGTTGTGGATTCACTAGGCAACGTGTATGCCGACCGCCTGTTCTTTATCAATCGTCAGCAGGAGTCGCAGGCTAAGATAATAGTGGGAGGTATAGCGAACCGTCCCTATAAACCCTTGGAGAAGATCCGGCTGAACCTGCTGGCTACTGATGCCAAAGGGCGTGCATTGCAATTCCAGACTTTCTCGGTGTCTGTTCGTGATGAGGCACAGCTCGACCCATCGTTTGCTACTGGCAACATCATGACCAACTTGCTGTTGGAATCCGAAATCAAAGGTTTCGTAGAGAATCCCGACTATTACTTCGAGGCGGATGATGAGAAACACCAGCAGGCGCTTGACCTGCTGATGCTGGTACAGGGTTGGAGGCGCTATGACTGGCGATACATAGACAATCCCGAATACTTCCAAGTGGACTACCTGCCTGAGCAGAAGATGGTACTATATGGTGATGCAATCCCTTTGAGAACATCGCTGACGGGATTATTCACCAAAGAGAAACGTCCTATCCGCATTGCCTGTTCGATGATGAATCTGAACGATGACTTGAAGGAAGGAGATACCTATCTGTTTAATGGCATCGTAGATGCCGATACATCAGGCCATTTTCAAATCGCCTACGAACCATTCCACGGACATGTAAAACTGGCATTGAGGGCACAGTATACTAAGGGAGATAAAGTGAAAAAGGACAGTATTCAGGGACATGACCCAAAGATATTTGTCCGTAAGCAAGCGTTCTATCCTCAGTCGCTCAAGGCATATAGCTGGTACGAAACCTATCAGCCTGATATCGTCAAAGACAAGAACCTCACTTGGGAAGACTATCAGGAAGACATCTATGCTTCGGAGTGGATACCGCAGGTGAACATAAAATCGAAGCGTCGTCCACATGCCAAGTTGCAGAAGGATAAGCCTGTAGCACAGATTGATTTCCTGGAATATCTGAATGAATTATGGGATCAAGGGCACTATCCCCAGATACAATTATTGGACGGTAAGATGATTTATTTTCTAAATGACTCAAGCTACGGAGATAACAGCTATCTCTATCCCATTATAGACTATGTGAAACTGAGATACGAGAATTCCCAGAACAATCAAGAAGTCCAGCAATTTGGCATTAACTGGAGTGTCAATAATTTCGACCTGCGTCTTAGTACCATTGAACATCTGCCGATACTCGACAGAATCTTCGTTGTGAGTGACTGCCCTCGCCGCCCCACTCCTTTCGAGCATTTCCATCAAGACCGATTTGACCTTAGTGAACCTCAGTTCGAAGGAATACTAATGCATCAAAATCCATTAAAAGCGACATTAGGAGCAATTGGTATAGATGCCTACATCAACCTCATCACCTTCCCTGATGACAAAACCCGAATCACCGTAGGTCGTGAATATGATTTTCAAGGTTTCAACCGCCCAGTAGAGTACTACAACCCCGACTACAGCAAAGCCAAACTGCCAGACGTCAAGGACTACCGACGTACCCTCTACTGGAATCCGAGCGTCACCACTGACAACTTCGGGCAAGCCTCCATCGAGTTCTACAACAACTCCGTATGTAACATCATCGATGTATCAGCCGAAGGCATCACCCGATATGGGCAGTTCTTGGTGAATGAATAATGCGCTAGCATTTTGCACGAAGTCATTTTGAACAAAGAAAATAAGGCTCCATGATTGCTGCTCCCGTATGAGATAAAAAATGTGGGTACGCTGGTTGCGCACCCACATTCTCTGTCTGATTGTTCGAACTATTTTCGTTAATTATTCCGGATAGGTGAACTGGAACTCTCCGAGCTGCATGCAGTCGGCATCTTCGTCGATGGTGGCGAAGATCTCGATGCGGAAGTACTGACTGTTCTTGGCATTCTCGGGCTGCGTCAGCGTAAAGGCTTTCGTGAAGGAGTTCTGCTTGGGCAGGTTGAGTGTCAGGTTGTGGTTGTCGATGCGTACCCATCCGTTACCGTATCTGCCATCGGCTGCGAATATTGCCAAGTGGACGGGGCTGCGGCCGGGGAATACACCGCTGTCGTTACCTGTGGTGACGGTGAAGCCTGTTGGGGTGATGGGGAAGTTGGTATTGAACTCCATGGCCCACACATAGCGGTCGTCGCCTGGGGTGACGGCTTTATCTTGGTAACCGCTGAAGAACGGACGGATGACACTGACTCCTCTGTCCTTACATAAGACACTTGAGCACCACTTGGTGTTGATATCGCCGTCGATGAGATAAGGGAATGACTCGGTTTCCTTGTCGAAATCATAACCCGTTCCAATGCCTAAGAAGGTCTTACTTCCACACAGCGTCGTGCCATAGATGGGGTTGAGCGTGCGCCGCATCCACTTGCTGACATCGAGAATGTGATTGGCCTGCTGCTTATAGACTTCCTCGGAATAGTTGTCGGGCCTCTTCTTCATCAGCTCTGCTGACGTGAACTTCACCACGTCGGATACGTTCATCGACTGGTATTGGGGCAGATAGGTGCGGCTAAAGACGATAGGCTTGCCTTCGTGCTCGACCACTACGGTGACGTTCACCTCGTAGGCTGGCATCATGTGCTTCGACGAACCGCCTCGCAGGGCTTGTGGTTCGATGAGGTATTCCTCGTCGCCACGACCGAACACGCCGCGCTGTGAACCGCCGACTTCGTTGACTGCGAATTTCTTGCCGACCTCGAGTCCCAGCTTGTCGCTGCTGCTGCTCAGTGCGTCGAACGGTGCCTCACCGACCGGACGGTTGAGGTAAGGATAGTTGCTGCTGAAGTCGAACTCGCTGCTCGCCAGCTTCTGTGCCGTACGATAGCTTTCGGTGCTGCCGAAGCTGTTGTTGCTGCGCACGCCGCAGATGGCATAGACCTTAGCATTGGCAATCTCGTCGGGGGTGAACACATTGGGGTTGAGCTTCAACTTGATGCTGCTGGGGTCGAAGTAGCAAACATAGCCGGCGTATGGCTCCTTGCTGAGGATTGACCTGACATCATCGTAGCCGTAATATGCCTTTTCGTACTGTCCGCCAAACGGACTCTTGGTCTTCGTTGAACGGACCTCTGCCACATCTCCCTTTTCGGATGAGTATTTGCCGTCTTTTACATTTCCCCAATAGTACATCCAGTAGATATAGGCATTGGTGTAATAGACTACTGGAGCTTCCTCCAGGTTCCAGATGCCTTCACCGAAGGTGGCGCAGTTGTCGTAGAGGAAGTTGTCGCGCTTCATCACCATACCTGCGAAACCGTTGACGCCTCGGTTGGCACTGAGGTAACCCTTGGTGTCCATCTTGCCCTTCATGGTCATGTTGATGGTTCCCTTCATACCGGTCAGCTTGTCGGGTTCGTCGCTCTCTTCTTCTATGAGTCCTGCCATGGTGGCACCCTTCTTACCGAGTGAGTAGATGCCCTTCAATTGAGCAATGGGGTCGCCCTTCATCGTGGCTCCCACAATGTCCTTGATGCCCATACCGATGTCCTTGACCTTGCCTGCGTAATCCTCGGCCTTTTTGATGAAGTCGCCCAGTTCGCTGGTCTTTCCGTTCTCAGAGTTGGCATAGGTGGCCTCAAGGTTCAGGTTGCCATCCATCGTACCCTCGAAGAGTGATGTCAGCTCGGCCTGCATGTTCTCCTTGGCATAGAGGTTCAGAGAGAGGGCATTGTCGCGAGTGCCTATGCTGGAAACGGTGGCTTCCTTGTCACGATAGACGGAGAGGTCAACATCAAATGCCCACCATCCGGCCTGCATAGGTAGGCTGGAACCGTTGAAGTTGTTTGACACCCAAGGGGTGATGAGCTGTCCCATGAAGTCGGGCTGATTGATGGCGGCCTTGGAGGCAGCATTCGTGATGCTACGATCGAGAGGCACACCATAGCGGAAGACGGAGCGCGATGCCAGACGGTCGTTCATCTGCACGCCCCACCAGTGGGTAGAGCCGTTGGAGGTGATGCTCTCGTGTACATAGAAGAAGAAGCGCAGCACACCTGTCAGCTTGTTGTAGAAGGCCAGGAAGTTGCCGTTCTTCACCGTATTCTCACCAATCTGCATCATGACGAGGCTCCAGGGGTTGCCCACCTTCTCGCCGTTGTTCCACACTTCTTTCCATACACTCTCGGGCAGGTTGGGGCTTTCGTTGGCTGAAGTGGCCCAAGGTAACTTGTGGTGCTCGAAACCGTGCAGTTCGTAGCCGGTATCGGCATTGTAAATATCCTTGTCGCCTCCGTTCTGTACGAAGATGAAGATGTCTTCATGGTCCTGCCAGTTGTCAGCAGTCAGCGGCTCTACAATACTGCCCTGTGGGCCCCACTTAACGCGCTCGCTGTTGATGTTGAAGGTGTCGCCTGAACCCCAAATATAAGAGACGTAATACCACAGACGGTCTTTTTCGTCGTCAGTAGCGTTTTTCAGGTTAAAGGCCTTATCCTGGAAGTTGCCTGTCAGGACACCATTGTTCATTAGCAAATTCCAAGCGGTCGCACCTTTCGGGTTGTCGATAATCTTGATGCTCACCAGACCATCATTGTCGACGGAGTAGTTAAAGTCGCCAGAATACCAACCTCCTTCTTCCTCAATGGGTTCAGAGAGATTGTCGAGATAAATTCTATACCAACGGCCCCTTCCGTCGTCATTGAATATACACGCCTGAACAACCTTGGAATAGGTGATGACACTGTCACCTACTTCGATCATACCAGGTTGGTCGTACTCGGTGTACCACGTACCCGGTAGTTGGGCCATTTTCGGGCTGACGGAATTGTCGTCCTCTTCGCTACACGAAGTGAACGCTGTAGTGCCGCAGATTGTTAGGATGGCGGCAAGCATCCAAAGGATTCGTTTTCTCATTTGCATTATCTTTATATAGTGAGTATTTATTGTTAATCTTCCGTAAAAGGTGATATTTGGTTGCAAAGATAGTGAAAATAATGCATTATGCATATGCATTATGCATAAATTATTATATTTTCCTCACTTTTTCAATTTTTCAATCTTTCAATTCTTAATTTTTCACTGAAAAAGAAGTATATTCACCCCATGGTCTGGGCTATCTTGTCGGCATTCATGCTGCGAGCACTGGCATCGAAGATATCTTTATAGACTCCACCTTGGCGATAGACCTCATCGGGTGTGCCGCTCTGAACGACACGTCCTTGCTGGAGGACATAGATCTGGTCGGCATCGATGATCTGCCCGATGTTGTGGGAGATAATGATCACGGTGCGTCCGCGCTTGATGGCATCAATGCTTGCCTTGATCTGCTCGGTGGCAATAGCATCGAGACTGGCTGTAGGTTCGTCAAGGAAGATGATGGGTGGGTTCTTGATGAACATACGGGCGATAGCCACACGCTGCTGCTGTCCGCCGCTGAGTTGGAGGGCACTGGTCTGGAAGCCGGATGGGAGTGCAACCACTTGGTCGTAAAGATAGGCCTGACGGGCTGCAGCTATGACATCCTCGTGAGTGGCGTGGGGATTTCCATAGCGGATATTTTCCTCGATGGTGCCATCGAAGATATGGTTCTTCTGCAGGACGAGTCCCACGTGGTCGCGCAACCACTGTGTGTCCCAGTCGGAAAGCGAGGTACCGTCGAGGGTGATGCTGCCTGACTGGGGATGATAGAACTTATCCAGAAGATTGACCACGGTGCTCTTCCCTGCCCCACTGAGTCCAACAAGAGCCGTAATCTTACCATTAGGAATGGTGAGGCAGACATCGGTAAGGGCTTTCGTTCCGTTGCTATAGGTGAAGTCGACGTTCTGCATGACGAAGTCACCGCGTACAGACTCGGGACGATAGCTGCCGGTATCTTCTACCTCGTTATCTGCCTGGAGGATGCCAAAGAAGCCTTCAGCATAGATAAGGGCATCGTTCAGGTCGTCATAGATGCGGTGAAGCTGGCGGATGGGTGCACTGACATTGGCGAAGAGCATCACATGGTACATAATCTTTCCGATGCTCATACCGGGATAGTCGATGAGGACCAGATAGGCTGTCAGAATGATGATGAGCACGGTGCCTATCTGCTCCAGGAAGCTCTTCAGTCCGTTGAACATAAAGCTCTGGCGGCGTGTACTGAGCTGCTGACCTGTCAAGCCGTCCTGAATGGCTGCCTGACGGTCGGCCTCTATCTGCTCACGGTTGAACGACTTGATGACGGTGATGCTCTCGATGATGTTCAGTATGCCCTGGCTGACGGACTGATGGCTGGCGAAGATGCTGCGACGACCGCCTTTCATGCGTTTCGCCTGAATATTCGTCACCCAGAAGTAAAGCGGTACGATACACAGGGCTACCAATCCCACATAGACATTGGCAGCGAACATCAGAATAAGGGCCAGCACGGCACTGGTGAACAAAGGCAGTATTTCGATGAAGAAGTTGTTGACCGTATTACTGAGACTCATGATTCCGCGGTCTATGCGCGACTGTAGCTTACCTGTCTCATTCCCGTCGGCTGAGAAGAATGCCATGCGGAACGACAGGATGCGACTGACCACACGAAGCGAGAGGTCGCGACTCACGAGAATGCGCAACCGCTCGCCAAAATAACGCTGGAAGAATGTCACCAAAGAGGCCACCACCTCCTTGCCCAAAAGGATGCAACTGATGGTGACCAGAATACGAGCAGCATGGCTCCACAAGAATCCACCCTCCTGCTGTAACAGGGCATTGATAGCATCGACAGCACGGTCGAGCACCACAGCATTGACCTGTGCCATGAGTGACCCTACGAAGGTTAGAGCAATCGTAATGCCTATGAGCCATCGATAAGGCATGACATAGGGAAGCAGGTTTCGGAGTAGACCGAAAACCGACATTTTTGTGGGGGCATTATTCTTTTCCATATCTTCTTTTATCAACGAGAACTACACCTGCATGATACAAGAATGCAACAAAAAAAGAGCAAGTGAGAAACTTGCCCTTTTCATATTATGCATTCTTGTTGTTGATATAGTCAACAATCCATTGGCCGACTTCCTTGGTGCCATACTTAGCGCCGCCTTCGACCTGAATCTCTGGTGTGCGGACATTGGCATCGAGACTGGCATTGACGGCCTCGCGGATAAGTGCCCCTTCAGCCTTGAGGTCGAAGTACTCGAACAACATGGCGACGGAGAGAATCTGTGCCAATGGGTTAGCGATATTGAGTCCCTTTGCCTGTGGCCATGAACCATGAATAGGTTCGAACACAGGGGTGTGCTCGCCTGTAGAGGCTGATGGGAGAAGTCCCATAGAACCAGTGATACATGAACCCTCATCAGTAAGAATATCGCCAAAAGTATTCTCTGTCACCATGACATCGAAGAATGTAGGCTCTTGAATCATACGCATGGCGGCATTGTCGACATACATATAATCGGTTGTCACTTCCGGGTACTGAGGAGCTATCTCCTGTGCAACAGCACGCCACAGACGGCTGGATGCAAGGACGTTAGCCTTATCGACTACAGTGAGGTGCTTGCGACGCTGCATAGCATACTGATAGGCTACACGGAGGATACGCTCTACTTCCTTGCGGGTGTAGTAGTTGGTGTCGTAAGCCACATCGGTACCTTCTTTCTTCTCGCCGAAATACATACCGCCCGTCAGCTCACGGATGCAGATGAAATCGGCACCACGTACAAGTTCGTCCTTCAATGGTGACTTGTGGATGAGACAATCGAAGGTCTCAACTGGACGGATATTGGCAAAAAGACCAAGTTTCTTACGCATGGCCAGCAAGCCCTGCTCAGGACGCACCTTGGCATTAGGGTTGTTGTCGAACTTTGGGTCACCGACTGAAGCGAAGAGGACTGCGTCGGCATCCATACATGTCTGGAAGGTTTCCTCTGGGAATGGGTCACCCACCTCATCGATGGCGTGAGCACCACAGAGTGCTTCCTTGTAGCTGACCTCATGTCCGAATTTCTCACATACGGCGCTCATCACTTTCACGCCTTGTTCCATAATCTCTGGTCCGATTCCATCACCAGCCAGAACTGCAATTTTTAAGGAAACCCCTCTCTTATCTCCCCCAAGGGGAGAAGATTCTAATTCCTTCATTTCTTCTAATTTATTTTTAATTGTTAATACTACTCTTTCTGCGTCTGAGATAATCTCCTCGTTTAAAAACCGCATCACGACATACCCCATGCTATTTAATATGTCTGTTCTCTCCTGATCATTCTCAGGCATATCCCCCCTAAAATGATACTCACCATCAACTTCTATGATTAGCCGAGCCTTCAAGCATACAAAATCAGCAATATAATTGCCAATAGGATGTTGTCGTCGAAATCTAACCTTCAACTGCTTTCCCCTTAGCATATTCCATAAAGCACTCTCTGCTTCAGTGGGATTACTTCGATTCCTCTGAGCAAACTCCTTCATCAAATGATAAGTACCTGTTGTCGAAGTCTCGTAATGATACCGTTGCTTTCCCATTGTATCAGGAATTCCCCTCCTTGGGAGGGGTTAGGGGAGGTTTATGAGATTCAGCATCTTGATAGTCGCTTTTATGGCTGCTTCAGTCTGATCGGCATCAAGTCCGCGAGTACGATAAGCTTTGTCCTCGTAGGTCCATGAGATGGTCGTCTGAACGAGGGCATCGGTACGTCCGCCTGGCGGGATGTTGACCACATAGTTGGTAAGCCATGGGAAGGTACGATGGAGACGGTCACGATAGATGTGGCGCACACAATGCACGAAAGCATCGTACATACCGTCACCCATCGCTGACTCTTCATAGACCTCACCATTAACTTCGAGCTTCACACTCGCCATCGGTTTGAGGCCATAGGCGGTGCTAACCATATAGCTGAGCAGTTTGACCTTCTCGTCGGGTGTGGTGTGTTTGAGCACATCGCTGACGATATAGGGAAGGTCCTCCTGCGTAACGATCTGCTTCTTGTCGCCCAACTCGATGATACGGTCGGTAACACGACGAGTCTGTTCGGGCGTGAGTTCAAGACCCAGTTCCTCGAGGTTCTTCAAGATGTTGGCCTTACCGCTGTTCTTACCCAACGCATATTCGCGTTTGCGTCCGAACCGCTCGGGGAGCAGGTCGTTGCAATAGAGGTTGTTCTTATTGTCACCATCGGCATGTACGCCTGCCACTTGGGTGAAGACGTTCTCACCGATGATAGGTTTGTTGGATGGAATGGCAATACCCGAATAGCTTTCAATGAGACGGCTTGCCTCACCAAGCTTCACTTCGTTGATGTTGGTCTGCACCTTCAACTGGTCCTTCAGGATGGCCTGCACACTACTGAGTGGTGCATTGCCTGCACGTTCGCCCAAACCATTGATACAGGTATGTATGCCTCGACAACCTTCGAGCACGGCATACATCACGTTCGATGTTGCCAGGTCGTAGTCGTTGTGAGCATGGAAGTCGAAATGCAGCGTTGGGAACCACTCGACCATCTGGCGGACATACTGCTGTGTCTGCATAGGATTGAGCACACCCAAGGTGTCGGGCAGCATGAAACGCAAAACCCCACATTCCTTCAGCGCGTCAACAAAATCGTGGACATACTGTGGTGAGTCCTTCATGCCGTTGCTCCAATCCTCCAAGTAGATGTTGACTGCGATGCCTAACTGGTGGGCATAGTCGATGGACTGGCGGATGTCGGCAAGATGCTCGTCGAGGGTTTTCTTCAGTTGATAGACACAATGACGCTCGCTGCCTTTACAGAGCAGGTTGATGTTCTTGCAGCCACAATCGTTGATCCAGTCGATAGATGTATGACCGTCAACAAATCCCAGCACTTCTACCCTATCGAGTTTCCCTGCCATGTTGGCCCACTTACAGATGCTGCGGACAGCCTCTTTCTCACCATCGGACACTCGTGCTGATGCCACCTCAATCCTGTCTACATTCAGGTCATGAAGTAGCATGCGTGCGACGATGAGTTTCTCATGCGGCACAAACGACACTCCGTTGGTCTGTTCACCATCGCGGAGTGTGGTGTCCATGATTTCGATAGTGGACCTACCCCCTTGCCCCTCCCTGCAAAGGAGGGGAGTATATACTCCGTTAGATGTTGTTTGCTGCTGATTATTCATATTCTTGCAGTTTTTGAATAATATCTTCTATCACCTTGTTTGTATCATATAGAACCTCTTCGTTGGTGAAACGTATTACTTCAAAACCCATAGTTTTTCATTCTCTGGTTCTTCGTTCGTCATCTTCTTCCTGTTGACGTTCTGAATGATACGCACCATCAACCTCGATAATCAATCCCACTTCCAACGCTACGAAATCCACAATAAAATCACCAATGATATGTTGTCTCAAGAAACGAGCTCCTAATTCATTCTCTCTGAGTTCGTCCCAAAGTACGTGCTCGGCAAGCGTAGCATTTTTCCTGTTCTCACGAGCGAACTCCTTCAACAACCCATATCTATCTGGTGCCGCAGTCTTGAAACCCATATCGCTTATCGCTGATTGGTAACCACTCCCCTCACTCACAGGGAGGGGTTCAGGGGGTGGGTCTCCTCATATTTCTCTATCTTATCTTTATTTTCTAACAAGAAATCAATGTCATCAAAAGCATTCATCAGGCAATATTTCTTGTAGGAGTTGATTTCGAACTGCTCGCTGTGACCAGTTGCCAAGTTGGTGACGGTTTGGTTGGGCACATCGACTTTGACCTTGGTCTGTGGGTCGGCAGCGATGCTGGCGAAGAGTTCCTGCTGGAACGCTGGTGACACGATGACAGGCAGCACGAAGCAGTTGAGGAGGTTGTTGCGATGGATATCAGCAAAGCTGCTACTGATCACCACACGCACACCATAGCCTGCAATGGCCCATGCGGCATGTTCACGGCTGGAACCCGAACCCCAGTTCTGACCGCCTACGATAATCTCATGTACACCCTCACGAGGTGCCTCTGAGAATGCGGGCTGATTCATCACGAAGTCGGCAACTGGTTTGTTATCGGCATCGTAGCGAAGATCGTGCATGAAAGCATCTCCGAAGAACTTAGGGTCGCGCGTTGTACTTGCAAGATACCTGGCTGGGATAATCAGGTCGGTATTGCAATTGTCTATCTGAATAGGAATACAGGTAGATTCTATGATATTGAATTTCTGTTTAGCCATACGTCAAATCTTTCTTGGGTCGGTTATTTTTCCTGTGATTGCACTTGCCGCAACAGTGAGAGGCGATGCAAGGATGGTGCGTGCACCTGGTCCCTGACGTCCCACGAAGTTACGGTTGCTTGTAGAGATGGCAAGCTTGCCTGCGGGTACCTTATCGGGATTCATAGCCAGACATGCCGAGCATGAAGGCAGACGAAGTTCGAAACCTGCATCGGCAAGTATCTTATCGATACCCTCATCAATAATCTGCTGACGAACGAGCCATGAGCCTGGCACAAGCCAAGCAACAACATTGTCGGCCTTCTTCTTGCCTTTCACAACGGAAGCAAAGGCACGGAAGTCCTCGATACGTCCATTGGTACAAGCGCCAAGGAAGACATAATCGACAGGTGTGCCTTCGAGGCGCTGCCCTGGCTTGAACTGCATATAATCCAACATACTGAGGAACTGACCGCGATCGGCATCAGCAATCTGCTCAAGGGTAGGAATGCACTCATCGACAGCAATGCCGGCACCTGGATTAGTTCCGTAGGTGATGCGTGGTGCAATGTCTTCAGCACGATAGGTTACTTCCTTGTCGAACACGGCATCTGGGTCGCTCTTCAGTTTACGCCACTCTTCGACGGCCTTATCCCATTCTGCACCTTTGGGTGCATATTCACGTCCTTTGAGGTAAGCAAATGTCGTTTCGTCAGGGGCGATGATTCCAGCACGGCTACCCATCTCGATGCTGAGATTGCTCAGGGTGAGACGGCCTTCCATCGACATGTTGCGGATAGTGCTGCCTGCATACTCAACGGCATAACCTGTAGCACCGCTGGTCGTCATCTGAGCCATGATATAGAGTGCCACATCCTTGGCGGTCACATTCGGACGCAACTCGCCTTCGATGTTGATACGCATAGTCTTTGGTTTGGCTTGCAGGATACACTGAGAAGCCAATACCTGAGCTACTTCGCTGGTACCGATACCCATCGCGATAGCACCTACTGCACCGTGAGTACTGGTATGAGAGTCACCACAGACGATGGTCATACCAGGCAGCGAAAGGGCCTTTTCCGGACCTACCACATGGATGATTCCGTTGTCCTTGGTGCCCATCGTGAAGTGCTTGATACCATACTCTTCGCAATTAGCCTTGAGGGTTTCTACTTGTTTGCGGCCTACAGGGTCGTCAATACGTTCCTGCTGGTCACTTGGTGTGTTGTGATCGGGCATTGCCACCACGTGGTCAGGGCGGAACACCTTGATACCTTTATCTCTCAATGTGTCGAATGCCTGAGGGCTTGTCACCTCGTGTGCATACAAACGGTCGATGTACAACTGAGTAGGTCCATCTTCCACCTGCTGCACTACATGGGCATCCCATATTTTGTCGAATAAACAGGCAGACCCACCCCCTTGCCCCTCCCTTTGAGGGAGGGGAGTAGATACTCCATTCGTTGTTGTTTGCTGTTGATTATTCATACTCTTGTATTTTTTGAATTATCTCTTCTATTACTTTTTCTATATCATATAAAACTTCTTCGTTAGAGAAACGTATAACGTCAAATCCCATAGTTTTCAATTCCCTAGCCCTACGTTCGTCATCTTCTTCCTGTTGACGCTCTGAATGATATGCACCATCAACTTCAATAATCAGCCCTACTTCCAACGCCACGAAATCCGCGATATAATCACCTATGATATGTTGTCTCAAGAAACGAACTCCTAATTCATTCTCTGTGAGTTCGTCCCAAAGTACGTGTTCGGCAAACGTAGCATTTTTCCTGTTCTCACGAGCGAACTCCCTCAATAATCCATACCTATCTGGTGCCGCTGTTTTGAAACCCATATCGCTTATCGCTTATTAGAAACCACTCCCCTCCCTCGCAGGGAGGGGATTAGGGGGAGGGTCTATTTAAATTTGTTGATACAGTCAATATATGCTTCGACGGAAGCGGTGACGATGTCGGTGTTGGCACCAAATCCATAATAGATGTGGTTGTTGTATTCCACCTGCATGTGAACCTTACCGAGGTCGTCAGAACCTTTCGAGATTGCTTGGATAGTGAATTCCTTGAGGGTCATATCGCGCTTGATAATACGCTTCAGACCCTTGATAGCAGCATCGACAGGACCGTTACCCGTTGCAGCTGCTTCAAAGTGCTCGTTTGCAATCTGCAGGCCGATGGATGCCACACTACGTACACCCTTACCAGTAGTTACCTGCAGATAATCGAGCTTGATGTTGTGTGCCTCTGTACGATCAGCTCCTGCAAGAACGAGGATATCGTCGTCGGTCACCTCTTTCTTCTTATCTGCCAGTTCAAGGAATGCCTGATATACCTTGTCGAGTTTTTCATCATCGACATCCACACCGTTGATATGCAGACGATGCTTGAGGGCAGCACGTCCTGAACGAGCTGTCAGTACGATTGATGCCTCGTCGATACCTACATCTTTTGGGTCCATAATCTCATAGGTCGATGCATTCTTCAACACGCCATCCTGATGGATGCCGCTGGAATGAGCAAAAGCATTACGTCCCACGATTGCCTTGTTGGGTTGAACAGGCATATTCATGAGGCTCGACACCATGCGGCTGGTAGGATAAATCTTCGTCGTGTTGATGTTGGTCTCGATGCCAAGATCGGGATGAGTCTTGAAAATCATAGCAATCTCCTCGAGCGACGTATTACCAGCACGTTCACCAATACCATTGATGGTTACCTCTGCCTGACGGGCTCCTGCCAGCACACCTGCTACGGTGTTGGCTGTAGCCATACCAAGGTCGTTATGGCAGTGGGTTGAAAGTATAGACTTGCCAGCAGCGAAGGCATCGACATGCTCATAAAGATACTTGATTTTCTCATGATATTCGTTCGGCACACGGAAACCCGTTGTGTCAGGGATGTTACAAACGGTAGCACCAGCCTTACATACAGCATCGATCACACGAGCCAGATACTCGTTGTCAGTACGACCTGCATCCTCGGCATAGAACTCTACATCGTCAACAAAGCGACGTGCATACTTCACCGCAGCGACAGCACGCTCAATGATTTCCTCACGATTGCTGTTGAATTTGTACTTGATGTGCGAATCACTCGTACCGATACCGGTATGAATACGCTTACGCTTCGCATACTGCAGAGCCTCAACAGCCACATCAATATCTTTCTCGACGGCACGAGTCAGTGCACAGATAGTAGGCCATGTCACTGCCTTCGAGATTTCGATAACAGAGTTGTAGTCGCCTGGACTGGATATAGGGAATCCTGCCTCAATGACATCGACTCCCAACATCTCCAGTTGCTTGGCAACCTGAATCTTCTCTACCGTGTTGAGTTGGCAACCAGGTACCTGTTCGCCATCACGCAATGTTGTGTCAAAAATAAATAAACGATCCATCTTTATATTTACCATTTAACGATTTACTATTTTCTATTATCATTCCACCTTCATCCTACTCCCCTCCTCTCTCCCCTTGGGGGAGTGCGAAGGGGGAGAAATTCGTTCTTGTCCCCCCTCAGTCCCCCAGAGGGGGAAGACTGAGGGAGGAGCAAGGGGGTGGGTCTATTACAAAAAGCCCCTCTCGCTCGGAGCAAGAAAGGCTTATATTATATCTACTATCTATTATACATTATCAATTATATATTATAACAGGCCTCTCTCACTCCGAGCTTACTAAGTCGTAGTGACAAGATAATGCCGATGATGCTAATAGATTTCATACTTTTCTTTTCAATTTGCCTGCAAAATTACACATTTTTGCTCACCCCACAAAATAAAAGACAAAGAAATTGCGCATTTGCCTGTCTTTTTGCTACCCAAAGGGCGTTTCTGCCATTTATCTCCACTGTTTTTAATTCGCGAGTGGCACGCTAACAAAAAAGAGGTGCCCGACAGTTTGTCGGACACCCCTTTAAAAGAATCTCGATAGAGAGAGGGTTATGGCAGTGGCAGATACCACTTACCTCCCTTGAGTGCATCGGCACGAGAGTCGTGATTAGCAGCGCCCTTACGACGAGCCACCTGAGTAGCGATGAAGTCTGGATCGTTGTGATACATCGCATAACGCATCAAGTCGAAGAAGCGGTAGCCTTCGAACATACCTTCGAGTGCTTCCTCGTCGAGAATCATCTGCTCGAGTGTAGTCTGATACAAAGGCACGCTTGCTACATAAGCCGTTTCCTCGGCATCATACATACGAGAGTTCGTGAGATTTCTTTCACGATAAAGATTATAGAGTGCAAGTGAGTCTTCTTCTGACTCATATACGTAAACAAAGTATACGACCGAACCCGTTCCTGCCTGACGAATTTCGTAATCAATCAATCCATAATAATTGTCATAATACCAATCAACACTATCATCTGGAATAATATGAATGTCGTGCGCATCCTTTGCTGCTTCAAGGCTATCTGACAACAGGCTATACTGCTTTGTCAGAGAATCCACCTCTGCCCAAATAGCAGAATCACGTGGAAGTTCATAATACTTGTTGTAGTATGAGTCACCGCAACCACGAGAGTGGATACCCTGCATAGTCGTTTGAACGTTGGGCTGAGTAGCCATTGGAGAATGTTTGTCAACAAAGGTAGAACTTGACCATGAGCCGAGGTCGCCCAAGAAGTAGGTGCCTACATCATACAGGTTATTGCGTTCAGTACGTGACACGTAATTATTCATTGTGTTTGACGAGATACCATACTTAAGGACAGCGAATGCAGTCTGTGGGAATCCTGCACGGTTGAGTGCCTCAGCAAAGTGGAGCCATACAATGTTCTTACGGAACAATGTGTAAGATTGCAACTTGCGGTCCGGACCGTCATTTGATTTTGAAGTAGCATACTTCATAATGTGCTGACGGTCTTTTGCAAAGCGGTCAGTGTAGCGGTCGCTCACTTGTGAGCGATCGTAAACAGCCTGGAGACGGAGGTCGCCCATTTCGAGTGAATCTTCCCAAGCCACCTTATCAATACTATAAATAGTATCGCGGTTACCCATTTCCTCGAAGTATCCACACCAGATTTGCTCTTGTGACAATTCACGGATATACTTAGAAGGAACTACAGGTACGTAGTAGTTGTTCTCAAACTGTGAGTTGAAGAAACCATACAGTTCACTCCATGTTCCATCGTAAGCACAAGTATCAAGAGGAATGATGGCAATCTTGTCGTCAGTAATAGAGTAATCACCGCTGGTGTTACGCATACGACGGTCGCCCCAAGTAACAGCTACTGTTCCTGTCGTCACTTCATGTCCAGTGAAACAGAAGTAGTCGTGGTAGTAACGACAAGCCTCTACGAAGTCGCTCTGAGCCTGTGTGAAGCAACCTCTCCACAAATACAGCTCTGCCAACATCAAACGAGCAGGAATGAAGAACGTAGAACTTGCCATATCATTCATTTTACCAAAGTCCGGCATGTCGATTACCTTTGATGCGTAAGGCAACAATTCAGTGATGAAGTACGTACAAATAGTATTCATGTCAGCACGGTTCGAAGCATTCGCAAGAATGTCATCGGCATCACCAGAAGTGAGCACAGGATCGAGAATGAATGGAACCTTACCATACATTTTCGCCAGTTCCAGATAGGTCCATGCACGGAATACACGAACAGCCTGGATTTCTTTCTCGAAATGCTTACGGTTGTGTGACACATAGTTAGAGTCTACATAAGCCAAATAAACGTTACATGCATTGACAACAGCATAGTAGTCAGCAATCTGATTGTACTCATTGTCTGTTGAAATGTTATTGTTCATCACATCCTGCAAAGAGGTTTTAGCCACTGTAGGATCGATGTCGACGAGGTCGGCACGGAGTTCACCGAGTACGACAGTACGATCGACCAGACTCTGCATGCGATTAACGATACCCATGAGCTGGTATACCGTATCCTGTGGAGTAAGATTCGTTGTATGCAACTCATCTTCTACAGAAAGCATATCTTCGCACGAAGTAGTAGCAGCTCCGACAGTAAGAAGGAGCAAGCCTGAAAATATGATTGATTTTGTTTTCATATATTTACTGTTTTGTTTTCTCTGTTCCTCCCCGAAGGAAGAAACAGATGAGTTTGATTACAAGTTAAACTTAACTCCGAGTGTGAAACTACGACCTGAAGGAGTAAATCCTGCATCGATACCCTGTAACAATGAGCTGTTAGAGCAAGACACTTCTGGATCTGCACCTAAGTACTTGGTGAATGTCAACAAGTTGTTGGCTGCTGCCCAAATGGTGATACCCTGCAAGAACTTGTTTTCAGGAGAGAGAGGAAGTTTGTAGCTCAAAGTGATGTTCTTCAACTTGAGATAAGAACCATCTTCGATCCAACGGTCAGAGAAACGGCTGTTGCCCATTGGGTCACCGTATGTAGCCTGAGGTATGTCGGTCTGCTGACCTTCAGCAATCCAGCGGCGGCATACTGCTGTAGTCTGGTTGATGAACTCACTACCACCTTCGAGCACTGCGCGCTCATAGTTGTAGATGTCATTACCAAGACTATAGTTGAAGTTAATTGCTACGCTGAATGACTTACCGAAGTGGAAGTTGCCATGAATGTTACCATAGATGTCTGGATTAGGATCGCCAATAACCACACGGTCAGCCTCTGTGATGAGCTTGTCGTTATTCATATCAACAAACTTCATATCACCTGCCTTGAAGTCAATCTTGTTACCTGCTTTGTCAAGAATACCAAGATTAGCTGCCTGTGCGTCTGCAGTCGTTGCAAAGACGCCATCGGTCTTGTAACCGTAGAACATACCAAGTGGCTGTCCCACAGCAGTCTGGATGGTTCCGTTGTAGACGTCAGTCTCAATAGACTGTACACCATTTGGAAGCTGAGTGATTTCATTCTTATAGTGACCTACACTTGCACCAAGTTCGAACTTGAATTTCTTCGAGTTTACAACCTTAGCGAGAGCTGCCACATCGTAACCTTCGTTCTTCATGGCACCGTCATTGGTCCAATACTGCTTTATACCTGTCGGATAAGCAATTGCTCCAAGTGTTGCAAGGTTGCTTGTCTTTGCATAGAAGTAATTCAACTTCACGTTCAAACGGTTGTTGAAGAAGTTACCTTCTAAGCCGACATTGAAACGGTTGGTGCTCTCCCAACGAAGTTTAGAGTTACCAATATTCTCAAGGCCAATACCTACCGCTTTCTCTTTGAGGAAGGCACGAGCACTCATGTAAGTAAATGCTGCGTTGTTGTCATAAGAGTCGTTACCCAGTGACTCAAATCCTGCATTCAACTTCAACATGTTGACAGCACGGTTTGGACGGAACCAGTTTTCGTTGCTGATGACCCAAGCACCTTGAATAGATGGGAAGAAGCCCCATGTCACGCCGAACATCTTGATACCAGCATCGGCCTGCTTACCGAAGCGTGAAGAAGACTGGAATGCGAATGATCCCTGGAGGTAGTACTTCTCGCGATAGTTATAATCGATGTTTGCATACCAGTTGATTGACTTCCAAGTCTCATCTACACCTTCTGCGTGCTTGTTACGAGTAGCCTTGTCTGGAGTCTTATCGTTACCAGAATCGTATGCATGAGTGTAAGAGTCTTTGAAGTTATCGTTAAGGTAACGAACACCAGCGAAGATGTCGAAACGATGCTTTCCCAAAGGAAGAGCAAGGTCGACACGAGTATCACTCGACAAAGCCTTGTGTTTGTAGAAGCTTGTACCAGTAGAGTTCTGAACGGTACCAATGTTCTTTACATAGTAGTTTGGCATACCCTGAACAGGAGTATAATAGATTTCACTGCAGCTGAGCTGTGAGTAAGCAAACTGCTCCTGAATGGTGAAGTTACGATTGACATGCCATACAGGTGTAACCACAATATTTACATCGGTATTGTCCACACGGTTCTTGTTCAATGCATCAGCATATTTCAAGATACCAAGAGGGTTAGCCAATGAAGCCTTGCTACCGAGTGCTTCTGCGAGGTAGTCGTCAGCATCAGATACGAATGATGAGATTTTACCATCAGTTGAGAAGTCGTAAGGTGCCACGAATGGAGACTTCAGAAGGGCAAGCACGTTTGGAGAAGAAATCGCGTTAGCCTGGAACTCAGGAGTGAAACCATCATCTCTCAGGTTACGCTTCAAGTTAGCATAAGCCACGTCGAAACGAGTGGTCAGTTTATCTGTCAAGACGATATCAGAGTTGAATCGGATATTGAAACGATTGACATCATTCTTCTTCAATGTAGACTGCGACTCAATGTAACCAACAGAGAGGTTGTAGTTTGCTACTTCGTCACCACCTTGGATGTGGATACCATAGTTCTGAGAGAATGCCTCTTCGAATACGATGTCTTTCCAATCGGTGTTGTTGTGATACATATTATAATAATAATAGGTAGGGTCGGTCTGTAAGAACTTGAAGTTCTCCAACTTACTGCCCGCAGTCTTCAAAAGTCCAGATGCATAAGCACGATACTGATCTGCATTCATGACATCAGGAGTAGAAGGTATCAGCTCAATGCCACCGCTGATATTCACATCGATGACGGTCTTCATGCTGGTGTTACGCTTGGTCGTGATATAAATCACACCATTCGCACCCTGAGCACCATAAAGAGCTGTAGCATTCTTCAATACTTTGATTTCAGCAATATCATCGATGTTGATATTAGCCAATGGGTTGTTCCAATAGCCATTGTGCAACATTGATGAATTCCACATCATATCGTGAACAACTCCATCGATAACGATGAGCGGCTGAGATGCTGCATTGATAGAGTGGAAACCTTCGATGAACATACTAACACCCATGCCAGGAATACCAGTACGTGAGATGGAGCGCACATCACCGCCAAAACGGTTCTGTACCTCTTGGTCTAAGGTCAAAGCTGATGACGTACCATAGTCTTTGGATGTCACAGTTCTTGCTGCAGTTGTCTTTGTCACATAATCCTCGAGATACAAATCCGAGAACAATTTGACGTCAACACCTTCAGCACGATCGTTGATAGCCACTTGTGTGAAGTTGTAGCCTTCGAGTTCGGCAGACAGTGAAGTAACGAAAGTTGGAACGCTGATGGTATATGTTCCGTCTTCTTCAGTCATCGCAGCATAGAAGCTATTGTTGAATGACTTCACTTTCACACCAGCAAGCGGTTCACCTGTTGTTGCATCAGTTACCTTACCAGAAACTTCCTTCATTGGATATTTCTTGATTGGCTTCTGTACTTTCTTCTTTACTGGAGCTTCAATCTCTTCCGCAGATTCTGCATCATCATCTTGTGCAGACATAGGGAGAACTCCTATGCAGAATATCATAGTTGCAATTCCTGCCTTGCAGAAACGCAGCATATTATTTTCAAAATATGTCTTCATATAATTCATTGTTTAGGAGTTACTATTCTTCATTAACTGGAACTACGATTGGAGAATCGTCGTCTGTTTTCACTGGCATTCCGTGTGGACGGAGAATCAGACGGTCAATCAACATACGACGAGAGAAGGTCGCAGTCTCCTTTGTAGACACATAAGACTGAATCTGAATCATCACACCAGCTTTGTTGGTACGATAATAGGACTCCGTAAATTTCAAGGTACCCAAGAAGATGGAGTCGACCTTTTCAGGATTGCTCTGGAAGTTCTGTTCCTTTCCCGCTGGATCAGCCGGATTCTTCAATACCTCATTACGAGTCTTAGGCCATTGCGAGTTGGAATCAGTTGCCTTGTTCGTACGATAGAACATATTGACACGGAACTGATAAGCCTTGGTTGAGTCGGCTTCAGATTGCAGGTTTCTGCCATATTTCAAAGGAACAGTCACCAAATACACATCATATTCACCTGACAGCGTGTTTGGAATATTAAATGCTACATAAGGCTGAACAGAAGAAGTCTTAGGCCTGATATCCAAATAAGCATGTTCAGAAATTCCTGGATGGATATTGTCTGTTATAACTACAGGATCCCCAATGTTCTTTGTGTAATAGGGCTGACTCTTCTCATCTTCTTCCATATTGATGTTACCTGTATTTTCTGCTTCCAACTTGATTTCGTGGAAGAAAGCATCATAGATTGAAGTTGGGAACGAATCAGTCTTGTAAACAATACCATTACTACAAGTCACTTTATCGTAATACCTATCAGAAGCAAGAAGTCCACCCTCTTCAAATGGTTTGTAGAACACATTGTGCTCTGGGTCCCAACGGCTGTAAGTCGTAGTTACCAAAGAGTCGTCAGAGTAGATGTTTGCATTGCGATTGTAGAACAACGTATTCAACGTGAAGTAGTTTGAATAGTACTGCTGCAAAGAGTCGCGGTCGTCCTCATGAATATTAAAGTTGAAATAATCCTTCACCAGGTTGTAACGCTCATTGTAAGCTTCCTTACGAGGAGCAATCACCAAGTAGTCAGAGTCTTCACGATAGATGTAAGAATCGAGACGTTGCAACAGACGGTTTGCCTTAATCATTACAGAGTCAACATAGATTCGGTTTCCATCACCGTCGACACCACGATATACACTTCGGTTTACGTCCAAAGAGTCATCATCATAATACTTGATAATAGCATACATCGAATCGATGTCAGGATCGGTTTCCAACAACTCATAGATATTGGGGTGGAATAGGAGTTCCGAACTCATGACATGCAGAATACCATTGTTACATACAGTATTCACGGTCTTTGCACGTACAGAGTCTACACCAACAACACCGTTAGTCAGGGTTGTCTTCTTCTGGTTGAGGAGCATGACATCCTGCTTGGTTGTGTTAGATGAGAAGTTGTAACGAGCAATGTGGTTCTTTACGAATCGGGTAATCACCAGATCCTTGTGACCATTACTAATCTCCTGTAGCAGGCTGTCTTTATTGAACGAGCCATTTACCGGTGCGAATACTGTTACTAATTGACTCTCATTGAGGAGTGCATCATAACCTGTTGCGTCAAGGATTTCAACGAAATCCGTTAACCCTTCAGACTTAAGCTGCTGATAGATGGTGGCATCTACTACATTTCCTGTTGCCAGATTTGCATCGTAGTGCTCATCCCATGTATCTGAACAGGCATAGCTCACCAGCAAGCCAGCGAACACCAAGATGCCTGTGCGGATTGATTTATTTATATTCTTATTCATAATAATTTGTTTTTAGTACTTATCTTCTGGATAGTATTCATTGTTATAAACACTACGAGGGCATAGCTCAATATAGTCGAATGCGAATGTACCCATGTCGCCCATATCAAGTTTCTGCTGAACTCTCACATAATGATCCGTCTTTCCATCGGAATGGAAGGTGGTCCATATACGTCGCATCTCTGTCATGCCATCACGCATCCAGAATGGGCTACCGGTGCCATCCTGACCAATATTTCCATAGGAAGCAGGTCCCTTCATCCATCCACGATTGTGTAGAGACTTATCATAAGCAGCAATTGCTTCTTGATCACCGAGTTCAGAGTCAGGCTTGTTTCCGATTGACGGGTCAGTTCCTTGCTTTCTCATGTCAAGAGGAATACCGCACGGTTTATTGTCAAAATAAACCTGTAAGATACCACGGTTATCGAATCCGAGACATGTCTGAATTCGGAACTCATAGTCTCCTTCTGGTACTGGAGGTAATTTGAACGTGATGTCGAACATACCGGAGATCAGCAATTCATCACCCTGATAAGACCAGAAGCTCAAGTAACGGTTGCGGACATGCATGTGGGTCTTCTGCGTGAAGTCAAAATTGGTTACATAGCCACGCTTAAAGCCGAGACAAGTATTCGGATTATTCAGGTCGGCAGATTGGTATTGCTTTCCATATTGACCTGGTTGAGATGAAACACCACCTGTGCCACGAACGGAATGACCACGGGCACCGCTTGTCAAGAAGTCGGGAGACAAAGTCGTTGCATCAATTCGCATACGTTCATTAAGCACCACTGTCTGAGTGACATCACCATAAGTGATAATGTCTTGAATGTAGTGATAAACGCCATTCACTGCTACCAGGTCTCGACCAGCCTCTGAAGGAGACTTAATTTTAGCTCCCGGTTCAAACACACCACGAGCATCCTTACGATTCTGAACACCACGGCGATTGACATAACGTCCTGCCTGAGAGCCTGAAGGGTAGGAAATCTTCATAATAGAATAAGGAAGCATTGTCTCGTACCAATCAGCTACATCCCAGTGCTTACGGTCAAAACACTTAAGAAGGACATTATCTGCAGTCAACATGTTGTACACAATACGTGCAGGCAGGAAGTGATATGACACAAACCTGTTGAGTGAATTTCGACGGTCTGTATAATCCGTAACATTCGCATCTTCTGGATAGACTTCGTCATAGATTTGCTTAGCATACGCTTTCAAGTCTTCGAGGTTATTAATCCCATGCGCTGCATAGACATCATTTTGCTCAACGAAACCTGTAAATCCAAAATAGCGGTGCTCAGCATATCCCACAAGGTCGTACTCAACAGCTGTTTTCTGAGGATACCACTCGTCAATAGAGTCAACGGAAAGATGATAGTTCTCGTCCTTGTAGTCGCGCATCAGTTCGTCGAGTTGACAAAGCTTCAACGCACTATAGAACAACGAAATCGTAGAGTCTTTCTTCATCAAGTCTGGGAGCATTTCAGTAGTTGCGTCGATAATTCTATCGACTGTATGAACCACACCATTCTCTACAGAGTCATCACGGTGGATGATTCGTGCCGACTGATTGATTTGGTAGACAATCTGAACCTTACCAGGATCAGATGTAACATCTGAGTCACAGGTAATCGTCAGGTATCGATCCAGCATGTTCTGAGTCGGGAGCGTTGCATCAGAGAAGTCGGTAGTGAAGTACGACTGTTCAATGATGTGCGTACAAGCGATTGTATCGCAATCGGCAACACTCAAGTCATCGACTGAGCTCATTTGTCGTCCAGCCAAGTAAGCATCTACTGCTTCGTTGGTAGGTGCAAACACCGTGTAAGAGCCGTAAGTGCCGAGCAAGTCAAGATTGACCAACTTTGACTTGTTGATAATATCAACGAACTTACTGAACGTCTCAGGACGGCTGGTGAGATATGTATTAGCCATATCTCCTTTCGCAGTGTAATAGTTCTCCACGCCTGGATCATCGTCACAGCCAATCAATAAGGCAGCTGTAAAAGCTATTGCCACTGCAAGGCATTTATTATTTCTAATCTTAGTTATCATAGTGTTAATTAATAGTTGATTGTATTCTTCTTTTCCTTATCGAATGCAGGATTCTGCACTAAGAGAGGATTACGCTTCAATTCGTCCTCAGAGAATGGCATATACAAGAACTCAATCATCGCCATCTTGATTCGCATAGCAGATGAGTTCTGTGTGAACTTGTTGCTGAGCAAACCTGCCACGTATGTAGTATTACCTTCTCGACGAGCACGACGAACCAAATCGTAATAGCGCTTGCCTTCGAACAACAGCTCTCTACGACGCTCGTTCTCTACAAGTAAATCAAAATCTTTCTTGATATTGAAATTAGAACGTTGAGGTCTGGAAGTATTTTGAGTTCCAACTTTAATCTGTGGGGTTGAGCGGTCGTTGATAGCTCTGACAATATTAAATGCATCATCGTAATACTCCTTCGCTGTTGAATAGACATTTCCTGTAGGAATAATTCGACGAGGAGCTGGAGTCGTAGTTGTGGTGCCATCATCAGTTGTTGCCGTTGCATTTTCATCAAGATATGCGGCAATCTGAACTTCTGCCTCTGCCTTCATCAACATAATGTCGGTAAGACGATAGAGAATCCAGTTTGCGTAGTTTTCTTGACGAGCGCTATTGTTCAATCCATCAACGCTCCAGCTAGCGTAGGCACCAACTTTCACTCTTGATGATTCTACAACATACTTCTGAATAGTATACGGATTACTCTCATGCCACAAGAAACTGGTCTGGCTACGGAAGTCATAAGAAGAGAACAAACCATTGGCCTCATAGTTTGCACCTGGCTTTTGTGACATCATAATGTCGTTAGCAGCCAACTGCGCACCATTATCACGACTGTTACGGCCTCCATAGAGACTACCTATCACACTATTTTCATTCGAGCTACCATATCTATGGCTTTCTTCTTCGAAGTTCAGTTCAAAAATACTTTCAAACGAGTTTCCGTCACCACCAAAGATTTTGTTAAATGCCTTTGCATTCGTTCCTACGCCTGATGTCTGATCAGATTCTGCCCATTCCTCAAGCAATGGGAAACCATATTCTGCGTAGATGTCGCGGCTAATCTGAGGTCTCAATGTACCATAACGGTCTTCCTTGTACTCTGCAATCTTTGCATCAATCACCTTGTCGCAATACTCAACACACTTGAGGTAATCAGCGTTACGAGTTGCAGGAGCCACATTTGCATTCGATGCTCTCCAGAGGTACATATCAGCCAAGATGGCATTGATTGCATTTCGAGAAATACGTGCAGAATTCTCTATTTCGTTGACATATCTCTTTGGCGCGTAATTAACATTTGCCTCCAAGTCCATGATCAGCGTATCAAGAATCAGTTCCTGCTTCGTTGCCGGGAGATAATAATTCTGGTCATCATCGATAGATGCAACGAAAGTGAAAGGAACATCTCCGTACGTACGAATCAAGTAGAAGTAGCACAAATCACGAATTGCCTTCACTTCTGCCAAATTCTGACGGAGGTCAGATTCGGTGTAGTTAGGGTCACGTTCCTGAATCACTGGAGCATACAACTCAACAGTGTTACAGCGGTTAATCAATTTGTAGAATGCGCTAAAATCACAGTATGTATTTGTTTCAAGGATGTTTCCGTTGAGCAAATATTGAAGGTCTTTACTTGCCTGGGAGATTTGCTGTCCTTCCTTAATATTATCAGAACGAACCTCACCCCAAATAATCATGCGTGTGATGACATCGCTACTTGTCAAACCTGTATAGCATGAGAATACCACACTCTCGACATCTGCCTTACTGGTCCAATAGTTCTGCGCAATAATCTGGTTCAATGGTAAAACCTCAACATCACACGAAACCAACGGAAGGCTGGAGAGTATTGCCAAACCTATTGACTTTATAATATTTTTTAGTTTCATTGTTCCTGAATTTTTAGAATCCGATATTAATACCTAAAGTAAATTGCTTTGATCGAGGTGTACGACCATCGTCTCTTGTTGGGCGGTCTTGACCTGCAGATGGAGCAGCAACTTCTGGGTCAGCACCCGAGTATTTCGTCAACACGAATACATTGTTGAAGTTGAGGTTGAAAGTCAAGCTCTTGATACCAAACTGAGTCAACTGCTTGGTAGGAACACTATATGACATGGTGATGAAGTTCATTCTGAGGAATGAAGCATCTTCCATAAATCGGTCTGAACCTAACCAGTTGTAACCATAGTCGTGAAGTGCACGTGGAATCACAGCAACATCACCTTCGTTGTGCCAACGCCAGTTGACAGCACGTGACTGGTTGTTGTTTGAATACATGTTTTCTGCTGTCATACGAGCACCGTTGATTACCTTCTGGCCAATACGATAGTTGAAACGCATGTTGAAATTGAATCGGCCATAGCTGAGATTGAGGCCGAAACCACCAGTCAACTTAGGAAGAGAAGAGCCAAGGTAAACGATGTCAAGTTCGTTGATGTTACCATCGTGGTTGATATCCTCATACTTAGCATCACCACCCTTGAACTCATACTGAATACCTCCGTAGTCGTACATCATTGGTTTTGAACGTCCGTTCTCATTCAAGATTACTTCACCGGCAGCATTGCGAGCTACTGGTGCGTCAGGACCACTTACGCCAGGAATCTCTGTAGCACTCCATTCACTGTAAGCATAAACACCCTTGTAGCGGAAACCGTAGATAGAACCGACTGGGTTTTTAACCTGAACACGAGTGAGGTAAGTACCATTTTCATAGTCGAACTCATGGTTTCTCTGTTCAAGTACCATTGCGTCCAATTCTACGATTTCATTACGGTTGTTTGAGAATGACATATTGAAGGTTGCAGAGAACTTACCACGACGAATGAAGTTGTTTGCATTCAAGTTGAACTCCCATCCGTTGTTACGAACGATACCTTGCAACTTAGCAGGCAGGCTCGAATAACCAGAAGAAGTTGGAATAGGGTAACTCAACACCTGTTCGTTTCTACTGGTATAGACTTGAACGTCTCCGGAAATCTTATTGCGGAGGAATGCAAAGTGAGAACCGAAGTTCCAAGTGTCGTTATTAGCAGGACGGATGATCTTCAAGCGAATCTGCTGAGGAGCGACTGCTGTTACACCAAGGTATGAACCATCTGAACTATAGGTACTATACATTGAAGTAGAGCCACCTGATGGACGACCTGAACGGCCCCAACCTACACTAAGTGACAACATGTTAATCCATTTCAGCTTTTCCTTGATAAATGTCTCATCGGAAATATTCCAACGACCTGAGATTCCATAATATGCACCCCACTTCTTTGGGTTACCGTTTGACTTATCGAAACGAGCGGTAAGGTCAAAGCTATACTTACCCTTGAATGAATAGTGAGATTGGAACGCGAAGTTCTCGGACTTAGAAGGAGCACTTACACTACCATTCGCATCACTAAGCACACCACCTGCAAGTGCAGAAGTGATATCGCTTGTTGGAAGCCACTTACGTGATACGCTCTGATTAGAGCTGTTACCTGTACTATACTCAGCACGAACCATGAACATCAACGAATGATCCTCGTTGTTGAAGTGTGGTGTGTATGTCAAGCTGTGACGTGTACTGAAGTTATTGCTCTTACTCTGGCTGGTAGATGCCACATTAGAGTTATTACCATTCCATCCATCTGTCTGAAGAACAGAAGGTGTGAAGTTGTGGCTATCGTTTGCAGAAACACTGAAGTTTACAGAACCTTGATATTGTAAACGATGCTCCTTTGGCTCTGTACCCAAAATGTCATAACGGAAGATGAATTCAGGGTTGAGAGACAAGTCGTTCGTCAATCGCTTACCGAGATAAGCTGCTGCCAATGGGTTACCGTTACTTAAACGGTCATTCAACTGGGATGATGTATATTCCTTCTGCATGATATAGAACTCACCAGTTGGAACATCGTTTTCATCTTCCTCATATGGAGCAAGGTTTGGCATCATCTGGTATGCAAGGTCAGCAAGACCACCACTATTTGAAGCAGTTCTCTTGTTTTCTGTATAAGTCAACGAGAAGTTGGTTGATACCTGAATCTTCGTTGATACATAGTAGTCGAGAGCTACACGTGTAGTATAACGGTCGAGTTTCTGATTGATGACGGTACCAATCTGATGGTCATAACCTCCTGCTACACGGAAACGAGCCTTATCACCACCACCCGACAGAGAAACATAGTGTTGATGATTCTGTCCTGTCTGGTTGATGATTTTCTCCCAGTCTGTGTTGTTGTTGAACATGTGATACTGAGAGTAGTTCGGGTCGTAGTTGATTTCAGGTATGTAATCAGCAGATGTGTTATCTGCGATTGAACTCTGCAGTGTTGGGTTGTAGTATGCCTCTTTTAGGAACATAGTGTAATCATCACCATTGAGCATCTTCATACCACGTGGACTCCATGTACCACTGAAACGATATGAATAAGTTACTCGAGTCTTACCACGCTGACCACGCTTTGTACGGATTTCGATTACACCGTTTGCACCACGGCTACCCCAGATTGCTGTTGCAGCAGCATCCTTGAGGACTGTGATACTTTCGATATCTTCAGGGTTAACCTGAAGGAGTTCTGCGAACTTTTCTTCGTTGTAATCATCCTTCTGATTCATATCGATTCTCAAGTCACTGGCATTTCCGTTGACAACAATCAGCGGCTCTGCATCACCAGTGATGGTACCGACACCACGAAGACGCATGGTAGAACCAGCACCAAGGTTACCAGAGTTCATCACGATATCAAGACCTGCAACACGTCCTTGCAAAGCTTCATCAACAGAAGTCATAGCCAGACCTTCGAATTCCTTCATATCGATAGTCTGCTGAGCTGTAGAAATCTCAGTGATAGGAATTTTCAAACCTTCACTCTCAGTCCTCTTCACACCCGTAACAATGACTGGCTGGATTTGAGTTGCACTTTGCATCACAATCTTAAACACCTTTTTATTAATAGGAAGACTTTGCGTCTTGTAACCGATATATGAAACCTGGATATGGTCCTTAGGGTTCACTACCTTGAAAGAGAAGTTACCATTGATATCTGTAACTCCATGGGCAACAATACGCTTATTAGCGTCAATTTCGACAACATTCACCATCATCAACGGTTCTGTTTCATCAGAGACAGTACCAGAAATAATGTCGCCAGCCTGAACCTGCGCCTGTGCCATTCCACAGAAACAAGCCAAAAGCATTAATATTGATAATATTCTTTTCATACTCATAGTTATTTACGTCTACGTTTTGTTTCAGCTGCAGCCTCCTCCTCTCCAGGATCGTAAACCTCGAATGGAGAATAGATGAACTGATTGTTTTCTGGTAATGTCAAATCTGCACCTTCTTTATATTTATATAAGAGAGGACGGTCAATGGCATGAAGCACAACGCTTGATGATGTTTCAATCATCGTTGCATCATTGACATTTGCGTTATTCAGCCAATACTCACGAACCATCTGGTTGCACATCTTTTTCATATTGATGGCCTGTTTTGGAGTGCATATACCTGTCACTCTAAGACTATCTTCATCGTTGTCGACCGTGAGTCTAAACGAACGACCAGTAGAAGGATTGGTTTTGGCTGTTTCATAACGACCACTTGCGAACTCGCCACTTTCATTAACCTTATCAAAGAAGATAGCGTTATCCTGAATGTGATACTTCACAAAGTCGAGCATCACCTTACGAACACGTGCTGCTGTCTTATGGAGAGAATCAAAGGCAAGTGAATCACCTGGTGTTGCATCAATGAAATGATGCCGAATCAACGTATAGAGCATCGGATTTTCATTTGGATCCGTTGGAACAACGATTTTGGTCGAATCATCTTCATCAATAGCAATTGCTTCGTCAAGCATCTCCATGGTTGGGAGACCTTTCTTACGAGCCTCTGCCATAGCATCGTTGGTCGGAGCATAAATGGTATAATGATAAGTATTCAACAGGTAGTTGACACTCTCGTCTGCTTCTTCAGGAATATAAATCAAGTTACCATTCTTTGAGGTAGATGACCACTTAATTTTTGAACCCGTACTGGTTGCCAAAGCACCACATTCACGAAGCAGTTCATAGAACTCGGAGAATTCACCATCCTCTGCCGCACGCTCTGCAAGAATATCACTGACAGATTTGTGAGCAGTATAAACCGGAACGTCAACAATGTATGACTTACCATTCTCCATATTATAGACACTTGACACAGTCAGTGGTTGGCCTTGTTCCAATTGGAAACCACCTGCAACAGTCATTTGACCTGGAACGTTGATGGTACCACCTACCTTAACAAAGTTCTTACCCTTTGTCATATAATATGACTTTCCTTCTTCAACATCACCAATGACGATGATATTATCAAGAAGGTCCTCAAGACGGTCGAACACATAGTCACCTTTAGTAGCAGTATTACTAGCGCCATAATAATTAGTATTAGAAGAGCCACCAGTATAAGTAGTCAACGAGTCTGTCTGAAGCCATGTTCCGTCTGCTTGTCTCACAGCCTTGTATACAACTGCCTGAATAGCGGCCTTGCCTGTAGCAGAAGGATTTGGATTCATCTTGAATTTCCAAATAGTAGTCTCCTGCTGAGGAAGTGAAACCGGGTCAACATAAGTCAACATTCCTTCATTCACAGGAATGAAGAAACTATAGCGAGATACCATTGAATTCAAATATGCAGGGAATTCCAGCAATGAGATTGCGTTATAAATAATCTGGAGGTTATCACTGACTACTGCAGGGAATAACACTGATGAATAAGACATTGGAGAGAACACCTTATTGGTCTGATAAACAGCTCCATTACATGCAAGGAACACGCTATCAACATCAGCTGTGGTAATTCCCATTTCCATTGCTGCATCGTTCAATACGGATTTAAACTTAGAAGGCACGGAACCGACCAAAGAATAAAGCTGGTTGTTCTTGATAAGTTCTACAATCACACGGTCAGGAACATTGTCCCAGGTACCGAAGTTGTCTTTGAGGACTTTACCACCGCCATTATTCCACCAATCGGTGAGAGCTGCATCGGTAGGAGCCAACATACAACCCATATCTTCCATTACCTCATCGCGGTCACGATCGTTCAGTGTTCCTGGGCTATAACGGTTCCATCCCGGATCAAACTTCAACAATTCAGTATCCAACAACGAATATAACTCATCTTTATCTTGGTTTCGAGACGTTGATTCAATACCATTACTTTCGCTTCCGCGCATTGCAAAATAAGATTTCTGATAAACTGAGTCAACATCAGTCTTGTAAATACGGTTATATTCACGTGTGATGGCATAGCTGTAGAATGGTGCTGCGAAACGTTCCAACAAAGAAGAATAGATGCTAAGCTGTGGTCTTACGCGGATCAACTCAGCCATATTGTCAAGAGGCAACATCACTTTGTCTACTTTATGCAAGAAACCATTCTTACAGAAGATGTTAGCTTCAACTACCTTACAGTCGTTCACGTAAGCATCGTCAGAAACATGAGTTCCTTTTGGATCATTGTAAAGGAAGTCTACATCTTCACCGGTAATCATGTTCTGTTCCAAGAAACGTGGCAAGAAATGAATCATTGGTGCTGCACCAGAGAAATCCTTGAAGAGCACAATGGTATCATGTGTCTGTGCCAGATTCTTCCAATACCTAGTAAGCTCAGTTCCTAATCTTGGAATCTGAGGATCTGTAGTACTAACGATCAAAACAGAATCATAAGTCTGCAAAGAAGCTGTACGACGCATACATTCGCCTTCAATTGGTCCTTGTACGCTTGAAAGCAAACTGATTGTAGCTGGATTATCAATCATCGATGAGCGGAGAATCAATTTCTTCTGAGCCAATGACAATTGATCATAACTTTTAACACCCCATTTATTGTTTGCATAGAATTTCGCAAAAGCGTCATCGTCTGCAATAAACAGGGTTTTACTACCTGTCTTTGAGAGGGTCTCCTTCTCACCCAGGTCATCAATTAACTGCAAGAAATTCTTGTAGTTTCCCTGGTCTTCCATATAACCATAGATGGTGTTCAGTCCAGAAGGCTGATCCTCATCAAGGTTATAGTCTGGTGTACAGCCAAAGAAACCAAGAGTTGCAGCACACACAGCACTTCCTATAAGAAGATGCTTGCGTAGTTTGTTACTCTGAAAGTTAAACAACATAATTTTTAGAATTATTAATTATTGATTTTGATATTTTTTTATTTATTCAACATCATGTTTATATCTCTAAGATAACCTACTGAACTTCAGCTATCATCTATGTGTATGTAAACCCATTTTGTTTTTGTTTTCTTGTTCATTGTTTAATTGTTTAATTGTTTATTAATATGTTTTCACTTAACTTAATCTAAATCAATGTGATGTCCGTTCTAAAACGATAAGAATATGCATCGTCATATATTAAGAAAACCGAGGCAGAACAAACTGTACCAGCTTTAGGTTGTTCGATATCTGCCGTATAAGCAAAATCCAAAGAATTTGAACTTGGATTATAACCTATTTTACATTCACTACTCCCCCATGGAACTGCTGTGCCATCGAACAACATATAGAAACCATTCGAAGACGTCTTATCTGTAGTAAGTTCTCCAGTCTTTATATCTTTGCACGCAGCAAACTGAAGTTTGTCGATAGTCGCCCCACTTGGGAACAAACTAATGATTTCCGTTAAATTAATAGGCAATTGCTGCTTGATATATTTATCGACTGCTGACAATTGGAAAGACTGCTTTATCGTCTGTTCGCCAACTTGTTGCATATTTCGATATGAATATAGTTCGGGGTCGACGTTCATCCGTTCATATGTTCCCTCTGGGATGCAATCGATGCCGAAATGCACAGGTACAGTGATGTATGAAGTCTGTCGGTTACGTGTGATTGCATAACGCATGGTTGCAACATATTGGTCTCCTTTTTGGCAATTATTCGGATGACAACCGTAGTTCCAGCTATACACATCGCTGGTACTGAGATTCTTCGGTTCTATAAACACGCGAGAATTACCTCCATAATCTTCCACATCACCTTTATCATCAAACCAAGCACCCCACGAACCCTGTGCTGTATGACCGCCTGCTGAGCCATTGGCATTGAGCGCGCTCAACTTGACCCGTGCATTGTTAAAATCATTCATTGACATGCCTAACAATTCTGCCAACGTATTTGGACTGATCTCGATATACGCCGCCTGAGAATAACCATCGGCAAGACTCAACATTGCATAAATGTCAATATTGTTACCAGAAATGAACGTATTCAAGATGCCATACTCTGGTTGCTCCTCAATTCCTTCAGACCCTGTCTGAGGGTAAGCATTGATTACCTTATCGAGATACGCCACACGATTATCAAGCCAAGTCTTCATCTTCGACAGCTCTTGGTTCACATCATAGGTCTCTGGTTGCCACCAAGAAGAGTTTTCCACAATTGGCCAACGCATTTTATTGCGATTGTATGCACCCTTGTTGAGTTCTGCCACATATTGTTCCACGATAGCCCAACTGTAATCAACAATCGAATCTTTCACAGAATTCCACAATTCTTTATACTCTTTGGTATAACGATCTGATTTAAACATATCAGTGAAGAATCTTGGAGTAGCACCATATTGTCCCTTCCGATTGGCAGGATCTGTACCCAAAACTAATTCACGATAATCGCCAAAATAGCGGAAGATGTTGCCATCGTAGAATGTTCCCCAATCGAAGTCGAAACCAGCGTCCCAATCCCAGAATGGGCCCATAGCCCACTTACCTGTTCCGTCTTTGTACATAAAAATGCTACGTGGCGCACAAATCTCGACGTTCTCAACTAGTTCCTGAACCATCGCCATCGTCATGAACGAACGCATATCCATCAAAGAATCAAGAGCTGCATAATCAACATTCCTAATGGCTGTTTCTAACTCAGCAAGAAGCGCTTGAATAGAATCTTTCTGCTCTGCCGTCACATTGTCTGGGTGCTTGACACACATCGGCAGTCCATAGACACTTGACCAGAAATTGTCAGTTGCCTCCGGGCTTAAGCTTGGTCCATCATCTAAATCCATCGATAGAAGAATACCACCCTCATCAGAAACATCTACTCGATTTTTTCCTTGCTGTACCTGCTCAGTCAATTGATACAATCCCTCATATTCTCCATCAATAAATAACTCCACGAAACGAGTGTTATTAATGTAAGGCATGCCCATCCAACGAGCCACTTCAAACACATATGTGTTCATCATGCTGGTAAGGTCACGATAATTGGCCAACAACACCCAACTTTTGGCTTTTGCTAAGCCCAACATCTTATGTTTTTCATTCAATTTAATACGATAAGGCTTCTTCGGGTAAATGCTCCAGGTAGAATTGCCTCGTCCACGAATGCTACCAGAACCTGAATACCAGTTATAACCATCCATACCATCCAATGACACAACACAATCCACATACTGCTCTCTGGAATTAACTCCAACAAGTCCTTTGGTGGTTACACTAAGGGTGTAGACCTGATAGCGGTTGTGTGATTGAAGATCCTCTGGCACCTCGTCAACGAATGTAACACTATCAATCATTGAAATGGCATAAGGCACATTGATAGAGGGCACTTCGTCGACATCATCCGTTGACATACGGAAATAACGGCCATCTAAAGAGAAATCCGAATAAGGGAACTGACCGATTTCATAAGGGAAACTCCAATCAAAGTGATACTTTGAGTCGTAATGGGTATTTATCTTATACCAATTTTGCGCAACGGAAGGACAGGCCATCGCTATGGCCGCCAAGAACATTAAAAATTTACTTGCAAGTCTCATTTTGAATCCGTTGTTAATAAAATTTGGTACCTTAAGCATTTATTGGTCTACAAACTTAGATATTTTTTTTTGAATAGATAATATATTTTAACAAAAAAATGCTTATTACCCTCTATTTTATTCATAAAATAGTTAAAAACAGCTATTTCGGCATCAAAGACAAAGTCTTTATTAGGTAACAAAGCATCAACTTTCACCTTTAAGAGCAAAGCAAAGTTCTGCAAAAAACCGACAAAAGAACATGTACAAAAAACACCACAAAACCAATTCATATATACCAACACGACAAGAAACAAATACAAACACAAAAAAAACAGCCATGCACACGAAGTGCATAGCTGTTTTATAGAAACAGAGAATAAACTTATTCTGCTGCTTTCTCTTCTACCGAGGCCTCTTCTGCTGCTACCTCTGGAGCGACTTCTGCCACTGTTTCAACAGGAGTCTCAACCTTAGTTGCAGACTTCTTTGAACGACGAGTACGAGTAGTCTTCTTTGCAGCCTTAGCCATATTCTCATCGAAATCCACTAACTCGATGAATGCCATATCTGCATCGTCAGAAGCACGCTTGCCGAGCTTAATGATTCTTGTGTAGCCGCCAGGACGATTACCAACCTTAGTTGCTACTGCTCCAAACAACTCAGTGATAGCATATTTATTCTGCAAATAGCTAAATACAACACGGCGAGAAGCAGTCGTATCGTCCTTTGCCTTTGTAATCAATGGCTCCACATAAACACGAAGAGCTTTTGCTTTTTGAAGAGTCGTCGTAATTCTCTTGTGAAGAATTAATGAAGTTGCCATATTTGACAACATAGCAGCTCTGTGTGAGGCTGTACGACTCAGATGATTGAATTTCTTATTATGTCTCATCTTTGCTTAATCTTTTTCTAATTTATACTTAGAAGTGTCTGTTCCGAATGACAATCCATGATGTTCGAGAAGATCATCTAATTCAGTAAGAGATTTTTTACCAAAATTACGGAATTTGAGCAAATCGCTCTTTTGGAATTTAACCAAGTCGCCAAGCGTGTCGACTTCTGCAGCCTTCAAGCAATTAAGCGCACGAACAGATAGGTTCATGTCCGTAAGCTTGGTCTTCAGCAGTTGACGCATTCTCAATACTTCCTCATCAAACTCTTCTGTACCATCCAAATCATTATTGTCTAATGTAATCTTCTCATCAGAGAAGAGCATGAAGTGGTAAATCAGAATCTTTGCCGCTTCCTTCAATGCATCTTTTGGATGTATAGAACCATCTGTAGTAATCTCTAACACCAATTTGTCATAGTCGGTCTTCTGTTGAACACGGTATGGCTCTACAGAGAATTTGACATTACGAATTGGGGTATAAGTTGAGTCAATAGCCAGTTCGTTGATTTCTTTACAATACTGTCTATTCTCTTCAGATGGCACGTATCCACGGCCTTTATTGATGTTTAGTTCAATCTCTAATGTTGCTTTTGGATCTAAATGACAAATGACCAATTCAGGATTTAACACTCCAAATCCAGTGAGATATTTGTTAATATCCCCAGCTTTAAACTCAGTTTCCTTCTCGATTACAATAGAGACTTTTTCAGACTCTATGCCATCGGCATTTTGTTTGAATCTTACTTTCTTAAGATTCAGAATAATGTTGGTAACATCTTCCTTGACTCCTGGGACTGTAGAGAACTCATGTTCTACACCGGCAATACGAATCGTATTAATGGCGAATCCCTCTAATGAAGACAATAAGATGCGGCGCAGCGAATTACCAATAGTAATACCAAAACCTGGCTCCAAAGGGCGGAATTCGAATTTTCCACACTTGTCGTCGGCCTCCAACATTATTACTTTCTCGGGTTTTTGAAATGCTAATACCGCCATTGTTAATTATTATTTAGAGTACAACTCGACTATCATCTGTTCTTTAATATTCTCTGGAATGTCTGCGCGCTCTGGCATATGCAGGAGTTTACCACCCTTTGCATTCTCGTCCCACTCAATCCATGGGTACTTGCTGTGGTTGAAACCTGCTAATGATGCGGCAATTACTTCAAGAGATTTAGATTTCTCGCGAACAGCTACCAATTGACCTGGCTTTACTGAATATGAAGGAATATTCACAACCTGTCCGTCAACTGTAATGTGCTTATGGCTAACCAACTGGCGAGCAGCTGCTCGTGTTGGAGCAATACCAAGACGATATACAACGTTATCGAGACGTGCCTCAAGACTCTGGAGCAGAACTTCACCTGTTACTCCATCGGTTGATGCTGCCTTCTCAAACAGATTACGGAACTGACGCTCAAGGACTCCATAAGTGTACTTAGCTTTCTGCTTCTCAGCAAGCATAAGTCCATATTCTGAAGACTTCTTGCGGCGATTGTTGCCATGTTGACCTGCAGGATAGTTTCTTTTTGATAACACCTTATCAGGTCCAAAAATTGCCTCTCCGAAACGACGAGAGATTCTTGATTTAGGGCCAATATATCTTGCCATATTGAATCTTTATTTAGGCATTTACTTCGTGTGCAGCCGCAACGGCAGAAAGGAACGATGCCGTCTTACAAATACACTCAGCAATGCAATTAACTAATTGTTTATACTCTTCTTCTCTTAGGAGGACGACAACCATTGTGTGGCAGTGGAGTAACGTCAACAATTTCTGTTACTTCGATTCCAACACCACAACAGCCACGAATTGCAGACTCTCGTCCATTTCCAGGACCTTTAACATAAGCGGTGACCTTTCTCAAGCCCAAGTCGTATGCAACCTTGGCGCAATCTTGAGCCGCCATCTGTGCAGCATAAGGAGTGTTCTTTTTTGAACCTCTGAAGCCCATTTTACCTGCTGAAGACCATGAAATAACCTGACCTTCGCTGTTTGCCAAAGTAACAATAATGTTATTGAATGATGAGTGAACATGAAGCTGTCCCTGAGCACCAACTTTGACATTTCTCTTCTTAGCAGAAGTTGTTTTCTTTGCCATACTTACTTATTATTTAGTAGCCTTTTTCTTGTTTGCAACAGTCTTTTTCTTACCCTTACGAGTACGAGCATTATTCTTTGTGCTCTGACCACGTACAGGAAGTCCAATACGGTGACGGATTCCACGATAACAGCCGATATCCATCAAACGCTTGATATTCAACTGAATCTCAGAACGAAGATCACCTTCAACCTTATAATCTGCACCAATGATTTCACGAATCTTTGCTGCTTGATCATCTGACCAGTCTTTTACTTTCAAATCTTTGTCAACTCCTGCTTTTTCTAATATTTTTGCGGAGCTACTGCGTCCAATACCAAAAATGTACGTCAACGCAATTTCGCCTCTCTTGTTTTGTGGGAGGTCTACACCTACAATTCTTATTGCCATATCTTAAATTGTTTTACTTATCTACTTGGCTTGAATTATTATCCCTGACGCATCTTATACTTAGGGTTCTTCTTGTTAATGACAAACAGACGACCCTTACGTCTTACTATAACGCAATCAGGAGTACGTTTCTTTAAAGATGCTTTTGTTTTCATATGCAGTTTGTTATTTATATCTAAATACGATTCTTCCTTTTGAAAGGTCATAAGGAGACATCTCCACTCTGATTTTGTCACCTGGCAGGATTTTGATGTAGTGCATTCTCATTTTTCCAGAGATATGCGCTATAATCTCATGACCATTTTCTAATTCTACTCGGAACATTGCATTTGACAATGCCTCAACAATTGTTCCGTCTTGCTCTATTGCTGACTGCTTAGCCATATTAAAATGATTTTTCTTGTATAATATCTTCTATTTCTTTAAACGATGACAAAATATCGGCTTTACCCTTACGCACACAAATGGTATGCTCAAAATGTGCTGCAACTTTGGAATCACGTGTCACGATGCCCCATTTATCGGGCAACATGTAGACTTCTTTCCGACCGAGGGTAATCATCGGTTCGATTGCAATGCACAATCCATTCTTCAGCATAACACCATTACCTCGCTTCCCGAAATTAGGAACTTGAGGATCTTCGTGCATTTCCTTTCCTATGCCATGCCCCACAAATTCTCTCACAACGCCATATCCATGACTTTCGCAATGATTCTGGACAGCATAAGAGATATCTCCCAAACGATGTCCAACGATGGCCTGTTCAATACCTTTATACAATGCTTCTTTCGTCGTTTTCAGCAAAGCTTTAACATCATCTGAAATTTCACCAACCGCAAAGGTATAACAGGAATCGCCACAAAAACCATTTAACTTCGTACCACAATCAATCGACACAATATCACCATCTTTCAGTGGGACGTCATTTGGTATGCCATGCACAACCTGCTCATTCACAGACGTACAAATGCTGGCAGGAAAAGGTTCGCCATAGGGATTGGGAAAGTGCTTAAATGTAGGTACTGCTCCATGATCCCTTATAAATGTTTCCGCTAAAACATCTAACTGGCGGGTAGTAACACCTGGTTTTATGATTTTGGCTAATTCTGCGAGGGTCTTTCCCACTAAGAGATTGGCCTCTCGCAGAAGTTCTACTTCGTCATCAGTTTTAAGATAAATCATCCTAAAAATGCTTTACATATCAATGTGCGCCACGGATACGACCAGAATCCAGAAGACCATCATAATGTCTCATCAACAAGTGACTCTCAATATGCTGAAGTGTATCTAACACTACACCGACGAGAATCAACAATGATGTACCTCCGAAGAACTGAGCAAATTCACGCTGCACATTAAACAGGCTTGCAAATGCAGGCATTACAGCAATTAAGGCCAAGAACAAAGAACCTGGGAAAGTGATACGCGACATGATACCATCAAGATAATCTGCCGTGCTCTTGCCAGGTTTTACGCCTGGAATAAATCCGTTATTGCGCTTCATGTCCTCTGCCATCTGAGTAGGATTGATAGTAATAGCTGTATACAGATATGTAAATATGATGATTAATGCTGCGAAAATCACATTGTACACGGCACTTGTGTTATCAAGCAATTGCATCATAAATGCATTCTGACTAGCTCCCATAAACTGTGCAACCGTAATTGGAATAAACATGATTGCCTGTGCAAAGATGATAGGCATCACATTCGCTGCATATGGTTTGAGCGGAATGTACTGACGCGCACCTCCATACTGACGGTTACCTACAACGCGCTTTGCATATTGCACTGGAACTCGACGTACACCTTGAACCAACAAGATTGCTGCTGCAATGACCGCAAGCCATACCACGAACTCAACAAGGAAGCCTATCAGACCACCCTGACCCATAGATTCGAAGCGTGTCAGGAATTCCTGAGAAATTGCTTGAGGGAATCGAGCAATAATACCAATCATGATGATGAGTGAAACACCTTGACCAATACCTTTGTCAGTGATTCTTTCACCTAACCACAAGATAAACATACTACCTGCTGCCAAGATTATTGTTGAAGTGATGTAGAACATAGTCCAATCAAGGCTTGAGTAGATTGCGGTACCATTTGTAGTTCTGTAAAGATTCACCAAATATGTTGGAGCCTGCAGAATGAGGATACCCACAGTCAGATAACGTGTGTACTGATTCATCTTCCTTCTTCCGCTTTCTCCTTCACGTTGCATTTTCTGGAAATATGGGACAGCAATACCTAACAACTGCATAACGATAGATGCAGAGATGTATGGCATGATACCAAGGGCGAAAATAGATGCCTTGGAGAATGCGCCACCTGAAAACATATCAAGCAAAGACATCAATCCACCACCTTCGGTCTGCTTTGAGAGACTCTCTAATGTTGCTGTATCAACACCTGGAAGTACGATATACGATCCGAATCTGTATACTGCAACAAAACCGATTGTAATCAAGATACGCGTACGCAAATCTTCGATCTTACAAATATTGGATATCGTCTTTACTAACTTAATGTTCTTAAGTTTATCTATTGCTTTTCCCATTTGTTTAGAGTTTTACAACATTACCACCTTTTTCAGTTATGATAGCTTCTGCTTTCTGAGAGAAGGCATGAGCTTCTACGTCTAACTTAGAAGTCAATTCTCCCTTTGCAAGAACCTTAACCAACTGCTTTGAATTCACGAAACCAGCTTCAATCAGTTCAGCTATACCGATTTTAGAGAGGTTCTTATCATCTGCCAGTTTCTGAAGTGTTGACAGATTGATTGCTTTATACTCTACACGGTTGATGTTCTTGAAGCCGAACTTAGGTACACGACGCTGCAAAGGCATCTGACCTCCTTCGAAACCAATTTTCTTCTTGTAACCAGAGCGTGCTTTAGCTCCTTTATGACCGCGAGTTGCAGTACGTCCCTTACCTGATCCGTAACCGCGTCCCACACGTTTGCCTGTATGAGTAGAGCCTTCAGCTGGTTTTAAATTATGTAATTCCATTGTTTCAAATTTTTGAAATAAATAACTTTAATCTATAACCTTAACAAGGTGATTAACCTTCTTGATCATTCCTCTCACTGAAGGAGTGTCCTCATGTTCAACTACTTGGTTCATCTTTGTCAAACCAAGAGAGTTCAAAGTACGCTTTTGATCGATTGGTCGATTTGCACGACTCTTAACCTGCATAATTTTTATTGTTGCCATGATATACCTCCTTATCCTCTAAACACCTTTGTTAAACTTACACCACGGTTCGCTGCAACAGTCTTTGGATCACGAATACTTGTCAAAGCAGCAATTGTAGCCTTTACAAGATTGTGTGGGTTAGATGAACCCTTAGACTTTGCAAGAACGTCAGTAATACCAACGCTTTCAAGAACGGCACGCATAGCACCGCCTGCTACTACTCCTGTACCTTCAGAAGCCGGCATAATCAAAACACGAGCTCCGCCAAACTTTGCATAAGCCTCATGAGGCAATGTTCCGTTCAGAACAGGTACTTTCACTAAGTTCTTTTTTGCTGCCTCTACGCCTTTAGCGATTGCAGCTGTAACTTCACCTGCCTTACCAAGACCGCATCCAATTACACCGTTTTCGTTACCAACAACTACGATAGCAGCAAACGTAAATGTTCTACCACCCTTTGTCACCTTGGTAACACGATTAATAGCAACCAATCGATCTTTAAGCTCGACGTCGTTTCCTATTTTTACTCTATTAACCATAATCCTAATTAAAATTTAAGTCCTGCTTTACGGGCAGCTTCAGCTACCTCTTTAACTCTACCATGATACAAGTAGCCGTTACGGTCGAACACTACTGTTGAAATACCAGCCTCGAGTGCCTTCTTTGCAATGAGTTCGCCAACTTTTGCTGCTTGTTCGCATTTATTACATTTCTCTAATCCAAGTGAAGATGCTGCAACGAGTGTCTTAGCTTCGTCATCATTAATTACTTGAACGTAAATCTGCTTATTACTTCTGAATACAGACATACGTGGACGTGCAGCAGTACCGGAAACTTTATTACGTACTCTATATTTGATTTTGATACGTCTTTCTATCTTTGTTATCATAATTCGTACAATTTAAAATTATTTAGCACTAGCTGACTTACCAGACTTTCTTCTAACAACTTCGCCCTGGAAGCGGATACCCTTACCTTTATATGGTTCAGGCTTACGCAATGAACGAATCTTAGCACATACTTGACCAAGCAACTGCTTGTCACATGACTCAAGCATAATAAGAGGATCTTGGTTACGCTCAGACTTTGTCTCAACCTTAATTTCTTTCGGAAGGACAAACAAGATGGCATGTGAATAACCAATAGCAAACTCAAGCACATTACCTGTATTTGATACGCGGTATCCAACACCAACCAACTGAAGTGTCTTCTTGTAACCTTCAGAAACGCCAACAACCATGTTGTTCAAGAGTGCACGATAGAGACCATGGAATGCATGGCGCTGCTTCGTGTTGTCGGTCATCAGTTCTGTGTTCTCTTCCAAAGTCATCTGACCTTCATCAACCTTAACGGTGATTGCTGGGTTTACATACTGTGAAAGCTCACCTTTTGGACCTTTTACTGTTACAATGTCATCCTTATGAGTAATTGTTACTCCTGCAGGAATACTAATAGGTAACTTACCAATTCTAGACATTATATATCCTCCTATTAATATACATAACAAAGCACTTCTCCACCGATTTTCAGGTCAGAAGCCTCCTTGTCTGTCATTACACCTTTGGATGTAGATATAATTGCAATACCTAATCCGTTAATAACACTTGGCATGTCTTTGTAACCAGTGTATTTACGAAGACCTGGTCTTGACACACGCTTCAAGCACTGAATAGCGCTTGTCTTTGTTGCGGCATCGTACTTAAGTGCGATTTTGATGGTTCCTTGAGGACCATCTTCTACGAACTTATAATTCAGTACATAGCCTTTGTCGAAAAGGATCTTTGTGATCTCCTTCTTCAAATTTGAGGCAGGAACTTCCACGACTTTATGCTTAGCCTGGATTGCATTCCTAAGTCTCGTTAGATAATCTGCTATTGGATCTGTCATACTACTTAAATTAATCGGGACTCCCCGACAATATTTAACAATGAATAATAACTCTATTATTTTACCAGCTGGCTTTCTTTACACCAGGAATCAATCCTGCAGAAGCCATCTCACGGAATTGAATACGAGAGATTCCGAACTGACGGATATAACCTCTTGGACGACCTGTAAGCTTACAGCGGTTGTGAAGACGAATAGGATTTGCGTTTGCAGGGATGTCCTGAAGTTTACGAGCTGCCTCGTATGCTTCCATTGGTTCACCTGTTGCAACAATCTTCTTCAGAGCTGCACGCTTTGCTGCATACTTTGCTACCAGCTTCGCACGTTTTACCTCACGTGCTTTCATTGATTCTTTAGCCATATCAATTATTTATTAGCGTCTTTAAATGGTAATCCAAATGCCTTGAGAAGTGCATAGCCTTCTTCATCTGTCTTTGCAGATGTAACAAATGTAATATTCATACCCATAATCTTATCAACTTGGTCGATATTGATTTCTGGGAAAATAATCTGCTCTTGAATACCAAGAGTATAATTACCACGGCCATCAAATTTGCTTTCGATTCCCTTGAAGTCACGGATACGTGGCAATGACACACGGATTAACTTCTCAAGGAACTCATACATTCTCTGGCGACGTAATGTAACCATTACACCAATTGGCATTTTCTTACGAAGATGGAAGTTTGACACGTCTTTCTTTGACAATGTAGCAACTGGCTTCTGACCTGTGATCTGTGCGATTTCTGTCATTGCCACTTCGATTACCTTCTTATCAGCAGTTGCCATACCAAGACCTTGGTTGACTACTATCTTCTTCAATACAGGGATCTGCATAGGAGAAGAATAGTTGAACTGTTTCATCAATGCAGGAGCAATCTGCTCTGCATATACATTCTTAAGATTTGCAGTAGTACTCATTAAATCTCCTCCCCTGATTTTTTAGCATAACGAACTAATTTGCCGTTAGCTCCTTCTTTTCTGCCGACACGTGTAGCCTTACCTGTCTTAGGGTCAACTACGTTAAGGTTAGAAATATGGATAGGAGCCTCTTGCTTAATAATACCTCCTTGTGGGTGCTGTGCTGATGGCTTTGTGCTCTTTGACACAATGTTCACACCCTCGACAACGGCACGCTGCTTCTCAACCAGCACTGACAGCACTTTGCCTGTCTTGCCTTTTGAGTTGCCAGCATTTACGATAACCGTGTCGCCTTTCTTAATATGTAATTTGCTCATTACTTTATTAATCTAAAATTAAAGAACTTCAGTAGCCAAAGAAACTACCTTCATATTAGCAGCACGGAGTTCACGAGCAACAGGACCAAAAATACGACTACCTCTCATTTCACCTGTATTGCTCAGAAGAACGCATGCATTATCATCAAAACGGATGTATGATCCGTCAGCACGACGAATTTCCTTCTTGGTGCGAACAATCAAAGCCTTAGACACTGTGCCTTTCTTGATTTCGCTTGAAGGAATTACGTTTTTAACCGTGACAACAATCACGTCGCCTACAGTAGCATAGCGACGGCGAGTACCGCCAAGTACACGGATACAGAGTACCTCACGTGCACCACTGTTATCTGCAACTGTCAATCTAGATTCTACCTGTATCATAATTACTTAGCTCTTTCTACGATGTTAACTAATCTCCATCTCTTTGTTTTGCTCAATGGACGAGTTTCCATAATCAATACAGTATCACCGATATTGCATTCGTTCTTTTCGTCATGAGCATGGTACTTCTTCGTCTTTGTAACGAACTTACCATAAATAGGGTGCTTCTCCTTGAACTTGGAAAGGACAACGATAGTCTTATCCATTTTGTTGCTTACTACAACACCCTGTCTTTGCTTTCTTAAATTTCTATCTTCCATGTAGATTCAATTTTATTTGTTAAGCTCTCTCTGACGCAACTCGCCTTTCATACGAGCGATATCACGACGAAGCTTCTTAATTTGCGAATGATTCTCTACAGGAGAAATATGGTGGTTGAACTTCATATTTGTATAGTTCACTACCTCAGCCTCCACACGTTCTGTGAGTTCAGCTGTTGTCAATTCTCTTATTTCTGAAATTTTCATGACTCTTAAGCGTTTTTGTCGTAATCACGTCTTACAATAAACTTAGTTGTTGTAGGAAGCTTCTGTGCACCAAGACGGAGTGCTTCCTTAGCAATCTCATACGAAACACCTTCGATTTCGAAAAGGATGCGACCTGGCTTTGCAGGGAATACATACTTGTATGGATCTCCCTTACCTTTACCCATTCGGACATCAGCAGGTTTCTTTGTGATTGGCTTATCAGGGAAGATACGGATCCACACCTGACCTTGACGCTGCATGTAACGTGTGATGGCTACACGGGCTGCCTCAATCTGTTGAGCAGAAATCCAGCGAGTCTGTAGTGCTTTGATTCCAAAGCTGCCAAACGCGAGTTCAGTTCCTCTGTGAGAAACTCCTTTCAAACGACCACGTCCTTTTTGCGGTCTTCTGTATTTTTGTCTTTTAGGCTGTAACATGTTTCAAAAATTTAACGGTTAGACTTTCTGTTTCTGAATCTTCTACCGCCGCCATTATTGCCACGACCTGTCTCCTTCGTCTGAGAGAAGTTAGGAGCTAAATCCTTCTTTCCAAACACTTCACCACGACAAATCCAGACCTTGATACCTAGCAGACCTACCTTAGTAAGTGCTTCTGCAAGACAATAGTCAATATCAGCACGCAATGTGTGGAGTGGAGTTCTTCCTTCCTTGTACATCTCAGAACGAGACATTTCCGCACCGTTGAGACGACCAGAAATCTGTACTTTAATACCTTCGGCACCTGAACGCATTGTGTTAGCAATTGCTGTCTTGATTGCACGGCGATAGGCAATCTTGCCTTCAATCTGACGTGCAACATTATTAGCAACGATTACTGCGTCTAATTCAGGACGTTTTACCTCATAGATATTGATCTGAACATCCTTGTCCGTCAACTTCTTGAGTTCCTCTTTCAGTTTGTCAACTTCCTGACCACCCTTACCGATGATGATACCTGGACGGGCAGTGCAAACAGTAATAGTGACAAGTTTAAGTGTACGTTCAATGACAATCTTTGAAACACTGGCTTTAGCCAGACGAGCATTCAAATATTTGCGGATTTTGCTATCTTCGAGGATGTTATCACCGAAATCTTTGCCACCGAACCAATTTGAGTCCCAGCCTCTTACGATGCCAAGACGGTTGCTTATTGGATTACATTTCTGTCCCATAATTATTTCTCCTCATTATTTAAAGCGTCCACAAATACCGTTACATGATTAGAACGCTTACGAATTCTATATCCTCTACCCTGTGGAGCTGGTCTCATTCGTTTGAGAGTTGCACCTTCGTCAACGTAGATCTTAGAGATATACAATTCACCGTTTTCAGCCTTTCTTTCATTCTTCTGCTCCCAGTTAGCAATCGCTGAGCGAACTACCTTCTCGAGATCTTTTGAAGCATCCTTTGAGCAGAACTTAAGCGTTGCCAAAGCCTTGCTTACCTCCATACCTCTTACAAGATCAACTACGTAGCGCATCTTGCGTGGAGATGATGGGACATTGCGAAGACTAGCAAAGTAGGTAGTCTTTTTGGCCTCTTTGATTTTATCGGCCATTATTTTCTTTCTTGATCCCATTATTTAATTTGCTTAATTACGTGAATCTGTTTACTTCTTTCTGTTACCTGCGTGACCACGGAAAGTACGTGTGAGCGCAAACTCACCAAGCTTATGACCTACCATGTTCTCTGTAACGTAAACAGGGATGAATTTATTACCGTTATGAACTGCAATTGTATGTCCCACAAAGTCTGGGGAAATCATTGAATCTCTAGCCCATGATTTGATAACGCTCTTCTTACCGCTCTCGTTCATAGCAAGAACTTTCTTCTCGAGCTTTACATTGATATATGGACCTTTTTTAAGTGATCGACTCATAATTTACTTCGTTAACTTAATTACTTTTTACGTCTTTCAATAATGTACTTGCTTGATGCCTTCTTAGGAGCACGAGTCTTGAGACCCTTAGAGTACAAACCATTGCGTGAGCGTGGGTGTCCACCTGACTGACGGCCTTCACCACCACCCATTGGGTGATCATGTGGGTTCATTACAACACCACGGTTGTGAGGACGACGTCCCAACCAACGTGAACGACCTGCCTTACCTGACGACTCAAGTGCATGGTCAGAATTACTTACGCTTCCAATTGTAGCACGACAAACTGAAAGGATTTTACGTATTTCACCTGAAGGGAGTTTGATTACGCAATAGCGTCCTTCACGTGAAGTCAACTGAGCAAAATTACCAGCAGATCTTACCATCTTGGCACCCTGACCAGGACGCAGCTCGATATTGTGAATCACAGTACCGACTGGGATGTTCTGGAGTGGAAGTGAGTTGCCAAGGTCTGGAGTTGCATTTTCACCAGACATGATGGTTGAGCCTACTTGCAATCCGTTAGGAGCAACGATGTAACGTTTTTCACCATCTGCATAGAATAGAAGTGCGATACGAGCTGAACGGTTTGGATCATACTCGATTGTCTTCACTACAGCTGGGATTCCATCTTTCTCTCTCTTGAAATCGATGATACGAATCAGCTTCTTGTGGCCACCGCCTCTGTAACGTACGGTCATCTTACCATAGTTGTTGCGACCGCCTGTGCTCTTCTTACCGAAAACAAGAGTTTTCTCTGGTACTGATGTAGTAACATCATCGAACGTACCAATAGCTTTGTGTCTTTGACCTGGAGTAATTGGTCTGAATTTACGAATACCCATGTTTAATTAAATGTTACTAAAGAAATCTATAGTTTCGCCTTCTTTCAGGGTTACGATTGCTTTCTTGAAAGCATTGGTCTGACCCTTGATAACACCTGAGCGTGTGTAACGACTCTTACGCTTACCAGCGTACTTGATAGTGTTAACTGAAACTACACTTACATTATACTTTGCTTCAACTTCTTTCTGAATCTCGATTTTATTGGCCTTAGGATGCACAATGAAGCCGAACTTGTTGTTCTGCTTGTCTGAGACAGCTGTCATCTTTTCAGTAACCAATGGTTTGATAATATATGCCATATTGTACCTCCTTACTTGTTAAAAGTTTCATCAACCAATTTGAGTGCATCTTCAGTAACCACGAGCACGTTTGCATTCATTACCTTATAAGTATTGAGTGCACTGGCTGTAATTACTTCTACGCGCTGAATATTACGAGCTGACAAATATACGTTATTATTAACACCTGGCAAAACAAGAAGCAATTTCTTACCTTCGATGTTCAGGTTCTTCTGAATCTCTACGAATGATTTTGTCTTAGGAGCATCAAGATTGAAGTCCTCAACAACTACAATTGCATTCTGCTGAGCCTTGTATGACAGAGCGCTCTTGCGAGCCAGACTCTTCACCTTCTTGTTAAGCTTGAACCAGTAGTCGCGTGGACGTGGACCGAATACACGACCTCCACCTCTCAATACTGGAGACTTAATATCACCGCGACGAGCGCCACCACCGCCTTTCTGACGAATCAGTTTGCGAGTAGAGCCTGCGATTTCGCTTCTTTCTTTTGACTTATGAGTACCCTGGCGTTGTGCTGCCAAGTACTGCTTCACTGCAAGATAAATTACGTGGTCGTTAGGTTCAATTCCGAAGATAGCGTCATTCAATTCAACCTTCTTACCAGTCTCTTGACCTTTAATGTTTAAAACTGATACTTCCATTACTTCATGATTGTTACGATTGAACCTTTTGATCCTGGCACTGAACCCTTCAACAGAAGGAGGTTGTGCTCTGGAATCACTTTAATTACCTGAAGGTTGTGTGTAGTTACCTGCACATTACCCATCTGACCACCCATTTTGAGGTTTTTGAATACACGTGATGGAGTGGCACAAGCACCGATTGAACCCGGTTTGCGCAGACGGTCGTCCTGACCGTGAGTTGACTGACCAACTCCACCGAAACCATGACGCTTTACAACGCCCTGGAATCCTTTACCCTTAGATGTTCCGATAACATCTACATAAGCAGCATCATTGAAGAGTTCTACTGTGATTACATCTCCAAGGTTATGCTCCTCATCAAATGCGAACTCGGCCAAGTGTCTCTTTGGTGTTGTACCTGCTTTCTTGAAGTGTCCCATCATTGGCTTGGTAGTGTTCTTTTCCTTAGCCTCTTCGAAGCCAACCTGAACAGCTGCATAGCCATCTTTCTCGACGGTCTTCACCTGGGTTACAACACAAGGACCTACTTCGATAACAGTGCATGGAAGATTCTTTCCCTCGGCACTGAAAACGGATGTCATTCCGATTTTCTTTCCTAATAATCCTGGCATTTCTTAATTTGTTTAATTGTTCTCTGAATCCTAAACTTTAATCTCTACTTCTACACCACTTGGCAATTCAAGCTTCATCAACGAATCCACGGTCTTAGGAGTTGCATTGTAAATGTCAATCAGTCGCTTGAAAGTGTTCAGTTCGAACTGCTCGCGTGACTTTTTGTTTACGAATGTACTTCTGTTCACCGTAAAAATACGCTTGTGAGTTGGCAATGGAATTGGGCCACTTACTGTAGCATCCGTTGCTTTCACGGTCTTCACGATTTTCTCAGCAGACTTGTCTACCAAGTTGTGATCGTAAGATTTGAGTTTGATTCTAATTTTCTGACTCATGTTTTTTTCTTTTTTAATTATGAATGAATTAGGCGGGTATGCAGATTAAGAGTCGTTTGCTAACCTGCACCTGGCCCATGTTTGCTTTACACTAGGTCGGCTCTACCACCGCTCTCCTGCAGAACAGCCTTAGCAACTGTACTTGATACCGGAGCGTGATGGTCGTAAGTCATTGTTGATGTTGCACGACCTGAAGTGATGGTACGAAGGGCTGTTACGTAGCCGAACATCTCTGAGAGCGGAACCATTGCTTTCACGATTCTTGCTCCTGAACGGCTGGTATCCATTCCTTCAACCTGTCCACGGCGCTTGTTCAAGTCACCGATTACATCACCCATGTTTTCTTCTGGAGTAACAACTTCGAGCTTCATGATTGGCTCCATCAGTACAGGCTTAGCCTGTGAACATGCGTTCTTGTATGCCTGAAGGGCACAGATTTCGAACGACAGCTGATCTGAATCCACTGGGTGGAACGAACCGTCAATCAGTCTCACTTTCATTGAATCCATTGGGAATCCTCCCAAGACTCCATTCGACATCGCATTGGTGAATCCTTTCTGTACCGCAGGTATAAACTCCTTAGGGATGTTACCACCCTTCACTTCGTCAACAAACTGAAGTCCGCCTTCCTTGTAGTCGTCGTCCACTGGACCAACTTCTACGATGATGTCGGCAAACTTACCACGACCACCCGACTGCTTCTTGTAGACCTCACGCAGATTCACTGCCTTTGTGATAGCCTCCTTATAGTTCACCTGTGGCTTACCTTGGTTACATTCAACCTTGAACTCACGTTTCAGACGGTCGATGATGATATCCAAGTGAAGCTCACCCATACCTGAGATGACGGTCTGGCCGCTCTGCTCATCAGTACGTACAGTAAACGTTGGGTCTTCCTCTGCCAATTTTGCCAAACCTACAGAGAGCTTATCAAGGTCCTTCTGGGTCTTTGGCTCAACAGCGATACCGATTACCGGCTCTGGGAAGTCCATTGATTCGAGCACGATTGGTGCGTTTTCATCACACAGTGTATCACCGGTGTGGATATCCTTCAAACCTACGACAGCTCCAATATCTCCAGCGCAGATCTCCTCAACAGGGTTCTGATGATTTGAGTGCATCTGGAAGAGACGTGACACACGCTCTTTCTTTCCCGAACGGCTGTTATAGACGTATGAACCGGCAACGACCTTGCCTGAATAAACACGGATGAAGGTAAGACGACCTACGTATGGGTCTGTAGCAATCTTGAATGCAAGTGCTGCTGTCTTATCGTCTTCGTCTGGTCTACGATCCTCTTCTTCCTTGGTAGATGGGTTGGTACCTATTACGTTTGGAGTATCAAGAGGTGATGGCAAGAATGCGCATACATAGTCAAGCAGGGTCTGAACACCCTTGTTCTTGAACGATGAGCCACACAGCATCGGAGTCAGCTCCATGCTTACTGTAGCTTTGCGAATCGCTGCGATGATTTCCTCCTCTGTGATTGTTGAAGGGTCATCGAAGTATTTCTCCATCAGGGCTTCATCATTTTCTGAAGCTTTCTCGAGCAACTTGTCTCTCCATTCCTCAGCTTCTGCCTGAAGTTCTGCTGGGATATCCTCAACTGAGTAGTCAGCACCCATTGTCTCATCATGCCAGTAAATCGCCTTCATCTTAATGAGGTCAACCACACCCTTGAAGTTTTCTTCTGCACCGATTGGGATAACAATTGGACATGGATTGGCACCAAGCACTTCTTTCATTTGGCGAACCACTTCAAAGAAGTCTGCACCGCTACGGTCCATCTTGTTTACATATCCCATACGTGGCACATTGTATTTATCTGCCTGACGCCACACTGTCTCCGACTGCGGTTCAACTCCACCTACAGCACAATAAGCAGCCACAGCACCATCAAGTACACGGAGTGAACGTTCTACTTCTGCAGTGAAGTCCACGTGTCCCGGAGTGTCAATCAAGTTAATCTTGTACTTGTTATCGTTCCAGTTCCAGTAGGTTGTTGTAGCAGCTGATGTAATAGTGATACCACGCTCCTGCTCCTGTTCCATCCAGTCCATTGTTGCAGCACCGTCATGAACCTCACCGATTTTGTGAGTCAATCCCGTGTAGAAAAGGATGCGCTCAGAAGTAGTAGTCTTACCCGCATCAATGTGGGCCATGATACCAATATTGCGCGTCAAGTGCAAATCACGTTTAGCCATATTCTTTCTTTACTTTACCTAAAATTAACCTAATTACCTAAAACTAATACCTTTTTGTTAGAATCTGAAGTGTGCAAATGCACGGTTTGCTTCAGCCATACGGTGCATATCTTCCTTACGCTTGAATGCACCACCCTGCTCGTTATAAGCATCCATAATCTCTGAAGACAGCTTCTCAGCCATGTTTTTACCAGAGCGCTTACGAGCAAACGAAATCATATTCTTCATCGAAATGGCTTCCTTACGGTCAGGACGAATCTCGGTTGGCACCTGGAATGTAGCACCACCGATTCGGCGAGACTTTACCTCCACTTGTGGAGTAATGTTGTCAAGAGCCTTCTTCCAAATCTCGAGCGAAGGCTTGTCTGCATCTTTCATCTTGTTCTCCACAATTGAAAGTGCGTTGTAGAAGATAGAGTATGCGATACTCTTCTTACCGTCGTACATCAGGTGATTAACGAACTTAGTCACCTTTACATCACCATAAACTGGATCTGGCAAGATCACACGTTTCTTTGGTTTAGCTTTTCTCATTGTCTTGTTTGTTTGAATTTTAGTCTGAGGTTGCAAATTGTGTTACTTCAATACTCTCACCTGAGTATTTACTCAACCCTCCTTAGCGTCCATCAAACAGTAGTTAATAACTTTACTTTTCTTACTTCTTTGCTTTAGGACGCTTAGCTCCATATTTAGAGCGACGCTGTGTGCGGCTTTCTACACCTGCGGTATCGAGCGCACCGCGAATGATGTGATAACGTACACCTGGAAGGTCCTTTACACGGCCACCACGTACAAGCACGATTGAGTGCTCCTGCAGGTTGTGACCTTCTCCTGGAATGTAGGAGTTTACTTCTTTCTTGTTTGTCAAGCGGACACGTGCTACTTTACGCATCGCTGAGTTAGGTTTCTTAGGTGTTGTCGTGTAGACGCGGACACACACACCACGACGCTGCGGACATGAGTCCAAAGCCGGTGACTTGCTCTTGTCTACCAACACCTTTCTACCTTTTCTTACTAGTTGTTGAATAGTAGGCATTTTGTTTTTGTTTTTATGATTTATATATTTTTAAATTTATATCATTCTTACGCATATCCAGACTCCAATTTGCACCCCTAGGGGCGTACCTTTCCACGCCCCCAAAAGGGCATAGTTTGGGCATAAAAGTCCAAAAAGCGGTGCAAAGTTAGCAAAAATATATGAAACAGCGACTTTTGTTTCGGTTTTTTTTACCGAAAAGCCCTGTTTTTTGCAATAAATAGCAATATTTAGGTTTATTTAACTAAAAATTATGCCTCTCCAGTGCCAAAAGGTGCGATTGTTCGTCCTTTTGGATCGGCTTGATGGAGGTCGATGGTTCCGAACTGACGTTCATACCCGTTGACTCTCTCCTGAAGGGCAAAAAGCAAACGCTTTGCATGCTCGGGTGTCATGATAACACGAGAGCGTACTTCAGCCTTTGGAACGCCTGGTAACATGGCGATAAAATCCATGACAAATTCTGATGGTGTGTTCGCTACGACAGCGAGATTTGAATAGACACCTGCAGCCACTTCGGGCTTCAGTTCTATTTGCAGTTGTTTCTGTTTTTCGTTTTCCATTATAATATTTATTTAATATGATTCGTTTATTTATCCATGTATGCGCACGCGCGCATAATATATTAAGGTGTCTTACCGACCTTCTTATATTGCGCCAGTCCGTTCTTAAGGAAGTTGAGATAGTGGTCCACATTGTCATCGAAGGCATAACTCTGTGAGAGCGGCTTGCCCTGATGATCGAGCAACACATAGAACGGCTGTGCGTTGGCTCCGAACTTACTGCTTTGCAGGTAGCTCCACTTATCACCTACTGTCCTCAGTTTCTGTTCCTGACCGTTTACATTCACCATGATCGGTTCGGGCAGCGGAGTCTTGTCGTCCACAAACAGCTGAATCAGCACGTAGTCGTCGCTCATGATTTCTGCCACCTGAGGGTCTGTCCATACGGCAGCTTCCATCTTGCGGCAGTTCACACAGCCAAAGCCTGTGAAGTCTATCAGTACAGGCTTGTCGCTCGTGAGTGCCATCTGCATACCCAAATCATAGTCGTTCGTCTTGGCTTTCACCTCCGATGATTGCAGGTTGAAATCCTGTGTCGACATAGGCGGAGCAAAGGCACTGACAGCCTTCAGAGGTGCTCCCCACAGCCCTGGAATCATATAGATGGCGAACGCAAGCGAAATCAGTCCGAGGAAGAATCGGGTGACACTGATGTTGCGCTCATCGGGATCGTCGTGAGGGAACTTAATCAAGCCGAACAGATACATGGCCAGCGTGATAGCCAGACCTATCCAGAGGGCGAGGAATGTCTCGCGATCGAGGATATGCCAACCATAAGCCAGGTCAGCTACAGAAAGGAACTTCAAGGCAAAAGCAAGCTCGATAAAGCCGAGCACCACCTTCACCGTGTTCATCCATCCCCCACTCTTCGGCATCGACTTCAACCAGCTTGGGAAGACAGCGAAGAGCGTAAATGGCAGGGCCAATGCAATGGCAAATCCTAACATTCCGATTGCAGGAGCCAGCCAATCGCCCGAGGTTGACACCTCTACCAACAGGAATCCGATGATAGGACCCGTACACGAGAAGCTGACCAGTGTCAATGTGAACGCCATCAGGAAGATACCCAGCAATCCACCGGTCTTCTCGGCTTTGCTATCCACTGCATTGCTCCACGACGATGGAAGTTGGAGTTCGAAAGCACCGAAAAACGATGCCGCAAACACCACAAGCATCAGGAAGAAGAAGATGTTGAAGATAGCGTTGGTCGACAGCGCATTCAAGGCACTGGCACCGAAGATTGCCGTTACAATCAGTCCGAGCGCCAGATAAATCACCACGATCGAGATGCCGTAGATAATGGCATCACGGATACCTTTCTTCTTGTCGCCCGAACGTTTCAGGAAGAAGCTGACGGTCATCGGGATGATAGGCCACACACAAGGCGTCACCAATGCTACCAGTCCACCCAACAAGCCCAACAGAAATATCTGCCACAGCGTATTGTTAGTGGTTGTATTGTCTTCAAAGGCTTTCAACTGGTCAACCACAGGTGCCCAAAGGTCAGCAGACCCTAACTGCCCTACCGGCATCTCCTCCGCTATGGGGAGAGCCATCTGAGCAGAATCAGGCACCTCTGCTGCCAGCTGTTCAAGCTTGGCCTGTTCTTCTTGAGCAACAGGTTCCTCTTCCGTTTTCTTAGCCTGTTCACTCTCCTTCTCTTTTACCGCCTCTTCTTTCTTAGCTTCCCCGTCATAGCTGAAATCCACCTTCGTCGGAGGGGTACAGCTCTGGTCGTTGCACGCGCCATACTCCAAAAAGCCCTCCACATGGTATTTACCACCCTCAAGGGTCAGTTTCTGAACAAACGAGGCAGCCTTTTCGAAGTAGAACACATCAGCAGCGAACATCTCCTCATACTTCTTGATGGGAGAGCCCTTCGGTTTCAGCGCCCCCTTCAGCTTCGCGCCGCTGATCTTCTCCACAGTGAGTGACGTAGGCGTAGGGCCGAACTCCACCACTTCCGTGGAATACATGTGCCATCCCGCCTCAATCGTGGCATCGAACACCAGTTCCGCTTCAGTTGCCGATATCTCCTTCAACTGACTCTGCACCTTGACAGGATTCGCCATCTGAGCCGACACACACAGCGCCGTCATGGCAACCAAGATTATCAAAAATATCTTTTTCAAAGTCTTACCTGTTTTAAATCCAGTGCAAAGATACTAACTTTCTCCGAATCCACCAAACAAATTCGGGAAAAACCTTTGTGCCACGCGGTTCAAAAAGAAAACCGACATGTAAAATCACCAAGCGACGCCATCGGCGCCGCTTGTGTGTTTTGTATAGCCCAATTCAGTCATTAGGGGTTAATCAATGGTTACAGCCGTTCCGCTACATGCAACCATCAGCATACTGGCACTCTGGCCAATAGTCTCATAGTCAAAGTCAATGCCGACAACAGCATTGGCACCTAACTGCCCGGCACGCTGTTGCAGTTCCTGCATAGCCGACTCTTTCGCCTCGGCCAGCACTTGCTCATAGTCACGCGAACGTCCGCCAAACACATCATGGAAACTGGCCACCAGATCCTTGATGAAATTAGCACCGATGATAACCTCACTTGTAACGACACCATAATACTTCGTGATGGTGTGTCCCTCAATTGTTGGAGTGGTAGTTGCAATCATAATCTTCCTAATTTTATTATTAAACACTTGAACTCTTTTACCCATTAGACGCACAATTATCGCAGAAACTACAGAAAAACCTAACAATTTTTATTCCCACACACACCAAGCGACGCCATCGGCGCCGCTTGTTTGTTTTTGGGGAAGGGGGATTGTTAATGGTCTTAAATTTGTACCAATAGGTAGAGGCATGGTAAATGCTCTCTGAACCTGCAGGAACATAGAGGAACGACGATGCCAGCAGCAAGCATAAGACACCCTCGTTTGGCGTTTGTTTTGGTTTTTTGAAGGCCGCCTGTAGGGCAGGAAACGCCCTTACAGGCGGTTGTGTTTAGGGTCGCTTGGGTTTTTGCTGTATTTTTGCCAAAAACTCTTCTACTCTTTTCTATATAAACTTTTTTTTAGAGAAAAGTAATAAAAAGCCCAAATAATGTCACACAACTCTTTGTGAATCATATACTTACAATCGCTGCTCTTCATCCGAAAAACCCCAAATAAATGCCAGATTCATGCTATAAACTCAATGCTGATTTTTTTGCAATTTCCCCTAAAAAAGTTGCTAAAATATTTGCATAATTGAAATATTTTTCGTAACTTTGTGGTGTGAAAATCAAGTGGGGATGATGGACGGCTGGCGAGCCTCCGAAGGGTGCTACACGATGGGAAACTTGCTGCTACGCGAGGCGCCGCGTGCAG
>JAFXNA010000050.1 GCA_017529865.1 Bacteroidaceae bacterium
AAATTATTTATTGTATGATTCATTCTATAACTAGCAGCTGTTTTCCCGTTTTCGGAAAATGTAAATGTACGAAGTACGAAGTACGAAGTGTCTCTTCCGGCCTCGATTGGCATTTCCGCCCATTTTCCGATGCAGTTGTAGTTTCTGAAAAAAAAGTACGTCAAATATTTGGTTATGTCAAAAAAAATGCGTAACTTTGCAGAAACTTAGAGAACATATATTTCGCTATATTTGCACCTTGATAATATATGGGATGATATGGGTCATTATAAATGATGCTGAGCGTGAAGCACTAAAGAAATGCGGCCGCTGAACGAACTATTAAATAACAGGGAATAAGCAATGATGGATATCAACGATATACAGATACTTCAACAACAGCCAGAAGGGCAGCAGTTTGATCGCAAGAGTTTTCGCATTGATACGAAAGCCCTGGCAGTGATTGTGGTTGCCTTTGCCAACGCCGATGGTGGCGATGTGGTGATAGGCATTGAAGATGACGGACGTATTACAGGTATCAATGGTAACGAGGATCATCTGAACGAATTGTTGCGCGTACCTTTCGATTTTTGTGTGCCGTCTGTCCCCGTAGAAGTGCATTTCGTGGATTGTACGGATGTCAATGGCAATCCTAATCGTGTGATGGTGATGCACGTTGAACCCAGTATGCGTGTTCATGCCAATCAGGCTGATGACGCATTTTATCGTGTTGGTGACAAATCGAAGAAACTGAACTTCGAGATGCGCATGCAATTGTTTTACGCCAAGGGAGGCCGTTACTATGAAGATGAGCCTGTATATGGTGCTACCATCGATGACATCGACCTTGACTATGTGACCCAACATTGCAAGAAGATTGGCTATTCGAAAGATGCTGAAACCTATCTGCGTACCAACAAGGGATTTGTCACAACAGTGAATGGTGTGGATAAGGTTTCTGGTGCCGCTATTCTCCTGTTTGGCAAAGACCCGCAGAAATTCTTCCAACGTAATCGTATCCGCATTGTTCGCTATTTAGGCGATGAAGAGCGTTTTGGTCGTGAGATGAATGTCATTAAGGATGTAAGCTTCGAAGGACGTATCTTGGAGATGACACAGAAAGCCATTGCCTTTGTAGATACACAAATCAGGGAATACACCTTCTTGGGCGAGGATGCCCGTTTTGTGACGATTCCGCAGTATCCACCATTCTGCTGGACTGAGTTGATCGTTAATGCCGTCGCCCATCGTGACTACAGCATCTTGGGGACAGATATTATGGTGAAGATATTCGATCATCACTATGTCGTAGAAAGCCCAGGCATTCTGCCAGGTTTGGTGCGTATCGATAATATCCGCCAGATGCACTTCTCTCGCAATCCCAAGATTGCCGAGTTTATGCAACAATATAAACTTGTGAAGGAGTTTGGCGAGGGTGTCGATCGTATGTTCCGCGAAATGGCAGAGGCAGGCAATCCAGCTCCCGAATACAAGCAAGTGGAGTTTATGGTTAAGGTTCGGCTTGACTCTGCTTTGAGGGATGAGAATGAATCTCCAATTACCCAAAAAACAGAAGTGGAACCATACGACAACGAGAGGAACGAAAAGGTTAATGAAGCAGGTAGGGTTAATGAAAAGGTTAATGAAAAGGTTAATGAAAGGCAAAAGTTAATCATATCTGCCATATTTGAAAATCCATATATAACACAAACCGAACTTGCCAAAACACTTGGAATCTCAGTTGTTCATGTGAATAAAAACATGAAGAAACTCCAAGAGCAAGGCCTCATTCGTCGTGTCGGTCCTGACAAGGGTGGTCACTGGGATGTTGTTGAACAAAACGAAAATAAATAATATGAACAGCAAAGAACCTGGATATGTTTGCAAACAGATCAATCCTAGCAAAGGCAAAACAATGAAGAAGCAAGTCATAATTATCCTGTTCGCTCTTGTAGCAGTGATGGGGCAGGCGCAGGAAGCGTTTTTCCATACAGACTCGGCATTGATTCGGGGGCGGATTGCGGACTATTCGAGTTCGATGGGATTCCAGATGCTATCAGCTCAGATGGATGATTTGTTTATGGGTGAGCACCAAATTGTTTCTGCGGAGATCCATGAGGACGGAACCTTTGAAAAGCGTCTGTTGCTGCATCATCCCGTCTACAATTGGTTCTTTACGTCAACGGAGAATATCGGAAAGAAGCAGGTGCCGTTCTATGTTTGCCCTGGGGATACGCTCGACATTACGATTTCTTTCAACGGCAAGGATATACCAAGCTGCAAATACTCAGGAGGGCATGCTGATGAAGTGGCGAGATTGTTGCAGGTGCGTACCGAATACCTTGATACTTATGGACAATGCCTTTCGTTTACTGGCGATATCCCTGCATACAATCATTGGGCGGATTCTGTCTATACCGCACGATTGCATGAAGTAGAGAGATGTGCAACGGAATATGCTTTCACACCCTTTGAACGCCATCTGATGCTTTGCGATGTGTCTGCCAATTTCGGAGTGTCTTATCTCGCCTATTTCGGTCAGATGAGAACAAAGTTGACGCAATCAGACCCTTCTGCGGAATATAAGGCGGGTAATGCCGTGATGGAACGCCTGAGTCAGGCTAATCAGTATGAGGTGTTGTGCCGTCTACCGAATGACGACCCACTGATGATGGCCTCCATGTACTATCCCCTGTATATGAATAAACTGCAATTTGCTGCCCCGTTGCGTTATCCCTTGATGGTTAAGCGTGGTGGGGTGACAGACGACAACAAGGCAGAAGTGGAGGAGGATTTGAGTCATTTCAAGACTCAGGGACGCCAGATGTTTGCTGCTGATCACGATGTGCTGCCTATTCAACTTCTTCAACTTCAACGCATCAACGAAGCCATCGGCTCGTGGATGGATGAAGGCAAAGAGGAAGAGAATTTCAATGCCCTCTTGCCTTACATATCGCATTCTCAGATAAAGGAAATCGTATTACAATGTTTCCAAGAAATGATGAGCATGGGGTTTGCATATCCTCTGCCAGAAGCCCCAACCGCTGATTTCGTACGTGAAATCCTTGCAATGCATCCTAACCGTTATATCGTCATGGATTTCTGGGCGATGTGGTGTGCACCCTGTAAGAAGGAGATTATGGACACGAAGGCCTTCCGTCAGCGACTGCGCGAACGGTCTGACATTAGCTTCATCTTCCTTGCCAATGAAAACAATCCCGAAAGCAAGGATTATCAGGATTTCGTCAGCACAAATCTTGACGGAGAGCATAACATAGTCATCGACGACAACCGTTTCCGTCAGATGCAAGACCTGTTTGGTTTCAATGCCATACCATTCAATGTCACCTTGACACCTGATGGACGTATTGTAAGCGATGGCTTGCTGCTGCGAGGTGGCGAGGCTGGCTATGACCTGTTCATCGAGGTATTGGAAGAAATGAAAGCAAGACTCGAATAATGATTCATGATTTTTCTTAAAAAAAGCAAAGAAGTGGTGGTGGTGTCGAAATAAATGGTTAACTTTGCAGGAAAATTGATAATTGACAACTGATAATTATGAACAAATTTGGTTTACATTGGATCGGTGTTTGTGCCGTGATTGTCCTCTCCGTGCTCTCATCGTGTAAGAACGACGGTGTGGAGGAATATGAGATTGTGGTGCCGAAGCAGGCGAGTGCTGTGCTGAGAACACGACTGGATAAGGTGCTGGTGGATAGCGACATCACGCGTTCGCCGCTGTTCAAAATGGCGCTCGACAAGGCTGCCAACTCGCTGAGTAGCGATGCAAGTGAGAAGCTGAAGCAGGTGATGAACGACCCGTCGCTGATGGGTATCGACTTCTCGGAACCTGTCTATGCGTTCGTGGTGAGCGAGGAACTGTGTGGCGTGTCGATGAAGGTGGAAGACGAGTCGCTGCTGAGTGAATTCGTGAAATACTTGAACAAGCAGGGACTGTGTGGCAAGGTGAAGGAATCGAACGGCTACGCGTGGAGTTCGCTGCTCGACAACGACATCCGCATGGTTTATGGCGACAAGGTGTTGCTGCTGATGATGAGTTTGGGCGACCGCATGAAGGTAGACGATAAGATGATGCTTGCACTGATGAACCAGAAGGCTGACGACTCGTTCGTGTCGACCCCGCGCTTTGCGAAGATGCAGAAACTGAAGGCCGAGGATGTGCAGCTGTATGCTAACTTAGGTGTGCATCGGAAGTTGTTCGACGGAATGCTGGACGAATTGCTGCCGAAGGGTGTGAAGCCACAGGACTGTGAGGGTGTGGCGAGTCTGGATATCCGTCAGGAGGGACTGGACGTCGAACTGATGTATTTCAGCACTAACGAGAAGGTGCAGGCACAGATTGATGCCGACTGGGGTATGCTGCAACCTATCAAGGGTGATTATATAGATAAGGTGCCTAAGGGTTCCAGAGTATGGGTTTCTGCTGGAGTGAAGGGCGGTCAGCTGCTCGATATGCTGAAACGCATTCCGAAGGCACAGGACGCATTGCGTATGGCTAATTTCGGTGTGGATGCCGAACAGATGCTGCGCTCGATCGACGGCGATGTGATGCTGTATGGAACTGACGAGATGCAATCATTGGGCATGGTGGCTCAGCTTGGAAACAGCGACTTCATGAATCAGGTCGACAGCTGGATGGAGTCGATTAAGCAGTACGGCTACACGCTGACAATGGAAGGCGACGGCCAGTATCAGTTGAAGGGTGACGATGTGGATTTACACTGGGCTGTGGACGAACATCAACTGTATGTGGGCAAGGAGCCTTATCAGCCATTCATGTCGCAGGGAACGAACCGCTTCGAGCAGGAAGCAAAAGGTGCTCTGCTGTTCGTATTTGTCGACCCAGCGAAGATGCCGATTGAAAATGTGATTGTGAAATGTACAGAGCCGGGCGAGGTGACCATTTCTGTAAGTACGAAGGGGGCATTGCTGAAGTCGCTTGGTTTGCTGAATTTGATGGAATAGTAACAATTTGCCATGAAGGAGATTGTATTAGAGCATACGCTACCAAAGGTGTTTGTGCAGGTGAAGGACTTACAGAGCGAGGTGTGGAACCAAACGGTGACGTTCGAGAAAGAACGGCTGTATTTGGTGGAGGCCAACTCGGGTACCGGTAAGTCGTCGCTGTGCAGCTATATCTTCGGCTATAGGAAGGACTATGAAGGCCGAATCTTATTCGATGGAGCCGACATCGCCCGATTCAAGACCAGTCAGTGGGTGAAGATCCGTCAGAAGTCGCTGTCGCTGCTGTGGCAGGAGTTGCGCCTGTTTCCCGAACTGACGGCGATGGAGAACGTAGACATCAAGAACAAACTGACGGGGCAGCAGACGAAGCAGCAGATAGAGACGTGGTTCGAGCAACTGGGCATTGCCGACCGTATGCATGCCAAGATCGGACGTATGTCGTTCGGCCAGCAACAGCGTGTGGCACTGATTCGTGCCCTGTGTCAGCCGTTCGACTTCATCTTTGTTGACGAGCCTATCAGCCACCTCGACGATACGAACAGCCGGATTGTGGGCGAACTGCTCACTGCCGAGGCAAAACGTCAGGGAGCAGGTGTCATCGTGACCAGTATCGGCAAACATATTGAGTTGAATTATGATAAGGTGTTGAAGTTATGAATCTTGTTTGGAAACTCTTAAGACAGCATATCAGCATACCGCAGTTTGCGGGCTTCTTCTTTGCGAACTTGGTGGGAATGACCATCATCCTGCTGGGCTTGCAGTTCTATACAGATACACAGGCTATCTATCAGTCGGAAGACAGCTTCATGAAGGCCGACTACCTGATTATCAATAAGCGAATCGGGTCGCTGACAACCATTACGGGCAAGTCGAGCGCATTCACCCTGCCCGAAGTGCAGGACCTTGACCAACAGGAGTTTGTGGAGCGTGTGGGACTATTCACCTCGTCAGCCTACGATGTGAAGGCAACCTTTAAGTTGGATGAGGGAACGAGCTTCTCTACGGAAATGTTCTTCGAGTCGGTGCCCGATGAGTTTGTCGACGTGAAGAGCGACGACTGGGGCTATCAGCAGGGAAGTCATGAAGTGCCCATCATCCTACCTCGTAACTATCTTGACCTCTATAACTTCGGCTATGCACAGAGTCGCAATATGCCCAAGCTGTCGGAAGGTATCCTGAGTGCGATACGTCTGAAGATAGACCTTGCAGGACAAGGGATGCGTGACGAATACGAAGGACGGATTGTGGGATTCAGCAGCCGACTGAACACCATCCTGGTGCCTCAGCAGTTTATGGACTGGGCGAACGAATACTATGCAGGCACGAAGACCGTTGCGCCTACACGATTGATTGTCGAAGTGAACAATCCGACCGACGACCGCATCACCAGCTATCTGCAGGATAACGACTACGAGACTGATCAGGACAAGCTCGATGCAAGCAAACAGACCTTCCTGCTGAGAATCATCGTCGCTATCGTGATGGGTGTGGGACTGGTCATCAGCATCCTGTCGTTCTATATTCTGATGCTGAGCGTGTATCTGTTGGTTGAGAAGAACAGCACGAAACTCGAAAACCTGTTGCTGATAGGCTATAGCCCAACAAAGGTGTCGATGCCTTATCAGTTGCTGACCATCGGCCTGAATGTACTGGTGCTGGCGATTGCCATCGTGGCGATGCTGGCTGTTCGGAACGTCTATCTGGAAATGTTCGAGTCGTTCTTCCCCGACTTTGAGACCCCAAGCATCACGACCACACTGCTGGCTGGTGTTTGCCTGTTGGGCGTAGTATCGATATTAAATGTAATCGCAATAAAATCTAAGGTGATGTCAATATGGAAGAGGAAAGATTAGAACAGCTATACCTTCAGGTGACAGGCAACACGCCTGTGAAGATTGAACATCTGTTTGGCGGTGGAGGTAGCAGTCGTAAGTACTTTGTCATTACCGATGAGCAAGGCCGCACGATGTATGGTGTGACCAGTAAGTCGGCAGGCGAGAACTTCGCCTTCTACAACCTCTCGAAACTGTTTGCCGAGAAGCACCTTCCTGTGCCTGCTGTGTATGGTATCAGCGACGATCACCTATGCTATCTGCAGGAGGACCTCGGAACCCTGACGCTGAAAGACTATATCAGCAACAACAGAGACGAGAACGGCGAATATAACGAGGCGGCGAAGGCAATGTTGTGCAAGGTGATGACCGACCTGCCCGACTTCCAATTCAAGGGGGCGAGCGGCTATCTGTTCCAGCAATGCTACCCTGTATCATCGATGGACGAGATGAGCATCATGTTCGACCTCAACTACTTCAAGTACTGCTTCGTGAAACTCACAGGTATCGAGTTCAACGAAGTGAAGCTGGAGGAGGACTTCCAGAAACTGACTGTCGACATCATGTCGGACTGTGTGAACAACTTCCTGTATCGTGATTTCCAGTCAAGAAACATCATTATCAAGGATGGTATACCACGCTATATCGACTATCAAGGAGGACGCAGAGGCCCGATCTATTACGATGTAGCATCGTTCCTATGGCAGGCATCGGCAAATTATTCAGAGGCCTTGCGAGAGGAACTAATCGATGTTTATCTGCAAGCGATGGCGAAGTATCGCACCATCTCGCGTGAGGAGTTTGAACGTCATCTTCGTAAGTTCGTACTCTTCCGCACCATGCAGGTTCTTGGCGCATACGGCTATCGTGGGCTGTGGGAGAAGAAGCAGTATTTCATCAACAGCATTCCGCCAGCCATTAAGAACCTCGACTGGTTGGTGAAGAAGGGTGTCGTCAACAGCTATCCATACTTGAAAGAAGTGGCAGAGATGCTGGTGAAAGACCATCAGGCACGGCACTTCAACCCTGACACAACCCAGAAACCTGCATTGGTGGTGAAGGTGTTCAGTTTCTCTTATAAGAAAGGAATACCTCAAGACGAAAGCGGCAATGGGGGAGGGTATGTGTTCGACTGCCGAGGCACCAACAACCCAGGTCGCTATATGGAATACAAAGAGATGACCGGACTTGACAAACCTGTGATAGACTTCTTGGAGAAAGACGGTGAAATCCTGCATTTCCTCGAGCATGTCTATCAGATTGTCGACTTCCACGCAAAGCGTTTCATTGAGCGCGACTTCACTAGTCTGATGGTGTCGTTCGGCTGTACAGGCGGCCAGCACCGTAGTGTGTATTGTGCCCAGCACTTGGCGCAGCATCTGCACGATAAGTTCGGCGTGAAAGTTATCTTGTGTCATCGGGAGCAGAATATCAATCAAGTGTTAGAATAGTTCCTATAGTACCTATAGTGACTATAGTTCCTATAAAAGAGAAAAGATTATGAATATATTTATCCTGGCAGCGGGGCTTGGAACTCGTCTCAAACCCCTTACCGACACAATGCCCAAGGCATTGATGCCAATAGAAGGACGGCCTTTATTGCAGATTTTGATAGAAAAGATAAAGAAGGAGTGTGAAAGCCCGGAAATTGTGATTAACATTCACCATTTCGCCGAGCAAATCGTTACGTTCCTGATAGAGAAACATAGTTTCGATGTGCCCATCACGTTCAGTAAAGAACAAGAGATATTGTTGGAAACGGGTGGGGGACTGAAGCAAGCTGCAACGCTGTTTGCGAACGACGAACCAATCCTCATCCACAATGTGGATATCCTCAGCAATGTAGACCTCGGAGCGTTCTATCGACAGCATGCCAATGAGACGGATGTTGCAGCAACCTTGATTGTCAGTGAGCGTCAGACCAAGCGTTACTTGCTGTTCAACGACGAAAACCGATTGGTGGGATGGACGAACATCGAGACGGGTGAGGTGAAAAGTCCGTATCAGGATTTGAATGTGGAGCAATGCAAGAAGTATGCTTTCTCAGGCATTCATGTCGTCTCGAAATCGCTGATAGGATTGATGGATGCTTGGGAAGGTGCGTTCTCTATTGTGGATTTCTACCTCAGCGTATGTGATAAAGTGGTCATCAAGGCAGATGTGCGAAAAGACCTGAAATTGCTCGATGTTGGTAAGTTAGATACGTTGAATAGGGCAGAAACGATGGTGAAGGAACTGGGTTTATAGCCTTTTTTGTGCAGAAATACCTTTTTTCTCAATTATTCTTCGTAACTTTGCACCCCGAAAAGGGTAAAAAGGCTATTGGTTATAGGTTATAGAAAAAGATTGTAAAAGAATATGATAAGAATCGCTATCCAGTCGAAAGGACGTCTCTATGAAGAGACGATGAATATCCTGCAGGAAGCAGGCATTAAGATATCAAGCGTGAAGCGTACGTTGCTTGTCGAAGCATCGAACTTCCCTTTAGAGGTATTATACCTGAGAGATGACGACATCCCTCAGACTGTAGCTGACGGCGTAGCCGATATCGGTATCGTGGGCGAAAACGAATTTGTGGAGCGTGATGTAGATGCCGACATCATCAAGCGTCTGGGCTTCAGCAAATGCCGTCTGTCGTTGGCCATTCCCAAGCACGAGAACTATACGGGCCTGCAGTGGTTCGATGGCAAGAAGATTGCCACCAGCTATCCTAAAATTCTGAAGGACTACATGAAGTCGCAGGGTATTAAACTCGACGTGCATGTAATTCAGGGGTCGGTAGAGATTGCTCCGGGCATCGGATTGGCTGATGGAATCTTCGATATTGTCAGCAGCGGTTCGACCCTCGTGAGCAATAACCTACGTGAGGTAGAAGTGGTGATGAAGAGCGAGGCGCTCCTCATCGGTAACAAACACATGGACGCAGACAAGAAGGAAATCCTGAAAGAACTCCTGTTCCGCTTTGAGGCCGTACGTGCTGCAGAAGACAAGAAATATGTGTTGATGAATGCTCCAACAGAGAAAGTGAAGGAAATCATCGAGGTGTTGCCAGGTATCAAAAGTCCGACCGTGATGCCACTTGCAACGGAAGGGTGGAGCAGTATCCACACCGTGCTCGACGAGAAACGATTCTGGGAGATTATCGGACAACTCAAACGACTGGGTGCAGAAGGTATTCTTGTGCTGCCCATCGAGAAAATGATATTATGATAGAGAGACCACATAAAGAGGCAAACGAGCTGAGTAGCATCGTCGGAGGTGTGCTGGCTGACATCCGTCAGCGGGGTGATGCGGCTGTGAAGGAGTATGAGCTGAAGTTTGACAAGGTGAACCTGACCACGCTGAAGGTGACTGACGAGGAAATTCGTGAGGCAGAGACGCTGGTGAGTGCAGAACTGAAAGCAGCCCTTCAGATGGCGCATCAAAACATCAAGACCTTCCACGAGGCTCAGCGGTTCGTGGGCAAGAAGGTGGTGACCCAGCCGGGTGTGACCTGTTGGCAGAAAGCGGTAGCGATAGAGAGGGTTGGGCTGTACATCCCTGGAGGAACAGCTCCCTTGTTCTCAACCGTATTGATGCTGGCTACTCCAGCGAAGATTGCCGGTTGTAAGGAAATCGTGTTGTGCTCTCCGCCTAATCGCGAAGGCAAACTCCACCCAGCTATTCTTGTCGCAGCCAAGATTGCAGGCGTAGATACTATATATAAAATAGGTGGCGTACAGGCAATCGGTGCGATGGCCTACGGAACAGAATCGGTACCGAAGGTGTACAAGATATTCGGCCCTGGTAATCAATACGTGATGGCAGCTAAGCAGATGGTGAGTCTGCATGATGTAGCCATCGATATGCCTGCAGGACCAAGTGAGGTGGCGATTATTGCTGATGAAACTGCTAATCCGGCCTTTGTCGCAGCCGACTTCCTTTCCCAGGCCGAACACGGATTGGATTCGCAAGCAGTATTGGTGACAACCAGCCAGGAGCTGTTGGACGCAGCCGACAAAGAAGTGAAGCGTCAGTTGAACTTGCTCCCAAGAAAGGAGATAGTCAGTGTGTCGCTCACCTATAGCAAGATGATTCATGTGGACACGATGGACGAGGCAATCGACCTCATCAACGACTATGCGCCTGAGCACCTCATCATCGCCACGAAAGACTATATGGATGTGGCAGATAAAATCGTTAACGCAGGCTCTGTGTTCCTCGGTAATTATTCATGCGAGAGTGCAGGTGACTATGCTTCTGGAACCAACCATACACTGCCAACAAGCGGGTATGCAAAGGCCTACAGCGGGGTGTCGCTCGACAGCTTTATCCGTAAGATTACCTTCCAGGAACTGACCGCAGAAGGCATCCGCAATATCGGTCCGACGGTAGAACTGATGGCAGCCAATGAGCAACTGGATGCCCACAAGAATGCCATGACGCTGAGACTTCAATCAATATAAGTCATAGAATATGATTTCATCATTAGTTAGAAAAAACATACAGCAACTCAAACCCTATAGTTCGGCACGCGATGAGTACAAGGGAAAGACCGCATCGGTGTTTCTCGATGCGAACGAGAATCCCTATGGCGCGCCATTGAACCGCTATCCCGATCCGCTGCAGGAGAAACTGAAGCAGATGATAGCAGGGGTGAAACAAGTGCCTGCTGAGAATATCTTCCTCGGAAACGGGTCGGACGAAGCCATAGACTTGGTATTTCGTGTTTTCTGTGAACCACGTGTAGATAATGTGGTAGCAATAGACCCCACATACGGAATGTATGAGGTGTGTGCCAATATCAACGATGTGGAGTATCGTAAGGTGTCGCTCGATGCACATTTCCAAATCAAGGCTGAGCAACTCTTGAAAGCTTGTGATGCGCACACGAAACTGATCTTCATCTGTTCGCCCAACAACCCTACAGGCAACGATATCTGTCGTGAGGAAATCGAGAAAGTGATAAAAGGATTCCGTGGTATCGTGGTGGTTGACGAGGCCTATTCCGACTTCACGACCCAGCGTCCTTTCCGACTGGATATCGGACAATACGAGAACCTGATTGTCTACAACACCTTCTCGAAGGCATACGGACATGCAGCGATTCGTCTCGGTATGGCGTTTGCGTCGAAAGAAATCATTGCGCTGTTCAACAAGGTGAAGTATCCATATAACGTGAACGAACTGACTCAGCAGAAAGCGATGGAGTTGCTGACGGATGGAATGTTGAAAGTGTGTCAAAGGGTGAATCTCATCCTCGACGAACGTTCGACGGTGATGCAGGCATTCGCTCAACTGCCGCTGTGTGAGCAGGTATATCCGTCGAATGCGAACTTCTTCCTTGCGAAAGTCACCGATGCAAACCGCATCTACAACTATCTGGTTGATAAAGGTATCATTGTCCGTAATCGCAATTTCGTCCACCTTTGTGGCAATTGCTTGCGCGTGACAATCGGTACGAAAGAAGAGAATACTCAGTTGCTCAGTGCATTGAGAGTGTATCAATAAAGGAGTTATGATATGAAGCGAGTACTATTCATCGATCGAGACGGGACCATCTTAGAAGAACCCGCTGACGAACAAATCGATACCATCGAGAAGTTCCGATTTCTTCCATCGGTCATCAGTAGCCTAAGTTTTCTGTGCAAGCAGACTGACTACGAATTTGTCATGGTGACCAATCAGGATGGACTGGGTACACCAGCCAATCCGCAGGATGTGTTCGACCAGTTCCAGAACTTGTTGCTGCATACCCTGAAGATGGAGGGTGTGGAGTTTGATGATATCCGTATCGATGCATCGTGGCCAGAGGACAATCTGCCAACTCGCAAGCCGGGTATCGGTATGTTGACAGACTATCTGAACGGTGACTACGACTTGGCTAACAGCTATGTGATAGGGGATAGGGCGACTGATGCCCAGATGGCTAAGAACTTAGGTTGCAAGGCCGTCATTCTGAAGAGTCGCTTCACAGAAGCGTTGGATGAACCTCATGTTGTTCTTGTGGATTCTTGGCAGCAAGCTACCGAAATCGTCTATGCAGGCGAACGTGTGGCAGAGATTCATCGTCAGACCAAAGAAACGGACGTATATGTCAAGGTGAACCTTGATGGAAGCGGAAAGGGAACTATCAATACGGGAGTCGGCTTTTTCGATCACATGCTGGAGCAGATTTCGAAACATGGAGGCATCGACCTTGATGTGCAGGTGAAAGGTGACCTTCATGTAGATGAGCACCACACCATTGAAGATACGGGTATCGTATTGGGTGAATGCATCCTGAAAGCATTGGGTGACAAACGAGGCATTGAGCGCTATGGCTACACTCTTCCGATGGATGATTGTTTGTGTCAGGTAGCCCTCGATTTCGGAGGCCGTGCTTGGTTGGTATGGGATGTGGAGTTCCATCGCGAGAAAATAGGCGATTTCCCTACAGAAATGTTCCTGCATTTCTTCAAATCGTTTAGTGATGCAGCCAAGATGAATTTGAATATCAAAGCCGAAGGAGAGAACGAACACCACAAGATTGAAGGAATCTTCAAAGCAGTGGCGCGTTCTATCAAAATGGCAATTCGACGTGACATTTTCAACTACGAACTTCCTTCAAGTAAAGGAATTTTGTAAATAAATACGTTTTTCTTGCTTAACATTTTCTCATATGAGAAAAAAAGCGTAACTTTGCTTGACTTTTTGCGTGTGTCTCCAAGTAAATGCCGCGAGAGTCAAGCATATTTTTTGATTGTTAGGAATAAAAAACAAACATAGTTTTATTAATTTATCATCAAAATGAAAATTTCACGTATTGATCACCTTGGAATAGGTGTTGAGAGCATCGATGCAGTGCTCCCTTATTTTGAGAACGTATTAGGTCTCAAGTGTTATGCTGTAGAAGAAGTCGCTGACCAGAAAGTAAAGACTGCTTTCCTGAAGGTGGGCGAAGTAAAATTAGAGCTTCTTGAACCAACATCTCCAGAGTCAGCTGTTGCGAAATGGCTTGAGAAGGGTGGTAAGGGTGTTCACCATGTTGCTTTCGCTGTAGAAGACGGTGTTGCTGAAGCACTCGTTGAATGTGAAGGTAAGGAAATCCGCCTGATCGATAAGGCTCCACGTCCAGGTGCAGAAAATATGATGATTGGTTTCTTGCATCCAAAGTCAACAGCAGGTATCCTTACAGAACTCTGTGAGCCAAAGAAGTAATTTAGAATCGTAAATGATAAAATCGTAAATAACAATGAGTATTCAATCAGAAAAAATCAAGGAACTTGTTGAAAAACGTGAGAAAGCACGTTTGGGTGGTGGTGAAAAGGCTATCCAGAAGCAGCACGAGAAAGGTAAGTATACAGCTCGCGAGCGTATAGCTTTACTGCTTGATGAAGGTAGCTTCGAAGAAATGGACATGTTTGTCACTCACCGTTGTCACAACTTCGGAATGGAGAAGAAACAATATGACGGTGATGGTGTAGTAACAGGTTGTGGTACTGTCAATGGTCGTCTCGTTTATGTGTTTGCACAGGATTTCACAGTCAATGCCGGTTCGCTCTCAGAGACGATGTCGCTCAAGATTTGTAAGGTGATGGATATGGCCATGAAGATGGGTGCACCTGTTATTGGTCTGAACGACTCAGGTGGTGCTCGTATTCAGGAAGGTATCAACGCGCTTGCTGGTTATTCTGAGATTTTCGAGCGTAACATCCTTGCCAGCGGTGTTATCCCACAGATCTCTGGTATCTTAGGTCCTTGTGCTGGTGGTGCTGTCTATTCTCCAGCGCTGACCGACTTCACCTTGATGATGGAAAACACATCATATATGTTCCTCACTGGTCCTGCGGTTGTAAAGACTGTTTTGGGCGAAGTAGTAACTCAGGAAGAATTGGGTGGCGCATCTGTTCACTCAACCAAGTCGGGTGTTACTCACTTCACGGCAAAGACCGAAGAGGAAGCAATGGCAATGATTAAGCAACTCCTTAGCTACATTCCTCAAAACAACTTGGAGAAGACTCCACGTGTAGAGTGTACAGATCCTATCGATCGTAAGGACGACTACCTCAATGAAATCATTCCTGACAATCCAAATATGCCTTACGATATGTACGAGGTTATCTCTGCGATTGTCGACAATGGTGAATTCTTCGAGGTGCAGAAGGACTTTGCACGCAACATCATCGTTGGTTTCGCTCGCTTCAATGGTGAGTCTGTCGGTATCGTAGCAAACCAGCCAAAAGCACTTGCAGGTGTGCTCGATTGCAACGCATCACGTAAGGGTGCTCGTTTCGTTCGCTTCTGCGATGCATTCAACATTCCTATCGTTACACTTGTTGACGTTCCAGGATTCCTTCCCGGTACTGGTCAGGAGTACAATGCTGTCATCCTGCATGGTGCTAAGTTGCTCTATGCTTATGGTGAATGTACTGTTCCAAAGGTAACCGTTACACTGCGTAAGTCATACGGTGGCTCACACATTGTGATGAGCTGTAAGCAGCTTCGTGGTGATATGAATTATGCATGGCCATCTGCCGAAATCGCCGTAATGGGTGCTGCAGGTGCTGCTGCAGTTCTTTATGCAAAGGAAGCTAAGGCATTGAAGGAAGAAGGAAAGGTTGAGGAAGCTAAGGCATTCATCCAGGAGAAGGAAGACGAGTACACCAAACTCTTTGCTAATCCATACAATGCTGCTAAGTACGGTTATATCGATGATGTCATCGAACCACGCAACACACGTTTCCGTATCATCCGCGCTCTTGCTCAGCTTGAAGACAAGAAGCTGACGAACCCTGCTAAGAAACATGGTAATATTCCGTTGTAATGTTAAATCTCAAATGTTAAATGGAAAGTATGATGATTAATTTATTAGCAGACGTAGTTTGGGCAGATGCATGGGCACGTACCTGTATGGGCTTCGGTGTGGTTTTCACCGTGTTGCTCGTTCTGGTGTTCGTACTGGTTGCGTTTGGCATCTTCTCTCGTCTCTCTGGCAATAAGACTCCGAAAGTAGCAAAGGTGGCTGAGCAGCCTGCTGCAAAGCCAGCCGTTAAGCCTGTTGCATCAGCAAGTGATGCAGACAAGGCAGCCATCGCTACTGCGTTGTATCTCTATTTCCAGAATGTGCATGACGAGGAGAGCAATGTGATAACAATCCATCACACCGCCAATTCCGCATGGCATCATGAGTTGAATCCACATGTGTTAACTCATTAAAAGTAATAATCGTTAAACAGAAATAATTCGATGAAAGATTTTAAATTTAAGATAAACGGTACTGAATACGCAGCATCTGTTGAGGAACAGGATGGCAACATGGTTCAGGTAACTGTAAACGGCAATACATATAGTGTTGAAGTTGAGCACGAAGCACCAAAGGCTGCACCAATGGCACGTCCTGCTGCTGTCGCTGCTCCAGCTGCTGCGGCTCCTGTGACTGCTGCAAGTGCAAAGATTTCCGCTCCACTCCCAGGCAACATCACTAAGATTCTCGTTTCTGTAGGTCAGAAAGTGAAGAAGGGTGACGTTGTGATGACAATGGAAGCTATGAAGATGGAGAACAACATCACGGCTGAGGCTGACGGCACCGTAAAGGCAATCGTTGCTCAGGTTGGTCAGTCTGTCAACCAGGGTGATGTACTTGTTGAACTCGAAGGTGCTGCTGCTCCTGCCGCTCCTGCTGCTGCACCAGTTCCTAAGGCTGCGCCAGCCGCTCCAAAGGCCGCTCCTGCACCAGCTGCTGCTCCTGCTGCCAAACCTGCTGCAGGTGCAAAGACTGTCAACGCTCCACTTCCTGGTACCATCACAGCTGTAAAGGTTACTAACGGTCAGGCAGTCAAGAAGGGCGATGTGCTCGTAGTGATGGAAGCTATGAAGATGGCAAACGACATCACCGCTGAGTGCGACGGCATCGTTAAGAATGTATTGGTACAGCAGGGTGCATCAGTTAATGTAGGCGATGCGCTTGTTGAGATTGCATGAAATGATTGAAGAACTGAAGAGAATAATTGAAGAATGAAAAAGATATTTTGTATATTGTTCATGCTGATGCTCGTGACTGTCGGCTGCTTTGCAGAGAGCTTCGATTTCGGTGTTGCCTCTGAGAAGTTTGTCAACAGCATGGGATTCGTTCAGATCTTCCAAGGCGACGGTTGGAAATCGCTGGTGATGGTTGCCATCGCTTGTTTCCTGCTATGGCTCGCTATCAAGAAACAATACGAGCCACTGCTCCTGCTGCCGATTGCCTTCGGTATGCTTCTTACCAACTTGCCTGGAGCGAATATGTTCCACACCGAGATGTGGAACGATGAGTTCCTCAATCCCTCAAGCGAATACTATCACAGCTATCGTCACGTATTGGCTGAAGGTGGTTTGCTCGATGTGTTATATATTGGTGTGAAGGCTGGTATCTATCCTTGCCTCATCTTCATCGGTGTAGGTGCGATGACCGACTTTGGTCCACTGATTGCCAATCCGAAGAGCTTCCTCCTCGGTGCTGCCGCTCAGTTGGGCATCTTCATTACCTTCATCACTGCTCACGCACTTGGTTTCGACAGTCAGGAAGCTGCATCCATCGGTATCATCGGTGGTGCCGACGGACCTACCTCCATCTTCCTCACCACCAAGTTGGCTCCACATCTCCTTGGCCCTATCGCCATCGCTGCTTATAGCTACATGGCGCTCGTGCCAGTGATTCAGCCACCTATCATGCGTCTGCTTACGACGAAGAAGGAGCGTATGATTGAAATGAAGCAGCTGCGTACGGTCAGCAAGACCGAGAAGATTATTTTCCCAATCGCCATCACCATCGTTGTTGCATTCATCCTTCCCGATGCTGCACCGCTGATCGGTTGCTTGATGTTGGGTAACCTGATGAAGGAATCGGGTGTTGTAGAGCGTCTGGCTAAGACCGTTCAGAACGAGCTGATGAACATTGTGGTCATCTTCCTCGGTACTACAGTCGGTGCTACCGCAACTGCCAGCACTTTCCTCGATATCAAGACATTGAGCATCCTCTGCATGGGTATCGTGGCATTCGGTGTCGCTACCGCAGGTGGTGTCATCTTCGCTAAGATTATGAACCTTTTCCTCAAGGAGAAGATCAACCCATTGATTGGCTCTGCAGGTGTGTCAGCCGTTCCGATGGCAGCACGTGTGAGCCAGACCGAGGGACAGAAGGCCAACCCACGCAACTTCCTCCTCATGCACGCCATGGGACCGAATGTTGCCGGTGTGATTGGTTCTGCTGTTGCAGCAGGTATCCTGCTCAGTATGTTGGGTTAACTCCTTATTGTATAGATATAAAGAAGTCGCTCCATTTGGAACGACTTCTTTTTTGTATTCACTTTGCAAACCCTTTTGCTTTGAGCCACAGCATCAGTTGCTGGCTCCATCCCTCTGTGGTGGTGTTGCCCGTTTCAGACATCAGGGTGTATGGGCCTCGTCCATCACCATACATGTGCATCTCAGCATTGGCACTGGCTTTCTTCCATTCGAGGAACAGGGCGAGGAGTCCTGCGGCTACATTTGGATGCTCGGCTCTAGTCATAATCAAGAGGGGTGGGGCGTTTTGTGGCACAGTTACTTTCATGAGCGAGGGACCATAGCAAGTGCAGAGGAAGTCGGGACGTTCCTGTGGGTCGGTCGCGGTGATAGTCGCTCCGATAGCCACTCCGCCACCGGCTGAAAAACCGAGGAAGCCGATCTTGTGCTCGTCAAGATTCCAATGCTTGGCGTGCTGGCGTACGAATCGGATGGCTGCCCGTCCGTCGTCGGCTGCCTGTTGGATGATGCTGTCGCCGGCAGGGAAGTGCATGGGGTTGGCATCGGCATTGGGGAATTGGGCGAACTTCGTCACGTCGACCATCGGTGCCATCTGCATGCCTCCTTGCGGACGGGTGTTCTGTGTGTAGAGGTGATACTTCAGTCCGATGGCAGCAATGCCGCGCTCATTGAGATATGTTGCCATCTGCTTCACGTCACTGTCCCATGCGAGAGCACGCATGCCACCGCCGGCACAGAGCACTACGGCGCATCCGTTGGCCTTGTCGGCTTTGGGTAGATACACTTCGATGGTTCCTGCGCTCGCGTCCTTGGTCGGGAGGTCGTAGGTCGTTTGGGCATGAAGCATGAGGAGTGATGCGTGAAGTGCCATCAATGAAAAAATAACCAGTCTTTTCATATTGTTGTAGGTTTGGTGGTTGAGTACTTACTTCACGAAGACTTTACGTCCGTTGATGATGTTGATACCCTTGCGTGGCGCTGAGAGGCGCTGACCTTGCAGGTTGTATATGCTTCCCTCGTCTTGGGAGAGGGTAGTGGTGAGGTCGTGGATGGCGGTATCTTCGCCTTTCAGCAGGATGAAATCTTCGTCGGAATCTATCGTCGCGTAGATGCTGAACGGCGGCAGGGTAGTGGATTCGGTAACGCGGACGAATCCAAATCTGTCATCATCGAAGACATAGTCGCCTGGATAAACTGGCATTGCAGTGTAGGTGTAGCGTACGATGGCGTCTGCTGGACTATTCTCTGGCTTCACTTCACCGCTACCGCTTACTACAATGTCGTTTTCTGAGCGGGTTGGTGCCAAGTGCTCATTATCAAGCCATAGTACAACTGGCTTGTTCGCAGGAATGGAGCGCATCTCTGTAATCGTCAGGTCATCATTGATGACGAAGGCACGGAAGCAGTCTGGAGTCGGTGCCGAGAACGGGATGGCGAATGTCAATGATGCCCATATCGGAGCAACGCCCATTGCGAAGCTTGCTTCCTCGGCCATGAAGGCTTTCGCTGGTCGGAAGTCACCGCCCGTGTCGTAGAGACGGAGGCTCTTGCATTGGTCACCTGTGATGATGTTCGGTCCATTGACGGTCTGCGTGTCGCTGATGTATGCCACGCGGTTCTTGCCGTTGAGCCAAGGCAGTTCGGTGGGCAGGTCGGTTACGGCAGTGAGGTCGATGCTGGTGCACGACGGGTCGTTGGTGTAGTCCATCACATAACTGTCGTCGGCCACGTATGCACCGCTGAGTGTGGCGGCGTACTGGCCTTCGTTGGCAAAGTAGACATCGCCGAATGTGATGCTGAGCTTCGAGTTGTAGTTGTTGTTGGTCATCGAGAGGATGCCGATGCAGCCGTCGGTGAGTGTCTTTGGCGAGATGTCGAACACGAGGCTGAAGTTCTCACGGGCGCCGAGGCTCAGTTCACCGTAATCGTGCTTCGAAAGGTTGCCTGCGCTGTTCACGTAGTAGAGCGTGGTCTGCGACGATGTGTAGTTGGATGCCGAGGTCACCTTCTTGATGTTCATGACCAGTCGGGAGTAGCGGTTGTCGAGTGCGAGATAGCCGAGCACAATGTTGGTGCGTGTCGAGATGAGCGGGTTCTCGTGGTCGAAGGTCTTCGTCTTGCCGCTCAGTTTGTAGTTCGTGCCGAAGGTACTGCGCGACGGGGTCATATCGTCGATGCGGTCGAAGCGCTTCGTCGTACCCTTCATGTTCGATGCCATGCGCTCGCGGCTCTTCGTGAACCACAGTGTGACGACGCTTTGTGCTGCCACTTCGGCTTCGGGACGGCAAGTTTCGCCCTCGGTCTGGATGTTGGTCAGGGTGAAACTCTTCGACTGAGTAGTGGTATATTGCTTGCCGCCCTCGGTGTAGAATGGTAGGTCGACGGTCAGCCGATAGGTCACGTCGGAGTTGTTGGCGAGTACCGCTACGATTGTGTCACCAGTCGTTGACATGTAATATGTTCCCTCCATGCCTCCATCGGTGAAGGTTCCCTCGATGCGTGTCATGCCTGTGACGAACCGTGCAAAGTGAGCCATGATGTAGCCTCGCTTCGTGATGACGCCGCTCCCTCCGGCACCCGTAGTGCCGTCGCCCATCATGGCGTAATAGCGTTTGGAGGCATAGTGAATCCATGCGTTGAAGTCGCCCAGCATACAGGTGTTGATGGCGCGGTAGAAGTCGAAGAAGTCCTTCGAGAAGTCGTAGTTGCGCTTGTCTGCATCGCTCTTGCCTTCGTTCCAGTTGATGAGGTATTCGGTCATCCACACCTCCTTGCCCTTCTTGCCGAGGTTCTTGTAGGCCGACCCTATGCCACCGTACTGGTGACCGCCATAGATGTCGAAGCAGTCGATGGTATTCGTAGCACTGAGGGCATTGACATACGAGTCGCTGCAGCCGATGCTCTCGGGCGCAATAATCTTACAACTGATTTGACGTCCGTAGGTCCTGACGAACTCTGCCATCTCGCTTGTCGACCACAGACAGCCCGCATAGTCGCAAGGCCAGTCGGGTTCGTTCTGGATGGAGATGGCGTCCAGCTCCACGCCGTTCTGACGCAGATACTTCACATAGTCATCGAGGTACTTCGCATAGTCCGCCCAGTTCTCCTTCTTCAGTCGTCCCTCTTCTCCCTCACTGTTCCTTGCGTTGCTCGAGTTGTTCGTTTTCCACTCTGCCGGCTGTCCCCATGGCGATGCGAAGACGATGAGTCCCAGTTGCTTCGCCAGCTTGGCGGTATTGAGCGACTGACTCCATGCGTTACGGCCGACGGGGAGATACATTCGCATGATGTTACACCCGATGGTGCTGTTCTTGCCCCACACCTTGCGGATTTCCGTCTCCGACATGTGGTTGTACGTAAACTGTGGCGAGCAGACGAATCCGCCGAAGCCAGTGATGTGCTGATGTGTTTTCGAGGCGTCGATGCGAAGCGTTGCCTTGGTCTGTGCTGCCAGTGATGAGCTGACGAGCAACATTGCCAGTGTAAATAGTTGTACCGTTTTCATTGCTTGTTATAAGATTTGATTTGTATTCCACCTGCAAAGGTAGTAAATAAATCATAATCCATCAAGCATAATTCCTAATTATTAGTGAATTGGCATTAAAAAACGTTGCTTCGTCACATTCTTTGTCATGTATTTCATAAAGGTTTTGCGCTCAAACGTGTCTCCCCTCAAAAACGACACCTCGTCTCGTTTCCGAACGAGACGAGGCATCGCTTCCGAACGAGACGAGGTCGGGCTTGGCAAACGAGACGAGGCATCGTTTTGAAACGAGACGAGGTCTCGTTTTTTTGCCACCCCTCGTAGGGTACTGGAAAGGGGGCTCAATTCCCCTGATTTTACGCACTTGGTCTGCCGACTATTTCTTCTTGTACCAGAAGAAGTACTGGTTCTGTTCCTTCTTCTGCTGCGGCGTACGGGCCGAGTATACGGGTTCGAGGGTATAGGGATGGAAACCCGTGTACCACGTCTCGGTGCTGACGGTCATCGGCGTGGGGGTGAAGTCCTGCACCTGTTCGAGTTTGTAGCCCATGCGGCGCGTGATTTCGGCTAACTGCGCCATGTCCTTGTTCGTGCAGCCAGGGTGACTGCTGATGAAGTAGGGGATGAGTTGCTGGTTGAGATGAGCCGAACGGTTCACCTGGTCGAACAGGGCCTTGAAGTCGTAAAACAGCTGGAACGAGGGTTTGCGCATGAGTTTCAGCACGGCATCGCTCGTATGTTCGGGCGCCACCTTCAACCGGCCGCTCACATGGTGTTCAATCAATTCGCGTGCATAGCGGCGGTTCACCTTATTTATATTTATATCGCCTGTGTCGTGGAGAATGAGGTCGTAGCGCACGCCGCTACCGATGAAGCTCTTCTTCACACCGCGGAGTGCATCGACGGCATGATAGATGTCGAGCAGGGCACTGTGGTCGGTGTTGAGGTTGGGACATACGCGCGGATGGATGCACGATGGTTTCTTGCACTGTTCGCACACCTTCAGGTTCTTGCCGTGCATACCGTACATATTGGCGCTCGGTCCGCCGAGGTCGCTAATATATCCCTTGAAGTCGGGCATGGCGATAATTTGCTGCACCTCGCGCAAGATGCTCTCCTTGCTTCGCGAGGCAATGAACTTCCCCTGATGGGCGGAGATGGTGCAGAATGCGCAGCCACCGAAACAGCCGCGATGCATCGTGACCGAGAACTTAATCATGTCGTATGCCGGGATGCGTTTGCCGCGATACTTGGGGTGGGGCAGACGTGTGTAAGGCAGGTCGAACGAGGCATCAATTTCTTCGGTCGTCATCGGTGGGTAAGGCGGATTGACCACCGCATACATGCCATCGACTTCCTGCAGCAATCGTTGCGCGTGTACCTTGTTCGACTCCTCCTCGATGTGTCGGAAGTTCTCTGCCTGCTTGCGCTTGTCTTTCAAACATGCTTCGTGACTATGCAGCACGATGTCCTTGTCGGTTATACGGACCTCGCCCTTCTCCATGAGCATCACCGTTTGTGGTTGGGGGTGCCGCATCAGGAGGTTACGGAACATCTTGCTGTCGAAGCACTCGTTCTCGTTGAGCAGCCATATCAGGCTCTGCATCGGGCGTTCGCCCATACCGTAGATGAGCAGGTCGGCACCGCTGTCGACGAGGATGCATTTCCTCAACGTATCCTGCCAGTAGTCGTAGTGGGTGAGGCGGCGCAACGATGCCTCGATGCCGCCAATCACGACGGGCACATCGGGGTAGAGTCGCTTCAGAATCTGCGTATAGACAATCGTGGGGTATTCGGGACGCTTATCGTGCCGTCCGTCGGGACTGTATGCATCCTCCGAACGCAGACGTCGGGCAGCCGTGTACTTGTTCACCATCGAATCCATACATCCGGGTGCAATGGCGAAGAAGAGGCGGGGACGTCCCAGTTTCGTGAAGTCACGAAAGTCGCCGTGCCAGTCGGGTTGGGGAACAATCGCAATCCGCAGTCCCTCTGCCTCGATGACACGACCGATGACCGCCGCAGCAAACGAAGGGTGGTCCACATAGGCATCGCCCGAGAACAGGATGACATCCAGTTCGTCCCATCCTCGTTGCTCCACCTCCTTCTTCGTTGTCGGCAGGAACTCTTGAACTCTTATCTCTTCACTCTTCACGCTTAAATTCTTTATTTCATAGCTCCCTCCCTTTGAGGGGAGGGCGGGGGGAGAGGCTTATTACCTGCATAAGAAGTTCGTGATTGCCCTCATCAGGCCGTTGCGTGCGTCGGCTTCGCGGATGCTCTCGATGGGGAATCCTACAACGACCGTCTTATAGTCCGTTCCGTCGTAGGCAACGGCTGCCGGCATATAGTTGCTGTATTGCAGCATTGCGAACGCTCCCTCGCTGGGTTGCAGCGACAGGACGCGTGGAACGGCGTAGCTCTTATCGTTCATCTCACGCCAGATGCTGAAGTCGAGATTGCTTCCGTTCACACCAGTAATCTCCTTGTCCGTTACGACGGAGGCCGAAGCATGAAGCGGGAGGAGCGACGTGAGGTTTGCACCGCTGACCAGCAGACGTCCTCCCTGGTCGGTATAGCGCTTCAGCAGTTTGTCGGTCTCGGTCTTGAAATCCTTCTGCACACCGTAGATGACATCAATCATCGCATATTCTTTCGGAACGATCACGTTGGAGTGTAATGCCTCCTCGCTGCAGCTGCAGAACGAATGGTTGCCGAGCTGACTGATGCCCCGTCCGTGCAGCGCTATATAGTCGAACGTGTTGCCCATCATGATGGTTCCTTCTAGTTCGGCACCGCTATAGCCCGTTCCAGTAGGCAGTTCGCTGCCCATATTCTTCTTGTCGAACGTAATCTGACGACCGCAGTATCCGGCGAACTTCCCGTAAGGCACACCTGGGTCGGCATCGAGGTCGAATCCTTGCTCCGTCTCGGTCGAAATCCTCGCAGGGCCTTCGAGGCGGGTGAACGCATTGACCAGCAGGATGGTTCCCGTGTTCTGCGGAGCCGCGTAGGCCGAGAGCACTTCTGAAGGGAAACTTATTCCTCCGTCGTTCATGGCTACGACTCGGAACGAGTAGAGCTTTCCTTTCTCCAACGGTGCCAGATACGATGTCCCGTTGACCACCGTTCCGTTGTCGAAGTCACCCTCGTCGATACGTGTGTAGACGATATATTTCGTCGGAGCGGCAGTCGGTTCCGACGGGTCGTGTGTCGGTTCCCATGTCAGGTTCGCCCATTTGTCCTGATCATTCAGGGTGATGGCGAAGTTGTGGACGGGTAGGGGCTGGATGACATAGTTGCGCTGATGCATCGTGGCGATATACTTCACGATAGACTTGTACACCGATCGGCAGAAGTCGAACTTGAAACGCGGATCGTAGCCGTAGCAGAGGTCGTCGAAGCTCTGGTGCGACAGCATCTCGAGGATGATGGACGGCACCTGAGGCTCGCGTGACTCGCAGTAGTTACGGTTCCACACCTGTCGGACGCGCCAGTTCCAGTTCTTCATGTCGTTCGTCAGGTTATACTGAATAGTGCTCGCCAGGTCGTAGCTGGCCAGACGACTGATGCCTGCATCGGTCTGAGCGTTGTAGTAAGTGGGAAGTGCCGTACAGATGGCCAGCGTGCCCGTCAGTTCGCCTGTGCGAGAGAAGCCGGCATCAGTATGGCAGGCCATTGATAGCTCGAACGGCACCTGTCGGCCTTTGCGGTTGGGAACGTAGGGCGACCCACCGGCAAGGGTGTTGACCGTCTCGCATCGAGACCACATATCGTTGTTGTAGTCGTTATCGCTGTTGAAGTGGTTATACACCGAGTCGGGCATGCCTGTCCACTGGGCATAGTAGAGCGCAGCCTCTGCCCATCGGGGTTTGCCGCTTGTGGTAAAGCCTGCATACGAGTTGTCAGTGTTGGCTGCACCACGAGCGACGTTGCCGATACCGCTTCCCAGTCGTACGGCATCAGCCGTCACGACTCCTTCACGGTCGCTGTGGTTGGTGAGTTGGATGCAGTTCGCTGCGTTCTTTCCTTTTGCGAAATCGAACGTACCGAGATACACCCAAGTGCTGCCACCCATCTGCTGGTTCACCTTGAAGTCCGTTCGCACTCCTCGGTGCACCACCGTATAGGTCGCGTCGTCAACACTTTTGGGCATCGTCTGATACGACACATAGACTGCATATCGTCCGTCTTCAGGGATATCGGGCGTCCAGGTAATGACCTCATGTGGATGGTTCGACCGTGTGGCAAATGCATATTTAGCGGTTCCGTCGCTGAACGGGTGGTCGCCCATGTAGTACGCTTCTTTCAGGTGGGCAAATCCTGCAGAGTCACAGGTGTGCCAATGTCCTTCCTCCCGATAGGTACCGTGCTTGTCGGGCGCATCGTTGTCGACCACCACCTCGTTGTTCTGCCAGTCGCGGTCGCGGGGCGAATACACCACAGCGCCTGCATTCTCCAGCATCGGAATGATATACGGCAGGACGAAGGTCTGCGAGAACAGGTCCTCGGTCGTACAGAACAGGTGCGGACGTTGCCAAGTCCATGCTTTCAGGTCCTGCTTCCAATACGTGCCGTGACTCTGTGCTATGGAGATATGGTGGCCCTCCAGTCCCTTGCTGGCGGTGAGGGGCGAACTGGCGTTCTTCACCCACGGCTGTCCGTGATAGGTGTTCTGCCACAATCGTTCCTCGTCCTTCGGTCCTTTGCGGATGGTGTTCGGAATGAGTTGATTGATAGGGTGCCCGTCGGTAAAGACGGTGATAGGGTAGGCCTTGAGCGAATCGGGCACGAACGAGCGAACGCTGTCGTAGATACATTCCACGACCTCATCGGTGAAGTACTGCTCCTTGAATCCTCCGTTCGCATAGATGCGGATATTGCCGTTCAGGGTATCGACAATCAGGCTGTCGAGTGTGCTCTTCATCAGTTTCTGCTCGGTGCGTGTATAGTTGTCAAGATAGCTGACCAGTCGGCTCTTCATCGTTTGTGCGTTCACGATGACGGTCAGCATCAGCAGGCTGACGATGAGGTATAGTCGTTTCATGATGTGTGTCATTCCTTGTAATTAACTGTTTTAAATCCCACCAACTTGTCATACCGGCCTCCGAACGGACGATGGTACACATACACACAGTACTCGTTCTCCGTCTCATGGAAATTACCCTCGGTCGGTCCTGTCTGTCCCACAGCTTCCCCTGTACGGACAAACAGATACTGATAGTTATACGACCCCTGCTTCAGCGGAATGGAGATTTCGTACTGATGTTCTATCAGGTTATACTCCATGCGGTTCTCGTCCCACATCATGTTGTCCGTCAGGTCGCCGAAGAGGTAGAGGTCACCGTCAGCCAGCTGTGGCGTTTTCAGGGTAAAGTGAGTGATGAAGTAGTCGCTCTCCGTATCGTTATTGGTGTTGTTGCTGTTGCGGATGAGGAACCGTCCGTTCTGGTCCTGATCATACTTGTAGTTCTTCACGGGCAGGTCTTCGAAGATGTAGGCATGATAGTACGGCTCTTCGTACTTCATGCGGTCAACACGCATCGTCGGAACATACTCGCTCAAGATTTCAAATCGGCGGTATTCGTTGCCTGCCGGGAATATCAGACTTCGGTTGTGGGTGTACACCAGTTGGTTCGGACGCAGGTACGACGGTTTCAGGTTCATCACCCGATTGTCCCATCTGCGGTTCTGGGTCACTACCGGAATCAGTTCCATTTCTGGATTCGAGGTCGTCAGTGTCTGGTAGTTGATGTTCAGGTCCACCTGCTGATGATTCTGGTACGAGTCGATATCTGTATTGGCACTCACCTTGATGTCGATGCCCACCTTCGGTTCCAGCAGACTGAAACACACGGTCGCAACAGGGTTCTCATCATCTACATCGTCAAAGATGTCAACCTTGTAGTTACCGCTCAAGAGCAATCGGTGGGTGGCGTTCGGCAGACGGAACTTATAGTGGTTGTACAGCATCTCGGTATTCACCGACGGTTCGTACGACTCAATCACCGTACTGCCGTTGATGCCCGTCATGTAATCGCCCTCATACAGCCCTGACGACTCCCAGTTCGCGTTACAGTGCGTGATGCGGTATGTGTAGCGCATATAGTCACGCTGCAGGTCATCGAACGAGATGTCCACATACCCGCTACCCAGTAGCATGACAGGCTGTTCACCCCATTTCCCGTTCACCTGTGCCTGAATCGTCCGGATGTTGTCGACAAACGACACATTGACCTGTGCGCAGACACTCATCGTGCTGCACACAAGTCCCATGATGATGCTATAAAACCGATTCATTAGAAGTTGAAATAATTCTTCGCATTATAATAGCTGATGTCTTCTACCATCTGACAAAGGCGTCCCATCTCGCTTGACGGCAGTTCGCCGTTCTCCACATCCGTACCCAGCAGGTTACACAGCGTCCGTCTGAAGTACTCGTGGCGAGGATAGCTCAGGAACGAACGCGAGTCGGTCAGCATACCCACGAATCGGCTCAGCAGACCCAGTACCGACAGCGTGTTCATCTGGTTCTCCATACCGCGCTTTTGGTCGAGGAACCACCAGCCCGAACCCCACTGAATCTTACCAGGCACCGTTCCGTCCTGGAAGTTACCCAACATCGTGGCAACCATCTCGTTGTCAGCAGGATTCAAGTTATATATGATTGTCTTCGTAAGTTTGTCGGCAGTTGCCAGGCGGTTAAAGAATTTCGACATCGCCTTTGCAGTATTGAACTGACCGATAGAATCGAATCCCGTATCAGGACCAATCAGTCGGAACATCTTCGTGTTGTTGTCGCGGATGGCGCCATAGTGGAATTGCTGTGCCCAACCCGAAGCGTAATCCATTTCGGCAAATACCACCAGCATACAACTCTTGAACTTCTTCACTTCTTCCAGACTGATGGTTTTCCCTTCATTATACGCCTTATTGAATATCTCGTTGATTTCCGCGTCAGTGTAGTCCTCTGCATAGAACTCCTCGATGCCGTGATCCGAAAGTTTGCAGCCATTCGCCTCAAAAAAGTCGTGGCGTTTCTGCAACGCATCCACAACATCTGCAAACTGGCGAATCGCGATTCCGCTCACCTCGCTCAGACGGTCGATGTAGGCTTTGAACGTCACAGGATTCTCTATCGCCATCGCCTTGTCGGGACGCCATGCAGGAATCATTCTTGCATCATCCTCTCTTCGCTCCTTTGCATACTGTTGGTGGAAATGCAAATCGTCGATAGGATCGTCAGTAGTACATACGATTTCCACGTTGTAGTGGCGCATCAGTCCTCGTGCTGTGAATTCGGGGTCATTCTGCAATTTCTCTGTACATTCATCATAGATTTCACGTGCCGTATTTCTGTTCAATACCTTTGTGATGCCGAATGCCGTTTTCAATTCCAGATGGCTCCAGTGATACAGCGGGTTGCGGAAACAGTACTCAATCGTCTCAGCCCACTTCTCAAACTTCTCATAGTCAGTCGTATCCTGACCCGTGCAGAAACACTCAGGCACACCGTTCGTACGCATTGCACGCCATTTGTAGTGGTCGCCACCCAGCCATATTTCCGTCAGGGAGTTGAACCGGTGGTCTTCAGCCACCATCTGAGGACTCAGGTGGCAGTGGTAATCGATGATAGGCAGCCATTCAGCATGCTCGTGATACAACTTCTGCGCCGTTTCGGTCTGCAGTAAGAAATTGTCGTCAAGGAATTGTTTCATAGTTTTATTTACAATTTACTATTTAACTTACTATTGATTATATTTGTTCATGATCTATCAACCTACTAAGCTACTAAGCAATTAAGCTATTAAGCTCATTTTTTGTTTTGCAAAATTAGTAAATAAATTTCAATCCACCAAAGAAGAAGTACAAAAACCATGCCTCAGAAAACCACTTTATAATATTTCTCTCTATTTTATTTGGAAATCGCAGGAAAAACATAATACTAAAAAGAAATCCGTCAACCAAAAGGTTGGCGGATTCTTTTTGATCTGCAATAAACAATTAGCTAAATTACTTCATTGTGAATCTGAACTCTAAGTCAACGTTGTCAACTTTGCCCTTGAGGGTAAGCACACATGTGTCAGGGTTCTTAGAGAAGACAACGGAAGCATCGCCTGTGAAGAGGCTGATAGCAGTTGCAGGGTTGTTCCATGAGTAGACAAGTTTGCCTGCATTCATGTCCGACCAGCGCCATACGCCTACGTCTGGTTTACGGTTCTTATAGTTGATGGCGAACAGACCTTGTGAGTCGAAGTAGATGCCTTCGATAACAGTTCCTGCATCGAACTGGTCTTTCAGTGTACCGAAGTTATCCTCGAACCAATTCTTTACATCATATAGGTTGATTGGGCCATAGAACGTCTTGAATGGTTTCAGATTGTCTATAATACCGATAGCATAAAGGTTGTCAACCTTCCATGCACGGCTGCAGAGGTTGTCGGTATTCACACCACTGGTCACAGACGTCGATGTGTCGATTACACCTGTAGTCTTGATTGTAGTACCTTCCTTCCATTTGATTGTGATGTCGTAGGTGTTGTTACCAGTCGATTTGAAAATGATTCTCATGCCGTTGCTGAACACGAACTCACCGTTTTCGTAAGTAAACGTACCGAACTCATAAAAGAAGTCGGTTAAGTCTGCGCCGCGTGTTTCCCGAGCTGCGTTAGGTTCTTCTAAGCGTGCAATCATGAAAGAACCGTTCTCCATGATGCGTACCTGCTTGATACCTTGAGCATTGTCCTGTGTGATATTCACCACCTTTGCCTCTTTCTTGTAAGGAGGAACAGTAAGTTGCACCACACCATTGTTTTGGTTGTTGTTATTGTTGTCGTCATCGTCATCGCCACAAGCGATGAATGCTGTTGCTGCAATAGCAACCATTGCTAAATAAATAAATTTCTTTACCATAATTTTCTTTGCTTAAGTTGTTAATTAGAAAATCCTATAAGTCAGTCGGAGGTTGAGTACAGGATACACTTTGATTTTCTCGATGGTTTCAAAAGCATCCTTCAAATCCTTGTCATCTTTGCTACCTAAGTCTTCATATCTGAAGCGGTGGTTTTCTTCCCATTGAGCCAATGGATTGTTGAAATCCCTTGCTTTAGCATACACTCCAGGTTCGCCCCAGAACTTCACACCAGCATCGAATGAGAAACCTAAGCGGCTGTTCTTCTGCACTGCACGACCAAAACCGAGACCTAAGTAAGGTTTGAAACCATTTGATTTCAGTTTGATTTTTGCATTACCTTTCAAGTCTGTGATGATTTCATATTCAGGGTTTGGAGCTGTACCAACAATCAGACCAAGAGTTCCATAGTCAGCAGGGTTCTTCAGGATTGGCGATTTGTTAACGATGTTCGCAAACTCTTCTCCTCCAAAGAATGCACCGGCAGTCAAGTGGAACGAACTCGTCTTGAATGGGTAGAAGTCCAACAACAGTTTACCATCGAAGATCTTGCTCTTTCCTTGGATTTTGATGTCTTGATAATAAGTATTTACATCTCTTTTGAGATGAATCGTCTTATCCACCTTAATAGTTGGCATGAATGAGAATCCGCCACGAACAGCAGCGTAATCACTGATAGGAGCTGCCAAGTCGAAACCGATACCATCAGTTCCTACTGATACACCGACACTCAAGTGGTCGAAATAGCCAAATTCAATGTCATTCTGAGCGCGCAGCCCCTGTGTAGTTCCGAGTGCTACAAGCGCTAATACAAATAGTTTTTTCATGTTACATACATTTATAGTTAATAATAATATCGGGTGCAAATATAATGCTTTTAATTGATTCCGTCGAACAAAAGTACCATCTTTTTATGATTATAATGCATTTTTTCTCATTTTTTACTCAATTTCTCATTTATTTAGGGTGGATTATTAAAATGTGACTTAAAGTCTAACGCTTACTATTCCTCAAGGAAGGAGGAGATGTCGAAGGTCATGACTTCATGGACGTTCTTGTTGTTTTTCTCAAAGAACGGACGGATGGAGTTGACGAAGGTGTTGCGCAGTTTGGCTTCTGCTGGGGTGATGAGTGAGTCGGGGATGCTGACGGGATAGACTCTGTGTTGCTTGTGACCTGACATAGCGGGACGGGTGACGAAGTAGAGGGAGTAGTTGCAGTCTGAGACACGTGTAGTGGTGTCTTTCTCTAACTCCATCTTCACGAGCATCCCTCCATAGGTGTATTCCTGCGATTGGTTGGACACGAAGTTGCCGAGCGAGTAGGCGACGATGTGTTTGTCACCATTGGCATCTTCGCGTAGTTCGATTGGTTCGACTACATGGGGATGTCCGCCGATGATGTGGGTGACGCCTTGACGCAGGAGCCAGTCGGCCATGGTGACTTGGCTAGCGATAGGACGGATGGTGTATTCTACACCCCAGTGCATGAAGGCGATGATGGCATCGGGATTCATGGCTTTGGCTGCTTGGATGTCTTGAAGCATGATTATGGTGTCGATGGGGTTTACGATGTTGGGTTTGGGGACGGGGATGCCATTGGTGCCGTAGGTGTAGTTAATCAGGACGATGCGGAAGCCGTTCTTCTCTAACAAGAAGGGGTATTGGGCACGGCGTGCTTCCTCGTTAACGTAGGAACCGAGATGGGGCATTCCTAATGAGTCCATCATCTGGATGGTGCGCTCAATGCCTTTCTTTCCCTTGTCGCAGGTGTGGTTGTTGGCTGTGAGCATGATGTCGAACCCTGCCTTTTGGCAGTCGCGCAGGAATGCATCGGGGGCACAGAAGGTGGGGTAGCCGGTATAAGGCTTGTCGGCAAGGGTGGTCTCGAAGTTTGCGATGGCAACATCGGCTTCGGATATCTCTTGCTTCATGTATCGGAAGCATTCGGTATAGTCGTAGGTGCCGTCGGCTTGGAGTGCTCCTTTGATCTGCGGTCCGTGCTGCATGAGGTCGCCTGCGAAGAGGAGCGACAGATGGTGGACTTGCGGGGTATCGACGGTCAGTGTGTCTTCATCGCTTCCGTTGGTCTGCGAGTTAGCGGTGCAGGAGAGGAGAAGAAGGGAAAGAAAAAACAGCCCCTCTCTAACTCCCCCGCGGGGGAGGACTGACTGAATGCATACTAATACTTTGTTTCTTTTCATCTTTGGTTATTTTTGTTTTACGATAAATTCACCATTGCGGGTTACACCCTCGACGGAGATGTCGTAGTGGGTGCATTCGCTGCTGTTGTAGAACTCGATGTAGGCTTGCCCTGTGTTGTCGGTCGTGATTGACGGGTTCCAATAGAGGGTATGCCGGTGGTCGAGGTAGTCGGGTAGGGGTCGATGGCTGTAGTCGGGTTGGTAGAACTTGGCTGGACGGTTAAATCCCTGGAGATTGATGACACGGCCTGTGCGCTCTATTTTATTACCTGTTTCGAGATTAATATAAGCGGAGAGACCGCCTGTATGCTGTGTCTCTTTGAACCCATCGAGATGGTTCAGTTCGTAAGCTGCAGGACGGCGTGAGTTGTCGGTTACGATATAGATAGTCTTGAGTCGGTGTAGGTTCATGAAGAATTCTCTGAAATAGTCATCTCCGATATCATCTTCGTCTTGCCAATTATATGTGATATATCGTTTTTCTGTATTGACCTTGCTTCGTGGATTCTGATGTTGCATATAGTCGTAGATGGCGTGTTCATAAAACGCAAGACGGATGTCGTCATTGTCAAACTTCCACTGTTTGGGATGGTAGCCCATATCGGTGAGGTCGTTGAAGAAGTCGTAAAAATCAAGACGCTGTACGGGCAGGTCTTTGCGATGACGGGCGTGAGCACGGTCGGCACGGATCTGCACTTCGGGAATCCACTCGGACGCATAGATATCCTTGCAGTATTCTTCCCAAGTGAGGTGTTGATCGGGCATGGTGAAGGGCTTGTTCACTTCGTACCAGCTCAATTCTTTCACGCTGTTAGGATAGTAGTACTCGCGGCGGATGAGCAGCATGATGTCATGGTCGACATAATCCCATTGGAGGTTATCTGCCCAGATACGATCGCTGGCGGGGATATGGTTGTCTCGGACAAAATACTCATGTCCGTTATATGTATGGATTTCGCCTTTGTTCTTTTTTTTGTCGAACAGGGCACGGAACACCAGCTGGGCATTGCCATAGAAGGGTTGATATACAACCCGGAACTGTCCGTTCGCGTCGATTTGTATTTCTCCTTTCTGACCGCCTTTGCCTGTATCTGTCATTTCTGGATAGAGAATCTGTGCGGTGAGGGTGATGGTGCCACGATTTTTCTTGAAGACAACGCGATTGAGCCAGTTCTCCAGAACGTATGACTGTCCGTAGATATACATCTTGCGTTCAGGCTCGTAGTCATACTGAGGACGTTTCACTCCTGCAATTTCGTTCCAGTCGTATCGTCGCCAGCCTTGTATCATCATCAATAGGTCGAGGTCGGCACGGTGTTGTGCATCGTTGGCTTCGAAGTAGTAATGAGGGTTTTCTATGTAGCCGCGGATGTCGCTTTCGAGGAGCATATTGGTCAGCATGTTGCCTGTGTTGAATGTGGGGTCGAGCTGCTGGCGGTCGCGCACAGAGACAGATACCGACTGCTCCTTGAGTGGAATGCCGCGATGGTCGGTCACGATGATTGGAATCTTCACTTTCTCGAAGGGACGCAGAATGTGTGTGGTGTCGTCGTTGACGAATGCCTTGGCGGTTAGTTCGGAGAGGGTGTTGGCGAAAAAGAGGCGATCGGCATAGATGTTACCGTCGCTATCGAATACCGTAGCCTGATTGACGCCGCAAGGCAGATCTTCGAGCCATGATGCAACAATACCGTCCTCGCCCAAAGGTTCGCACAGCACTTTCCGCCCTGCACTGATAATCGATACATAGAGTTCACGAGGTTGAAGGAAGGTCTGTTCGGTAGAGATCTCGACTGCTTCATCGTCCATCTCGACCCGCATTGTGACTCCTTCAGACTCAACGGTTGGGAGGTCGAAATCGTAGTGAATCCCATTGAGCATCATACGAACCTTATACCGACAGGAATCGCTGAACACATACTCCATAATGCCTCGTCCCATGCGGCTGGGGGGAAGGGGAGCAATGATGGAGTCGTTGCACATCAGCACGCCTTCCACATCGATACGCTGTTTCTGTTCGTTCACCGTTTCCCAGCCAATGCGGGTGTGGTGACCTGCCACGATATGTCCGCTCTCAGGGTAGAAGTGTGCATTGAGCTTGGGTTCGAGATAACGGCGTTCGTAGTCGCCCAGTGTAACCTTCAGTGGCATAGTCTTAGTCTGCCAGGCAGCATCGACGGTAGGTTTCTGATAGACTGGAAAGACGCGCGAGAAGAGGCCGCAGAAGTTGCGGTTCTGACGTTGGATGTCGTCCTCACCACCCAGCAAGTGCTCGTTGATGTAGTCGGAGAGGATTTGCTCGGAGATGTAGGCGTAGTTGAGCATCCATTTCGTATAGGCTCGGATTTCGTAATAGCCAGCGAAAGCATCGTCTTTCAGTGCAAACTGACCGTGAGCGTTGCCTGCCTCGTCGACCACCAGTTTCTGGCGTTCCACCAGATAGCCTTGCTCGTCGAGCAGTTCGATATAGAGGATGCGGCTTACGGGTTTTGGTTCGTAGGTGTCGGCAGAAATGACGTATGCTTTGTACCAGATGGTATCGCCTGCGAAATAGCAGTTGTTGTCGAGATGCAAGTACACTTTCTCCTGTGCCGGCAATTCCTTACTGAACAGGCTGTCGGGCAAGGTGGGCACGGCGTGAAGGGCTGAAGAGATGAAGAACCACAGCGACAAAAGGGTGATATGTAACCAGCATCGTTTCATCTTCAATCTTTCTGTACTTCAATCTTGAATATATCTTCTGGATATTCTATATCTGTGAGAAACAGGGCATTGCCTGGCATGCTGCTACCTGCGGCACAGCGGTCTTTCTTTTCGATTATCTTGCAGAAGTCGTCAATCGTGATGGCTCCGCGTCCTACTTCCATAAGGGTGCCCACAATGGCTCGTACCATGTTGCGCAGGAAGCGGTCGGCCTTGATGGTGAAGATGCCGTTCTCCCATCGTGCATACATGATTCTGCAGTTGTTGGTCTTGGTGTCGGTATGCAGTTTCGAGAAACTGGTGAAGTCGGTGTAGTCGAACAGCCGTGCGGCTGCCTCGTTCATCTTGTCGTAGTCGAGCGGGAACGGACAGCGATAGGTGTAGTGACGATTGAAAGGGTCTTTCGTACTGCTGACATGATACTGATAGGTACGTGCTGTTGCGCTGAATCGTGCGTGTGCATCTTCCTTGACGGGCACAATGCGCTGTATGGCGATATCGGGAGGCAGTAGGCGGTTGAGACGTCGAACAAGTTCAACAAGGTCTGCGTTGGAGAGAAAAACTTCTGTGTCAAAATGTGCCACCATCATGCTTGCGTTCACTCCAGTGTCGGTACGTCCTGCTCCAACGACTTCGATGTCCTGGCGCAATAGGGTGGAGAGAGCACGCATCAGTTCTGCCTGAATGGTGTTGGCGTTGGGCTGAATCTGCCATCCGTGGTAGTTCGTTCCGTCGTATGATAAATAGATAAAGTAGCGCATTGGAAGAATTGAAAGGATTGAAGTTATTAGCGGACTGTGAGGTGGAAACAGGCTTGGAGCCGTTCGTATTTCACGTAGCAGCGATCTTCGGCTCGAAGGTCGTAAAGAACCTCAGCGAGTATTTTTTTCAGATTGGCGTCATAGCATGTGAGGTCGGTTCCTTCGAGTGGTACGAAGCGGTTGTATGTGATGTCGATGGTGGTTCCGTAGCAGTGGCAGGAGTTGGTGACAGAGTTGATGTTACCTTGCTGCAAGTTCTGAATGTCGGATGCTGTACGGAGCACCGAGGTGATGACAGGAATGTGGAGCGGATAGCCCTTGGAGTGGAGCGAATCGACGAAATTGATGCCGATTGTGTTGAGCAGCAGCTGTGCTTTCGGCACGAGGTAGGGCATCGAATGGGTGAGGTCTTCTATTATATAATAAGGAGAGGTGGAGATATCTGTTAGAAGTCCTTTTCTCACTAATTTCATGATTTCCTCACGTGTCTCAGCCGGACGGATACCATTTGCTTCAGCTGCAATGAGTTGGGTGGCATTGCTGTCATTGAAGCACTCTGGGTAGCTCCACACTTTGCATGAGAAGAAAGTGCTGGATGTGGAGTCGAAGGGGAGAGAGTCTGTGAAGAGGACAGTTTGCTCTTCTGGATTGTCTATGGTTTCCGGAGATTCAGAATTCTCTAGAATTTCTAGATTTTCTGGATCTTCCGGAATATCCGGAATTACTGCTGGTGCAGCCACAGAGTCCTTCTCGATGTGCTGCTGACGTTTAGCCAGCATCTGTTCCTCGACAGGACTTAGCTTCCACAGATGAGCAATACCAGCCAATGCTGCGACTACCAATGCGAATGCGAGGTAAAACTTTGTTTGTTTGTATTTTGTCTTTCCTTTTGCCACGATATCTGTTGATTTTACGGCAAAGGTACAAAAAATTCATAATTCATAATCCATAATTCACAATTATTTACTAATTTTGCGCGCAAAATCGAATTAACGCAATGAAAAAGATATTGTATCTGTTGTTGCCGGCGCTGTTCGTGCTGGCATCGTGTGGCGAGAAAGCGGTAGAGAAACCAGTCGATGGTAATGCTCGATTTGCTTTTGCCGATAGTAGTGTGTACGAAGGAAATTGGGTGAATGGTGAGCGTCAGGGTCAGGGTAAGATGACTTGGACGAACGGCTGTTCGTACGAAGGCCAATGGAAGCACGACCTGCCTAACGGTCAGGGTAAGTACACATGGGAGAATGGCAACTCGTTTGAGGGCGAGTTTGTCGACAGTGTACCATGCGGTGAAGGCATTTATCGATGGAAGAACGGTGCATACTACGAGGGTATGTATAAGGATGGTCATCCAAACGGAAAAGGTAAGTATCTCGCTCCCGACGGCTCGACGAAAGAAGGTACGTTCAAGGACGGATGGCTCGAAGGCGAAGGAATGGCTATCAATGAGTTCTCAGAGAAGTACACAGGAACCTTCAAGAAAGGTAAGCCCGATGGAGAAGGTACGATGGAATATCCCAATGGCGACCGCTACACAGGCTCTTGGGAAAACGGTAAGAGCGAAGGCTCTGGCACCTATATCTATTCGAGTGGAAGCCGCTATTCAGGCAATTTCCATCGTGGCAAAGCTGATGGCTACGGAACGTATATTTGGGCGAATGGCGACCGATACGAGGGTAATTGGAAAAACGATATGCGCAACGGCTATGGCAAACTCACTACAGTCGATGGTGAGGTTTATGAAGGAAGTTGGTATAACGATCATTTCGTAGAGTAAGCGTTAAGGTTTCACTCATTCACAGTATTCACAATTCACAGTTTTTTTTAAAGGGGTACACCCTCTGAGAAGAGAGATTTATCAATAATTATTTATTATTGTATATATATATTTATATATATTAACATTCCTTGCGCGAATTTTCCACCGAGGGTACATAAAATAAACTGTGAACTGTGAAAACTGTGAAGACCTCACCCGTCGTTCCCCTCCTTTATGATACAAATCCCCTTTCTACGTATGCTTACGGCATACTTCCGATGTAATTACGTTTCGTGCCCCATGCGATTACGTTTCACACCTCGTGAAATTACGTTTCTCTAAGTCACAGAATCATTGAGTTTTCAACAAAAACACACTCCTCAAAACGGCAAATCCTCATCATTTTCGCATCAATTCAATGAAAATCATAAAATACAATTCTATGCGATTAGCAAATATTAACATATACAGATTAAAACCGCTTTGCAATTAAACCTTCACAATTAACCATTTCTACCCCAATTTTTATCAAATTATTGGCATTTTCTGTGCATTTAAAAGGGAGTCATTGCTACTATTAATAGTAGATATTGCTACCATTAATAGTAAATACAATTCCCCTTAATGGGAATTTTTGTTACCCCTAAGGGCTGCAATTGTTACCCTTAGGGGTTGCAAAGTATTTTGCTGGTTTAGGTTGTCAGTGCTTTTGTCGGGCAGACTTTTGTACACTTCTGGCAGAGGATGCACTCCGTGGCATTTTTGCGACTTCGTGAGTTCTTGTTCACTTCTACTTCCATCGGACATGCCTTCAGGCATTTTCCACAATTGATACATTTATCCTCGTTGCATTTGATGCGAAGCAGCGAATAATAGCTCATTGGTTTGAGGAATACGGTTATCGGACAGATGTATTTGCAGAAGGCACGATTGTCCTTTAGAAGGATGGCAAGCAGTATACCGACGGCATAATAGACGATATTCCCGGCTAGGAATAGCACGAACATGGTGTGGGTATCAGCCTTTTTAAGCCAGAAAAGAAGCAGAACGACCGCCAATGACAAGCCAAACATGATATATCGGATAAAGCCCCATTTCTTTCTTGGAGCCTTAGGCTGTTTATATGGCAGAAGGTCAAGAATCATGGCCGTCCAACAGGCAAATCCACACCAGCCCCTTCCAAACAACAGTGGGCCGAAGATCTTGGCAATGGCATAGTGTATGGTTCCTGCTCCCCAAATTCCACAGAGCAGATAGTACCACAGCCCCTCAATCTGCATGTTCTCACGGCATATCAGGCCGAGGAACACCAGCAGATAAGAGCCAACACTAAACTGGGTGAATTCTCTGGCATATTTCCAACCTACTGCGAATAGCACTCCTCCTAAACCTATACAGATACCTATATACGAAAAGTTGAGGAGGAAGAACAGATTGCCGGTAGACAGCCACAACCAGACGGCAATGGCCTCGAATACCAGAAACAGAATGATTGAAGAACGATACTTTTTCATACGTTCAGATAAGTTTTCAGTACCTGAATATAATCTTCGAAGGCTTTCTGCCCAACGGGTGTGATGCGGCAGATGGTACAAGGTTTCTTTCCCTTGAACGTCTTCTCCACCTCGATATAGCCGGCTGTCGACAGTTTGTCGAGCTGCACACTCAGGTTGCCAGCCGTTGCTCCCGTCTGTTCTTTGATATACGGGAACTCAGCTTCCTCGGCACTGATGAGCAGCGACATCACGGCCAGTCGCAGTTCGGAGTGGAGTAGGGGATCTAATGGCTGGAACATAGGCTACTTCTGTTTTTTAAGCATCAAACCTGGAAGCATCAGGCCGACAAGGGCGAATATAAAGATGGTGAGGCAAGGTAGGGTAGATGCGATAGCGGCAAAGTGTAGGTCAAGATGTGGCCGTCCTGTGAGAAGCATCACAGTAGTTTGTCCACAGCCGAAATGCTCCCAGACGAAGCATCCCAAACCTGCTACAATGCCGAAGATGATGAGCCAACGCTGTTTCAGGATATGACCTGTGATTGTAATGGCCATTCCCATCAACAGCACAATGACAGGGGTAACCTCGATATTTGTGGCTACATACTCTTCTGCTTTCAACATTCGCATTGCTACAAAGCCCCAAATGAGGGCAATGATAAAGTAGCCGATAACGAACCAAGCGAACGTCGACCATGTTTTGGCGACCATTGAGCCTACCAGACTTACAGGCGTGTGTGCGCGCTCCTTATTATATTTACGCATGAAGAGCCAGATGATGAGTGGTAATACCAGCCAAAGCAGGTGTCCGAATCCAGCAATTGCGTTTTTTATCAAAATGAAGTTGGTGATAGCGATTAGAATGGCCATACCCATGGTGCAGAGACCAGAGACGAAGAGCGACTGCCCTGTTACTTTCGAGACAGCACGTCGGCTTTGAGCGATTTGATCTGTAATGATTTCCAGACTGCGCTCGGCAGTCATATTCTTTGTTTCTTCCATTGTTGTTGATTTGATTTGTTTGATTATTAAGCTTTCGCTTCTTTTAACTTGGGTTGATACTCTCTGGTGCCTCGCTTTCTCTCCTGCAGAAAGAGTCAGTTTGGCTTTGTGTTTCGAATTACGCCGCAAAGTTAAACAAGTTTATTTTATAAACCAAATTATTTTTTAGAAAAAAGATAATAATAGAGTAATTGCGAACAATAATCTTGGTTTATGTTCTAATATAGGACAAAACAGGGGATGAAAATAGATGAAGTCATTTCAGATAGAAATCATCTGTGAGTTTCTGATAATCAGGCGAACGATGGCCTTGAGTGTCGTTAAGTGTAAGTGAGGTGTAGCAAGTCTGCACGGGATGCCGGGTAAACGAAAGCATGCTTCGCTTGAATGGACGAGTTTCGCCACCCTTTATATTACACCTACGCGCGAGGCTAAGATCGTGAATGGCTGCGATACCGATAAAACGCTCGGCAGCAGAGTAGGGGATAATCACATCGAACACTCCATCAGCACACAATAGCCTGTCAACATCTGTGATGAGTTGCACAAAAGTAAGTGAGGACGTATGCCGTGCATTATTCCGGCTTTCACGATAGCCAACAGTGTCTTCTTCGTAGAATGGAGGATTGGAAACAATCAGTGAGAAAAGCGTGGGTGGAGTAAATGTCTCCAACCGCTGATGAATGATTTCGATACGGTCGGCAAAAGGAGAGTCCGTCACATTCTCGCGAGCCTGTTCTGTGGAATCAAGGTCTATGTCAATTCCAGTGATATGCATTGCAGGGAAGCGCTGAGCAAGCATCAAGGCAATGAGTCCGCATCCTGTACCGATGTCTAAGACCGAGGGGTGAGTGGTGAGAGACAAGAGTTGAGCAGAGCCAGCCCATGCACCCAGCAACACACCATCAGTCCCAACTCGCATACTGCTGCGGTCGTGACGTACATCAAACTGCTTGAAATGAAACACTTCTGAACTCATTGCGATGCAAAGGTAGTAAAAAGTTAAGAGATAAGATTTAAGAGTAAAGAAAAAGTGTGAAAAATAGTAAATAGTAATTTGTCAAATAGTAATTATTTGTTATCTTTGCACCGCAAATCAATTGAGAACAGTATGAAAAGAACAATGCTCACAATGATGATGATGCTCGTTGCGTCATTTGTCTTTGCACAAAGTGCCGACAAACTCTATGAGGAAGGTAAGGCACTCTATGATGCAGAGAAATATACACAGGCTATTGCCAAGTTGAAACCAGCCGCAGAGAAAGGACACAAGAAAGCACAGTATTTCATGGGTCGTTGCTATGACAAAGGATACGGAGTAACAGAGAACGACCAGGTTGCTTTTTCGTGGTATATGAAGGCAGCCAAGCAAGGACATGCCAAGTCGCAATACCAAGTGGGAAAGTGCTACAAGGACGGAGAAGGCGTAGAGAAAGACAAGAAAACGGCTTTCAGTTGGTTCCAGAAAGCAGCTGCACAGGATAACGGCAAAGCTCAGCTCGCCCTTGGTAAGGCATATATGAAGGGCAAGGGTGTTGCTGCCGATCAGGCAAAAGCCAAGCAGTGGCTCAAGAGGGCTGTGACGAATGAAAAGGACGGTGAAGAAATCCTTACCGAACTGCGTCAGGACAAGGCAGCAGGCGATGAGGATGCCAAGCAGATACTGCAAATAGTTGGAAAATAAGAGACTCAAATATAATTGTTTATGAAAATCATTACAATGGGCGAAATCATGCTTCGCCTCAGTCCGGAAGGAAACAGCAGATTCGTGCAGGCAGATAAGTTCTGCATCATCCCAGGTGGTGGCGAAGCCAATGTGGCTATCAGTTGCGCCAATTTTGGTCACGACGCTTACTTTGTCAGCAAACTGCCAAAACACGAGATAGGTCAGATAGCCGTAAACGCTCTGCGCCGCTATGGTGTCAACACAGATTTCATTGCTCGTGGCGGCAACCGCGTGGGCTTATATTATGCAGAGACAGGCGCATCTATGCGTCCATCGAAAGTCATCTACGACCGTGCATACTCAAGTATTGCTGAGGCAAAACCTGAAGACTTCGATTTCGATGCAATCTTCGAGGGAGCTGACTGGTTCCACTGGAGCGGTATCACACCAGCTATCAGCGATGCCAGTGCAGAATGTCTGCGTCAGGCATGTATCGCTGCCAAACGTCATGGTGTTAAAGTGAGCTGCGACCTCAACTTCCGCAAGAAATTGTGGACCAGCGAGAAAGCCATCAGTATTATGCGACCACTCATGCAGTACGTCGATGTATGTATCGGTAACGAAGAGGATGCTGAACTCTGCCTCGGATTCAAGCCCGATGCTGATGTAGAAGGTGGTAAGACCGATGCTGCAGGCTACGAAGGCATCTTCCGCCAGATGAAAGAACAGTTCGGTTTCGAATATGTTGTAAGCACACTCCGTGAGAGTTTCAGCGCTAGCCATAATGGTTGGAAGGCCCTTATTTACGATGGAAAGGAGTTCTATCAGTCAAAGCGTTACGATATCAACCCTATCATCGACCGCGTAGGTGGCGGTGACTCCTTCTCTGGTGGACTCATTCATGGACTCCTCACCAAAGCTACACAAGGTGAAGCCCTCGAATTCGCTGTTGCTGCCAGTGCACTGAAACACACCATTCCTGGTGATTTCAACCATGTATCCATCGAAGAAGTGGAAGCCCTCGCAGGTGGAAACGCAAGCGGAAGAGTACAGAGGTAAAGGTTATTGGTTAAAGGTTATAGGTTATAGTTGGAAGACTATATGGATAAAGAGCAATCATCTATATATGACAAAGAGAGGCGTTATGCCTCTTTTTTGTCCGATGTCGTCCTCCTCATTCAAGATGAGCACGACGAGGTCAGCGTTCTTGCCAATGTAGCTGCAGCCTTGAAGGAAGCGTTCGGTTTCTTCTGGGTTGGTTTCTACCTTGTCAAGGAGAAAGAGGGTAGTGAACAGCAGTTGTATCTTGGCCCTTTCCAAGGTCCTACGGCCTGTTATCGCATCCGCTACGGAAAAGGTGTGTGTGGTTCTGCTTGGAAACAGCGCCAGTCGCTTGTTGTTCCTGACGTAGAGGAATTCCCAGGCCATATAGCATGCAGCAGTCTCTCACGTTCAGAGATAGTCGTACCCATCTTCACGAAAGAAGGTGGTGTTGTAGGAGTGCTTGATATCGATAGTACCGACCTCGCCACTTTCGATGATGTCGATCGCGAGAACCTTGAGCAATTGTGTCGATTACTCACCACAAATCTCTACTGATCTTTCCGCTTTCACGCCTCATGTTTCTCTTCCTTCAACGGATGTGTGAAAATGAAACGTGCACCATTAGTGTACGATGTGTCGAGCTTCACGCTACCGCCCAATAGGGTAGCGAGTTGGCGACATATAGCTAGTCCGAGACCTGTTCCTTGCTTGAATATGTTCAGTTTTTCGAATCGTTTGAATATCAGTTCTGCCTTTTCCGGTGGAACGCCTACACCTGTGTCTGTTACAGAGAAGGTGAGCATGCCAGGTGTCTCCGAGGTTGAGCAGTGGACGTGTATCTCGCCTTCGGTCGTATGTTTCATCGCATTGGTGAGGTAGTTGATGATGATTTGCTGCACGCGCTGACCGTCTGAATAGATTTCGAAATCATCGTCCACGTCGGTGGTATAGTAGAGCTTGACGCCCTCTGGGCATCGGTAAGATACGGTCTGTATAGCCTTGCGGCATATTTCGTTCGGATGGCAGTTGTCGAGGAAAATGTGGTACTTTCCGCTCTCCATATCGCTTGCATCGAGGATATCGTTGACGAGGGTCGAGAGCATGTCGGTATTGCCACGTACGATATCACCGTACTGCTGGATTTCTTCGTTGGTGAGCATGCCGCGCATTTCGATGTCAGTGAGCAGTTGTGAGAATCCGCAGATGGCATTGAGTGGTGTGCGCAGTTCGTGGCTCATGTTCTGTAGGAATTGTTTCTGCGTATTGTTGGCTCTTTCAACTTTCTTGGCATAGAACCGTTCGCGGAAGAATCCGGAGACAGCAAGCAGGATGATGATGAATGCCGCGATGCCACCGACGATAAGGGCGGTGGTCAGGATGTTGCTCTTTTCTTCCTGTAGGTTGAAAAGTTTGTATCGTGTTTCCATCTCCATAATTTGCTTCGAGAATGTTACGTCGAAGGCCCATGCAATGCGACCGGAGATATAGTGTTCCAATTCGTAGGCTCGTGAGTCCCAGCCTAGTGTGTGTAGCACTTTCGCCTGTTCCTGCAAGTAGAGTAAGGGGGCAACGGAGTCTTCCTCGCTGATGTATTGCCATGCCGTGTAGGGGTCGCCTACGGCTTCGTAGTAACGGGCAATCATCATGTTGCGCAGGCGGGTGTCGGTTTGGTCGAGTTCCACGTTGTTGAACTCCATCGTCTTTTCAGTTTCTATCTTCGCGCTGTCGAGGTTTTCCTTCGACAGATAATAGCAGATGGCGTAGGCGTGCTGCATGGAACGGAAGTAGTCAAGTTCGCGTGGGGTCTTGCGATTGGCTTCCTTCTGGATGAATCCCTCGAGTTTGTTGGTGTAGGTCAGCATGTCCTCTGGTTCGTCAAGGTTGTTGAGGAATGAGCAGACAGCGAGACAGAGATAGAGTGCCTCGGAATAGTCGTCACCGATTTTAGTGCTGATGTCGAGCGCCTGCTTGGCATGTTCAAGCGCTTTGCGGTCTTGGAATATTTCGGAATAGGAGTGGCTGAGTATCTCGTGGGCTTTCATAAGTCCGTAGTTGTCAACTTTGGCGAAGTCCTTCAGCATCTCGTTGGCCAAATCATACACCTTGATGAAGTCTCCCTCAAAGATATATTGGTAGGCTAGGTAGCTCTTGGCGTCGGCCAATGCGCGTCGGTATTTTTTGGACTTGAAGTCGAGCTGCTCCACTTTCTTGTATGAGTCGATGATAGAGTCGAGGGGATAATCGGTGTTGTACTGACAGCGCATGATGTTGCGCAGGCTGTAGATGATGTGTTCCTCGCACTTTTTCTGCATGGCAACGTCATACATTTTTCTAAGTAGGATAATTTCGGTCTCGGTATTGAGCAGTTGCCGGCTCCAACTGTAGAGCGAGTCTACGCGTGCATCGTCATCAGGGAGGGTTTCGTATTCCTTGAGCCATGCAGCACGTTGTCTCAACTCTTCTTCGGTTGGGACGGTCTGTGCAGAGGCGAAATATGTTGCGAACATGATTGTCGCGAATAAAAGAAGCCGTTTCATAGTGATTGCTTTTTTTATTTAGTTTGCAAATATACACAATTTTTCGTTTCGCTATGCAAAAACCATGAAAAAATTGTCAAATCTTGTAGCATTTCCCTTATTATCTACGTCAAATAAGTGAATTAAAAATCATCAAATGAATTCAAATTGTAAATAATTCAATAGTGAAATAGTTATTAAATTATGAAAACGATTTACAGTAAATTGGCAGTTTTGGTAGCTGCAATGATGATGTCAATGGCAATGACTGCCAAGACATACGATGTGAGTGGAAAAGTGATTGATGAACAGGGCGAGCCTATCGCGTTTGTGAATGTGGTGTTGCTGTCGATGCCCGACTCTGCTTTCGTTCAGGGAGCAGTGACAGATGCTCAGGGTGCGTTCCGCATTGTGACCGATAAGAACGACGGATTGCTACGACTCACCGGTATAGGATATGAAACAGTCTATATCAAAGCCGCTAGCGGATTGACCATCCGCATGAGGGAGGATACGCAACTGCTTGGCGAAGTCACTGTAAAGAGTACACTGCCCAAGACATTCGTGAAGGGTGATGCTATGCGAACTACAGTCGATGGAACCATCCTCGAAAAAGCAGGAACGGCAGGCGATGCGCTGTCGAAAATCCCTTCTGTCGAATCTGAGCGCGATGGCAGTGTGAAGGTTCTCGGTCGTGGTGATGCCGAAGTGTATATCAACGGTCGAAAGGTGATAGACCAAAAGGAACTGGGACGCTTGCGTGCCGATCAGATTCAGTATGTCGATGTGGTGCAGAACTCAGGTGCACGCTATGCCGCATCAACCAAAGCCGTGGTGCGCATCACTTTGAAGAAGGCGCAGGGCGATGGCCTTAGCTTCCAGGAAGATGTATTGGGGTATTATCAGTATGGAATCACACTTCAGAATATCCTCGACCTTAATTACCGTAAAGGTGGACTCGACATCACTGCCTCTTTCTTGGCAGGTCATTACGGCCACAGTAAGTCGCTGCAAGAAGATGCGATTCTCTACTACGTCGGTCCTGACCGCTACGACAGTTATTCCACACAGGATGCCAAGCAAGTCTCGAAGACTGTATCGCCGCAGTTGCAGGTTAACTACATGCTCAACGACAACCACAGTTTCGGTGCCTATTATAAGTTTGACCGTAATCCCGATGATGACTTCACCGACAAGTTCCTCACCGACAACTATGTCAACGGTATCCCGACCGAGCATTCCGAGAGTGACGTCAGACAACAGGAACAGTCGAGCAAGCATATCTTCAATGCATATTATAATGGAAAAGTGCAGAACCTGAGCATCGATTTGAATGTTGACGGACTCTTCGACGACACCAAGGCACCAGGTAGTACCACAGAAACAACCCGTGTGCCAGGCGGCGCAGCTGCAGCAACTCCTCGTTCTATCAATAGCAATACTCTTAGCGCCAACAATTTCTGGGCATCGAAACTCATCTTCGGCTATCCCGTTTTGAAAGGAAATCTTTCCATTGGAGGCGAATACTCCCACAATCACCGCACCGATGCCTACGGTTTCATGTCTACCGATGCCGTGCCTGTTAAGGCTACCGATACCGAGATCAATGAGTCGTCAGCTGCTGCCTTCATGGAGTACGGTCGTATGATCGGTTCTGTTTATGCTCAAGTAGGTCTGCGCTATGAGCACTTAAAGAACGATTACTTCAACTTCGGTGTACGTGAGGATGAGGTCTGCCGAAACTACGGTGATTGGTTCCCTACGGTTGTCATTTCCGCACCGATCAAGAATGTACAGCTCTCGCTCTCCTATCGTCGTGATATCGAGCGTCCACATTACAGTAGCCTCACCAGCTCCACCATTTACATCAACCGTTACACCTATCAGAGTGGCAACCCATATCTCAAGCCGACCTATACTCATAGCCTCGTGCTCAATGCCGCTTACAAGTGGTTGAGTCTCAGCGTCGACTATGCACGTATCACTGATTCCGAAACCATGTCCACCGAGCCATATCCAGGCTCAGCAGACCCACTTATCAGTCTCGTGCGACCCATCAACACCAGTGAGGACTACAACCGACTCACCATCGTGCCTACCGTGCGCCCAACTATCAACTTTAAACTCTCAACTTTCAACATTACATGGCATCCTACATGGACCGCATACGCTATCTTCCAGAACTACAAGACCCCGACAGCCGATGGTTCCATCAAGACGCTCTCACGTCCTTATTTCCAGATAGCATGGCAGAACGACATCGAGTTACCACACGACTATCGCGTCAACCTCAATGCTCAATGGGCAGCAAAAGGTGACTACGACAACTTCCGTGTCACTCGTACCCGCTTCAACCTATCTGCAGGTCTGCAGCACGACGTGAATCTTCGCCATCTCGGTATACTTACCCTCGATTTCCGTTGCTTCGACCCATTCAATACCAATAAAGTCGAGACCACCATCTATGGCATGCGCGAACTGACCGCTTATAATCCCGCTCGTCGCACCTTCATGGTCAATCTCACCTGGAAGTTCAACGAGGCTCGCAGTAAGTATCGTGGATCAGGTGCAGGTGAAAAGCAGAAAGCCAGAATGTAATAGAAGTAGATGCGGATGGGCAAAATGCTTGTGTGGGGTCGCTTTGGGGAAGTGAAACGGTGGTTTTGTGGCGTTTTATTTGTCGGTATGAAAAAAAATGTGTAACTTTGCGCCCTAATTGGTTAGAGTTTAGCGGTTAGAGTTTAGCGGTTAGCGAATGAACAAATAAGGAATGAACAAATCAAGTAAATTATAAAACAGTAAATTAGATTATGGAAAGAGACAACGAGATCTTCTCTTTGATTGAACGCGAACATCAGCGCCAGCAAAAGGGTATTGAGCTGATTGCGTCGGAAAACTTTGTGAGTGACCAAGTGATGCAGGCTATGGGTTCATGCCTAACCAATAAGTATGCTGAGGGTTATCCCGGCAAGCGTTATTATGGTGGATGTGAGGTTGTTGACATCGTAGAACAAACGGCTATCGACCGCGTCTGCAAGTTGTTTGGTGCCGAATATGCAAACGTACAGCCTCACTCAGGTGCTCAGGCTAATGCTGCTGTGTTGCTGACGGTCTTGAAACCAGGCGATACGTTCATGGGACTGAATCTCGATCACGGAGGTCACCTCTCACACGGAAGCCATGTAAACACAAGCGGTATTCTTTACAACCCTGTAGGTTATAACCTCAATCCGGACACTTGTCGTGTGGATTACGACGAAATGGAACGATTGGCACTCGAACATAAGCCAAAGCTTATCATCGGTGGTGGATCGGCATACAGCCGCGAATGGGACTACGCTCGTATGCGTAAGATTGCTGACGAGGTGGGTGCTCTCCTGATGATTGATATGGCTCATCCTGCCGGACTGATTGCAGCCGGACTGCTTGACAACCCATTGAAATATGCTCATATCGTAACTTCTACTACTCACAAGACACTCCGCGGTCCTCGTGGTGGTATCATTCTGTTGGGTAAGGATTTCGATAACCCATGGGGTCTCACCACTCCAAAGGGTGAAGTGAAGAAGATGTCGCAGCTGATTAATTCTGCTGTATTCCCCGGACAGCAAGGCGGTCCGCTGGAGCATGTCATCGCAGCCAAGGCTGTAGCTTTCGGTGAAGCGCTCACTCCTGAGTTCAAGGTTTATCAGCAGCAGGTGAAGAAGAATGCAGCTGTATTGGCTCAGGCTTTGATTGATAAGGGATTCTTTATCTGTTCGGGTGGTACCGACAACCACAGTATGTTGGTAGACCTCCGTACGAAGTATCCAGACTTGACGGGTAAGGTGGCTGAGAAGGCATTGGTAGCTGCCGATATTACTGCAAACAAGAACATGGTTCCGTTCGACAGCCGCAGTGCATTCCAGACTTCAGGTATCCGTCTGGGAACACCGGCCATCACTACTCGTGGTGCAAAGGAAGACCTGATGTATGAAATCGCTGACATGATTGAGACTGTACTCAATGCACCGGAGGACGATAAGGTCATCGCATCGGTTCGCGCTCATGTGAACGACATCATGAAGGACTATCCGATGTTTGCGTGGTAAGATTAGCTTAGTAGCTTAATAGCTTAATAGCTTAGTAGCTGATAATGGTTATTGGTTATAGGTTATTGGTTATTGAAAATATTGGTTAATAGGTTTGGAAACAATGAGGATATTAGGTATGACAACGGCTGAGCTTCAGGAGAAGATCCTGGAGCTTGGTATGCCTAAGTTTACAGCCAAACAGATTGTACAGTGGGTGTATCAGAAGGGTGCGACGTCGTTTGACGAGATGACTAATATCTCGAAACGGCATCGCGAACTGCTAGCTGCGAACTTCGTGGTGGGGCGTATGCCTGCTACGGAGGTGCAGACCTCGAAAGACGGAACGGTGAAATATCTGTTTCCGACGGAGAGTGGACAATCGGTTGAGACTGTATATATCCCCGAGAAAGACCGAGCAACGCTGTGTGTGTCGTCGCAGGTGGGGTGCAAGATGAACTGTCATTTCTGTCAGACGGGTAAGCAGGGTTTTCAGGGTAACCTGACGACTGCTGACATCCTGAATCAGATTTACTCGATTGAGCATCCCGACCAATTGACCAATATCGTGTTCATGGGTCAAGGCGAGCCGTTAGACAACTATGATGCACTGATGAAAGCGATAGCGCTTTTGACCTCTGAGGAGGGGTGGGCATGGAGTCCACGACGCATCACCGTATCGACGGTAGGTTTGAAGAAGAACCTGAAACGATTTGTGGAAGAGAGCGAGTGTCATCTGGCTGTGAGCATGCACTTCCCATTTCATGAGACCCGCTTGCAATACATGCCTGCCGAACGTCAGTATGGTATCGAGGAAATCGTGGAACTGCTGAGTCAATACGACTGGAGCCATCAGCGACGCCTCTCGTTCGAATACACGATGTTTGATGGAGTGAACGACTCGATGATTTTTGCAAAGGAAATCGTTCGACTGCTTAGGAACCTTGACTGCAGGGTGAACCTGATTCGTTATCATCGTATTCCAGAGGTGGAATTGAACGATACTCCGATGCCGAAGATGACTGCTTTTCGTGATTACCTCACCAAACATGGTGTGTACACCACGATTCGTACGTCGAGAGGACAGGATATTGAGGCAGCATGTGGAATGCTGATTAGTAAAGATTTATAAAGTTGAAAGTTGATAGTTGAAAGTTTAAAGACAGTGGTGAGTTGAAAGTTGAACAAGAAAATTAACTGACTACTATAAACTTAAAAACTGACTATAAACTATAAACAATAAACTATAAACTTTTTATTGGATATGAGACGATTCGTAAATATATTGATGGTGGTGATGGTGGCAGTGATACTTGCCTCCTGTTCTGCCAATCCGGATGTGCCAAAGCGGAGACATCCTAAGCGTCCGATGCTGGTACCTGCTGCCAGTGGTAACCCATACGAGGTGATGGTGGTGACCGAAGACTCGATGTGGAACGGTTATGCAGGCAAGGCGTTGCGAGTGGTGCTGAACAAGGATGTGCCGATGTTGCCCCAGCGTGAACCGATGTTTCATGTGAGTCGTATTGCTCCCTCACAATTCAATCGCATCACCAACATCTTCCGCAATATCATCATCCTGCAGACCAGCGAATACACGACGAAACCGAAAATCAGTATGGAACGTGACGTGCATTCGTCGCCTCAGTTGGTGATGACCATCCAAGGACCATCTTCGAATGAACTCTCTGCCTTTATTACCGAGCAGACTCGCGCCATCATCCAGAATCTGACGGCTGAAGAAATCAACCGCAATGCGATACTTCTGGAAGATGACTACAATATTGCATTCTACAAGAAGTGTAAGGAAATGTTCGGCTGTGAACTGTGTATTCCGCAGGACTTGCTGAAGATGAAGGAGGGTAAGGATTTTCTGTGGGCATCGAACGATGGACTGTCGACCATTCAGAATATTGTGATCTACAGCTATCCGTATGTGTCGGAGAAAGTGTTTACGCATGACAATTTCATCAAGTTGCGCGATAAGTTCATGAAGGAGAACATCCCCGGTGAGCTGCCAGAACAGTATATGACCACCAATCACGACTATGTGGAGACTACCGCCAAATCTATCATGGGACGTTATGTGATGGAAGCTCGTGGTTTCTGGGAAATGAAGAACGACATGATGGGTGGACCGTTCGTCTCTCATTCGTCGGTTGATACAGTCAATAATCGTGTCATTGTGGTGGAAGGATTTGTGTATGCACCCGAAAAGATGAAACGTACGATGATACGTAGACTTGAAGCGGCATTATATACGTTAAGATTGCCGGAAGGGAAGAGAAAAAAGGCAAAAATGTAAAAATTATAAAATGTAAAAACCATATTAGTAAATGGTAAATGGTTAAATGGTAAATGAGATGAGAAAGATAAAAGTAGGAATCACACATGGGGATATCAACGGAGTAGGATATGAGATTATCCTGAAAACGTTTGAGAATCCTGAAATGCTGGAATTGTGTACTCCGATTGTATATGGCTCTCCAAAGACTGCGACGTATCATCGTAAGTCGTTTGAGTGTGCCACCAATTTTATTGTGAAGAACAGTGCACGCGATGCAGATGACAACTCGCTGAATATCGTCAATTGCTTTGGAGAAGAGGAAATCAAGATTGATTTCGGTAAATCGACACCTGAAGCAGGACGTGCCGCATTGATTTCTCTTGAGCATGCTTTGGAAGATTATCGCAAAGGTGATATCGATGTGTTGGTGACTGCGCCTATCAACAAGAACAATATCCAATCGGATAGTTTCCATTTTCCCGGGCACACGGAATATATCGAAGAAAAAGTGGGAGATGGCAATAAGGCCCTGATGATTCTGATGAACGACACCTTGAGAGTCGCTCTTGCTACCACACATATTCCAATCAGTATGGTTGCAGAATCGATTAACAAGCAAGTAATTGAAGAGAAGTTACGCATCTTGGACCGCACGCTCAAACGTGATTTTCTGATTGACAATCCACGTATTGCTGTCTTGGCACTTAATCCTCATTGTGGTGATGGAGGAGTGATCGGAACAGAGGAACGTGACATCATCACACCGACCATCGATGCGCTGTTTGAAGATGGAATCAAGTGTTTCGGCCCATACGCGGCTGACGGCTTCTTCGGTTCAGGAAACTATACCCATTTCGATGCCATTCTTGCTATGTATCACGATCAGGGACTGGCACCCTTCAAGGCATTAGCGATGGACGACGGGGTGAACTTCACAGCAGGTCTGCCCATTGTACGCACTTCGCCCGATCATGGTACAGCATACGATATTGCAGGACAAGGAGTTGCGAGCGAGGATTCGTTCCGCAAAGCAATCTATACAGCCATTGATATTGTTCGTAATCGTCGTACATACGATTCTGCTCATGCTCATCCTTTGAAGAAGCAGTATTATGAAAAGAAGGATGATAGCGACAAGCTGAAACTCGATCAGGTGACTGACGATAATGATATGGGAATGGAATTGTAGGAGAAAGTGAAGAATAAGACTCGAAACATATTTTTTCTCTTTGGTATCGTAGCCATCATCATCATGATTCTGACGTTCAAGGTCAGTTTCGTGGAGATGTGGAATCATGTCCGTCATGCAGGATACTGGATATTTGCAGTGTTGGGCATGTGGGTCTTGTTGTATTTCATGAATGCCTGGACTTGGCGCATCATCATCAAGGGAAGCGGTGATTGTCCGGTTCCCTTCTGGAAGCTCTATAAGATTACCATCACGGGGTTTGCGCTGAACTACGCGACTCCAGCCGGATTGATGGGTGGCGAACCCTACAAGATTATGGAACTGACTCCATACGTAGGTCGCGAACGTGCAACATCATCGGTGTTGCTGTTTGCTATGACACATATCTTCGCCCATTTCTGGTATTGGCTCACTGCAGTTGTTCTCTATGTGCTTTTCGTACCGATTGATACACGTATGGCTATCATCCTGCCTCTCATTGCACTTTTTGCATTGGGTGGCATTTATTTGTTTGTAAGAGGTTATAAACGAGGGATGGTCGTGGGTATCATCAAGTTCCTGAGTAAGCTGCCTGGTTGCAAGAACTGGGGAAAACGCTTTTTAGAGGCACATGAAGAAGAACTGCGAAACATAGACAGTCAGATTGCTCAGTTGCAAGGCCAGAACAAGCGGAGTTTCTATGGCTCTTTCTGTCTGGAATATGTAGGTCGGGCGTTGCAGTCGTTCGAAATCTTCTTTATGTTACGTTTGGTGAACGTACAGGGAACGATGCCACAGTTGTTTATGTATTCGTTTATCATCCTTGCATTTACCTCATTGTTCGCCAACCTGCTGTTCTTCATGCCATTACAGTTGGGCGGACGTGAGGGCGGTTTTGCAATGTCGACCGTTCAGATGAAGATGACAGGTGCTGCAGGAGTGTTATTGACGTTGAAGGAAGCTATGACGATAGCCGTATTCATCTCTATCATCTGCAGATTGCGAGAGTTGATATGGACATGTATCGGAATGCTGTTGATGAAGGTGGGGACGAAAGTGAAGAGTGAAAAGTGAAAAATGAAGGAATGAAATATGGGATATTAGCAGCAGGAGAAGGGTCAAGATTGGCTCAAGAGGGAATCGAGCTTCCCAAGCCTTTAGTGACACTGAATGGTGAGGCGATGATAGATCGTCTCATTCGCATCTTCTGTGCTAATGATGCCGATGAGATTGTCATTATCACGAATGACCTGACACCTCTTACCCAACAACATATCCGACAGTTGCAACAAAAGGATTCGCGTATCCAACTTATCGTTAAAACCACACCCAGTTCAATGCATAGTTTCTACGAACTGCATGCTGCGTTGGGAACAGGTAAGTTCTGTCTGACGACCGTCGATACGATATTTCGCGAAGATGAGTTCCAGGAGTACATACGCATGTTCAAGGAGATGGAGGGAGATGGTCTGCTGGCTGTGACTGATTTTGTGGACGATGAAAAACCTTTGTATATCGCTGCTGATGAGCAGATGCAGATTACAGGGTTTTATGATGAACCGCGTGAGGATACAAACTATATCTCCGGCGGGATTTATGGTTTGACCGATACGGCATTTTCTACCCTCGAACGATGTATCAATGAAGGAATGTCGCGCATGCGTAATTTCCAGCGTCAGATGGTCTGTGACGGGTTGAAACTGCAAGCCTATCGGTTTACGAAGATACTCGATGTGGACCATGCGGCCGATATCAAAAAGGCGGAGGACTTTCTGAAAAAGTGAAGAGTGAAAAGTGAAGAGTGAAAAGTGAAAAATGAAAAGTATCGTCGGAATCTATAGAGCCAGTCAGTTTTCTCCGAATATGGAGGACAGCGATGCAGCCATCCTGAATGCTGTAGCCGACCGATTGCGTCAGTCAGGGTATGAGGTGACATGTGTGCGTGAAGAGCGACTTGTCAAGACCGATGTGGAAGCTGCTGATGTCGTTCTCACAATGGGACGATTGACGAGTACAATAAACCTCCTGCAAGAGGTAGAATCCGAAAGGGTGAAGGTCATCAATTCCCCTATCGCAATTCGCCATTGCGAACGGAAGCGATTCACGCAGATACTGATGGACGAAGATGTGCCATTTGCTCAGAGTCGAGTGTTCCAATCGTCCGACAACATTACATGGGACTTGTTCCCGTGTTGGTTGAAAAAAGGGGAGGGGTATGCCGAAGTGGCCGAAGATGTAGTTTATGTACGGAATGCAGATGAATTGGCGGTTCAGGTCGATCGTATGCGCCGACGAGGCATCGCTACGTTAGTGGTATCGCAACACTTGGAAGGAGACCTCATCAAGTTCTATGGAGTAGCCCCTCTCTGTCCTACGGACATCTCCCCCGAGGGGGAGGTTGGAAAAGGAGCTGGGTTCTTCTCGTGGAGTTATGCATCCGATAGACCTGACAAGTTTGGCAACAACCCCACCAACCATCAGACACAAGGGTACCGTTTCTCAGAGCAAGCGCTACAAGAAATCAGCAACCACGCAGCTACCGTGATAGGTTTGGATGTGTACGGAGGCGATTGTGTGGTCAGTGACAATGGAACGATTCAATTGATAGATATAAATGATTGGCCAAGTTTCTCTCGGTGTAGGGAACAGGCGGCCGAAAAGATTATCAGGTTAATAGGTTATTAGGTTATATGGTTATTAGACCTCAAGACCTCAAAACCTCAAGACCTCAAGACCTCAAAACCATAAAAAGTAAAATGACAAATAAAGAAAAACTGCAATCCACCCTTAAGTCAAACGATATTGAGGAGTGGCTTGACTTAAAGATTGTGCGCCCCATAGGTTACTGGTGGACGTTGCTGTTTCTTAAACTGAATGTGCATCCTAATACGGTCACGGTGTTGTCCATGATTATAGGAGGTGCAGCGGGTTTCTTCTTGGTGAAGCGAGCCGATACAACCGAGGGTCTGATCTACAACATCATTGGAATCCTGCTGATCATGTGGGCCAATATTTACGACAGCACCGATGGACAACTGGCACGACTCACGGGCAAGAAGACACGTTTGGGACGTATTCTCGATGGAGCAGCTGGCGATATATGGTTCATCTCCATCTATTTCGGGCTGGCCATCCGTCTCTGCGACCAGACTATTCCGTTCACCGACATGAAGTGGGGATGGATATCATTTGCCCTTATGGCTACATCTGGATTCCTCTGTCATGCCCGTCAGTGTAACCTTGCTGACTACTACCGTCAGGCACACCTCTTCTTCCAGAAGGGAGCAGCCAACAGCGAGTTAGACAACTACAAGCAGCAGAAAGCCCTGTACGATGAGGCGAAATGGAGTGATGACTTCATTTGGAAGTTCTTCCTGCTTACATACGTGCGCTACACTAAGATACAGGAAGCACAGACACCGGAGTTCCAGCGTCTCATGGCGGCAGTCAAGTCCAACTATCAGACAGAGATACCGCAGGCTCTCCGTGACGACTTCCGTGCTCACAGCCTGTCGCTTATCAAGTACGTCAATATGCTGTCGTTCAACACACGTGCTATCGTGCTCTATGTCACCTGTCTCATCGACATGCCGTACCTCTATCCGCTTTTCGAGATGACCGTACTCATGAGCATGTTCTTCTATATGCGCCATTCACACGAGCAGTTCTGTAAGCAATTGAGGCAAAATGTTGAAAAAGGAAAATATTAAGGGCATCATCTTCGACTACGGAGGAACGCTCGACACGAATGGGGTACACTGGTCTGAGGTGATATGGGAGATGTATCAGAAAGAGCAGATAGCCGTCACTCGTGAACAGTTCCGTGAGAGCTATGTGTATGCCGAGCGCGAGTTGGCCCGACAGCCGCTCATCCGCCCCGAGCATACCTTCATGGATGTGTTGCGAACCAAGATCGACATCGAGACCCTCTATCTGATGGAACATGAGATGTGGCATGTCGGCGAACTGACCCGTCGTACGTGTACCGAACACGTCACCCTTCGTTGCTACCAACGCGCCGTAGAGGTGTTGAATGTCAGTCGTGAGGTGTTGAAGGCAATAGCCGCTCAATATCCGATAGTGTTGGTGAGCAACTTTTATGGGAATATTCACACCGTTCTTCAGGACTTCCGATTAGAGTATTTCCAGGATGTGATAGAGTCGTCGGTAGTGGGGGTGCGTAAACCCGATCCCGCCATTTTCCGCTTGGGTGTAGAAGCACTTCGATTACGCCCCGAAGAGACGGTGGTAGTTGGCGATTCGTTCACCAAAGATATCGTACCAGCCCACCAGATAGGATGCCAAACCATTTGGCTGTGTGGACAAGGGTGGGAGAGCGATGAGCGTGAAGAGTGGAGCGTGAAGCGTGAAGAGAGTGATGTATCACTGCCGTCACAGATTCTGACAGACATCTCGGAATTACCGGAATACGTACTTAAATAGTGTGAAAGTAGTTAAGAAAGGTCAAAAGAATGAACATTTATGGTGTCATATTTGATAATCAATCATAAAAAGTGTATCTTTGCAAGAAATTTGAAAATAAAGAATAAAAATGGCAAACCAAACGGTAAAACCAGCTGAAGGTAAATTGGGCATCATGGTCGTCGGACTTGGTGCCGTCACCTCTACATTCATGACAGGCGTACTCATGGTACGCAAGGGGTTGTCGAAACCTGTCGGTTCAATGATTGAGTACGACAAAATCCGTGTAGGAAAGGGTGCGGACAAACGCTATCTGCCGTACAGGGAAATCGTACCCATCGCCGAACTGAAGGATATCGTCTTCGGGGCGTGGGATGTCTATCCTGCTGATGCATACCGTAGTGCGATGTATGCAGAGGTGCTCAAAGAGAAGGACATTGAACCTGTGAAAGATGAGCTCATGCAAATCGTTCCGATGAAGGCTGCATTCGACAAGAACTATGCGAAACGTCTCGACGGAGATAACGTGATGACGGGGAAGACCCGTTGGGAGATGGTTGAGCAACTGCGTGATGACATCCGGACTTTCAAACAGGCGAACGGCTGTTCGCGTATCGTGGTGGCATGGGCTGCATCGACTGAGATCTATGTGCCGTACTACGAACCTGTACACGGAACCCTTGCTGCGCTTGAAGCTGCGATGAAGGTTGACGATAAGGAGCATATCGCGCCTTCGATGTGCTACGCCTACGCTGCGCTGACTGAAGGTGCTCCGTTCATCATGGGTGCTCCGAACACTACGGTCGATATTCCTGCTATGTGGGAACTGGCTGAGAAGACGAGGATGCCTATCGCCGGTAAGGACTTCAAGACGGGTCAGACGTTGGTGAAGAGCGGCTTCGCTCCGATTATCGGCACTCGTTGTCTGGGACTGAGCGGTTGGTTCTCCACCAATATCTTAGGGAACCGAGACGGTCTGGTACTCGACGAACCTGCAAACTTCCATACGAAGGAAGTCAGCAAGTTGTCTACGTTGGAGTCGATTCTTGTTCCGGAAAAACAGCCTGACCTCTACACGGACTATTATCACAAGGTGCGTATCAACTACTATCCTCCTCGCAATGATAATAAGGAAGGATGGGACAATAACGACATCTTCGGATGGATGGGTTACCCGATGCAAATCAAAATCAATTTCCTGTGTCGTGACTCTATTCTTGCAGCTCCGTTGTTGCTCGACCTGTGTTTGCTGAGCGACCTTGCTGCCCGTGCCGGACGATATGGTATTCAGCGATTCCTCAGTTTTTATCTGAAGAGTCCGATGCATGACTTTACTAAAGATGAGGTGCCTGTCAACCATTTGTTCCAGCAGTATGTTATGTTGAAGAATGCAATACGTGAGATGGGTGGTTACGAGGCTGATGAGGAGGTGGATTAAGTAAAGTTTATAGTTGATAGTTTAAAGTTGAAAGTCAGTTGAAAGATAATAGGTTGAGTGTTGAGAATAAGATATATATTAAATATCGTTATGCTATTCCTGTCGCTTGGTGCACATGCCCAGGTGACAGGTGTGGTTATTGATTCCAAGACCCGTCAACCGATAGATTATGTCAATGTTTATTATGAGGGAACAACGACTGGTGGCATGACTGACTCGAAAGGACGGTTCTCAATCAAGGAAGATGACCGCTGGAACGAACTGACGGTGTCGACGATGGGATATGTAACACAGAAGGTGCGGTTGGTTCCTGGTAAAAAGAAAAATCTAAAGATTATGTTGGTCAGTTCTCCTCGACAAATACAGGAAGTGACTGTGCAGGCTCGCCGTAGACGGTACAACAGGCGTGAGAATCCAGCGGTGGAGTTGATGCGAAAGGTGATTGCGAACAAGAAATCGTATGATCTTCGTCAGAAAGACTTTTATACTTATTCGAAATATGAGAAGATGGTGTTCTCGTTAAACGAGTTTACGGAAAAGGTGTTTGAGGAAAGTGAGATGAAACGTTTCGCTTTCCTCAAAGACCATGTGGAGCGTTGTCCTGAGACAGGTAAACTGATTCTTCCGCTTACTGTTGATGAGACCATTTCTGAGATTTTGTATCGAAGGAGTCCACATACCGAGAAGACCGTCATTAAAGCGCAAAGCAATAAAGGAGTGAACGAGTTAGTCAACACGGGTGATATCCTCACGGGGATTATGAAAGACGTTTTCACAGATGTCGATATCTATGAGAACGAGTGTCGGTTGTTGCAGCATCCGTTTAAAAGTCCGATTGCCAATAGTGCCATTTCGTTCTATCGGTATTATATCGAAGATACGGTGATGATTGAAAACGATAAAGTGATTCAATTAGAATTTACTCCCAACAATCCACAGGATTTCGGCTTCTCGGGTACGCTTTTCGTCATGGCAGATTCAAGTTATCAGGTTCGTAAGGTTGTGCTGAATATCCCGATGCGAAGCGATGTGAATTTTGTGGAGAACATGATTATCACTCAAGACTTTGAAGAACTGCCTACAGGCGACCGAGTAGTGGTGAACAACGATATGTTGGTAGAACTGAAACTAGCATCGTTCTTGAATAAGTTGCAAGTTCAGCGTGTGATTCGCAACAACAACTATTCGTTTGATGAGATTTCAGACAAGGTATTCAAACATATCAAGGGTACAGTTTATAAGGAACCTGATGCAGAAATGCAGGACGATGCTTATTGGAATGAATACCGTGAGGTGGAGTTGACTCAGAGTGAAAGTCAGATGGGAACATTCCTTGACCGTTTGCAGAATGTCAAAGGTTTCAAATATGTCATCTTCGGCTTCAAAGCTCTGGTGGAGAACTTTGTGGAGACAGGTGACTCCACTCATAACTATGTAGATATCGGTCCGGTCAATACCATCATTACGAGTAACCATTATGACAAGTGGCGTTTTCGTGTGTCTGCGTTGACCAATGCGAATCTCAGTCCGCATCTCTTTGCGAGTGGTTATGTGGCGTATGGAACCAAGACACATCATGTATATGGGAAGGCACAACTTACGTATTCATTCAATAAAAAGGCATATCTGCCTCGTGAGTTCCCGATGAACAATCTTTCCATCACGTATCTGAACGATGTGGTGAGTCCGTTTGACAAGTTCATCCCAACCGATAAGGATAATATGTTCTTGGCCGTCAAGGCTGTAAGTGTGGATCAGTTCAACCATACGAATGAGGTGAAAGTCGCATACGACCGCGAGTATCTCAATGGTTTGAAGTTCAATGCTTCGTTCACGCACACGAAAAACAGACCTGTCGATGCGCTGTTCTATCAGCCTCTCGATGATGCTGGCGTACCAGTCAACGACCCTGCAAGGTGGAAGCATAGTATGACTACAACTGAAGCAAAAGCTGCTATTTCGTTTGAACCTGGTGCGGCATACATCAATACCAAACAGCGTCGAATAAAAATTAATAAGGAGGCTCCGATTATTACCGTGAGCCACACAATGGGTTTTAACAAGTTGCTGGGTGGTGAGTATGAATACAATGTGACAGAAGGAACTATCTATAAGCGCATTTGGATTCCAAACAGTTTCGGAAAGATGGATTTCTTGCTACAAGGAGGTATCCAGTGGAACAAAGTGCCGTTCCCGTTGCTTATCCATCCTGCTGCAAACCAATCGTATATTCTCGAAGATAATACATTTTCGTTGATTGGTAATCTGGAGTTCCTAAACGACCGCTATCTATCGCTGATGTATGAATGGGATTTGAACGGAAAGCTATTCAATCGGATTCCGTTGCTGAAGAAACTGAAGTGGAGAGAGCTTGTCGGTGTGAATGTGCTTTGGGGAACGCTTACTGATAAGAACAACCCTGCAAAGACCAACGATCCAAGTGGTATGTTCTACTTCCCGGGACACTTCCTTGCTGACGGGTCTTACGAATGCAATACGGTAGTGATGGAGCAGAAGACTCCATACGTTGAACTACGACTGGGTGTACACAACATTTTTAAATTGATACACATAGAATACGTACGCCGACTCACTTATTGTGATAATCCAGGCATCAATCGCTGGGGAATCCGAGGGAAAGTGCGTATGAGCTTTTAGGAGAATGTAAAAAATATAAAATGTAAAAATGTAAAAATGTAAAAATGCGAAAATGGTAAATGGTAAATGGTTACATGGTAAATGAAATGAAACACATATTGATACTTCTCTTGTTGGCTTCTGCAGCGATGTCTGTGGGAGCACAAGATACGTTTAACCCGAAGCGAACCATCAAGGAGGTGAAAGCTCAGTTAAAAGCTGAGAAATACCAGCAGGCTGAAGATATACTCAATAAAGCCATGAATGACCATCAGGAAGCGAAAACTAGCGCTGAGCTCCATTATCTTCGTCTACATGCGTTACGTGGTTTGGCTACTGCAGAAAACCGTAACATGTTTCTGAATACCCGTCCTGATACCGCTAAGTATTTTACGTACATCAACCGCATCTACGAGTTCGGCTTTTCGTGTGACAGTCTTGATCGTTTGCCAGACAGAAAGGGTAGGGTGCGTCCTTCGTACACATCCTATATTATCAACACATTGGCGGCCTATCGCAACAATATCAAAAGTGGAGGTAAGTACTACTATAAGAAAGATAAGTATGACGATGCTTATCGTTTTCTTGACTTATATCTCACAACACTCCATCATCCACTTATCACTGCTGCAAAAGACTACAAGGTGGATGATGATACCTTGTCCATTGCTCGCTTGGCGGTCTATTCGGCTTATAATGCTGCAAAACACCCGAATGTGATGAAATATCTGCAGACGGCGATGAAAGATACTATCGATTATGCGCTGTTGTGCCAGATTGGCAGTACATCGCTTATGACGATGAATGATACCACTCAGGCACTCAGCTATCTCCATAAAGGTTGGGAGACCGATCCATTGCAAGAGTATTTCTATGTTCATCTCATCGATTACCACGTAGAACATGAACAATATGTGGAGGCCATCGATATCATTGACCAACAACTGGAGGTAGAGCCTCAGAAACGTCTGCTTTGGTTTGTGAAAGGAAAGTGTGAGCAATGTCTCGATAGTGTCGACCTTGCTATTCAATGCTATCAAAAGGCTGTTGAATGCCAACCCGACGATGCGTTGTCGTATAGTAGTATCGGTGGTATCTATATCGATAAAGCACGTGAAGTGTACAATATCAACAACTATCAGCCTGGTACGCAGGCTTATACACGCGCGAAAAGACAACAGAACCAGATTTACGAGCAGGCCAAGTCGGCACTTGAGAATGCACGTAAATATGCGCCTGATAATAAAGCATTGTGGCACGATGGGTTGATGGAAGTCTATTTCAAACTGAACCTTGGTAAAGAACTTAAAGAATTGGAAAATGAAAAGTGAAATGCGCGATAAATGTCTTACTCTCCTTTTTGTGCTGCTGACATGCTCGATGTCAGTAATGGCACAAGACGAACAGCCTGCTCCACAGCGACAGCTCGATTCGATGGAAGTATCATTACTCACATGTACGCCTGGACCGGTAGCCTATTCTATGTATGGTCACTCTGCGCTTCGTGTGCATAACTATACAACCGATTTGGATGTGGTATTCAACTATGGCGTATTCGACTATAGTGAGGACAATTTTGTGATGAAGTTCGTGAAGGGTGAGACCGATTACATCTTAGGAGCAGAATATGCAGTCGGGTTCTTCGGACGTTATCGTGATGAGGGGGCTGGTATTTTGGAGCAAGTGCTCAACTTTTCGCAGGAAGAGTGTAACACACTCTATGTGCTTTTGATGGAAAACTTACGTCCTGAGAACCGTACCTATCGCTACAATTGGTTGTATGATAACTGTACGACCCGTGCTCGCGATGCGATAGAGCGAGCCATACAGGGTGAGGTTCGCTATCATGCAGCTGACCCACAACTATCTGCACGTGCCATCCTCCATCAGTTTAATGTTGTGGATCGTTGGATGGAATTCGGTGAGAATCTTATCTTGGGTTACGAACTCGACCGTACCTTGTCTAAACGTCAGCAGATGTTCATCCCTTCGTTTTATGCAGCGGATGTAGATAGTGCGACCATTCTTCGTGCTGATGGGCAAATCGTTCCTTTGGTGCGCGAGACCCGTCATCCATTGGAGCAGACACTCCCTAAGCGTGATTCTGATTTCGATACGCCGATGCTGACGTTTATCCTTTTGTTCGTGATTGTTGCAGCCATTTCTGTCATCGAACTGCGCCGCAAACAAACTTTTAAGTGGCTTGATGTCACATTGTCAGTATTGGTGGGTTTGGCAGGACTGCTGGTTGCCTTTCTTTTCTTCTTCTCCGAACATGCAGGAGTCAGCACCAACATCCTTGTTATCCTCTTCAACCCACTTGCATTTGTGTGGATTCCATTTATCATCCTTCGTCGGACTCGTGTGATCAACTATGTAATTTTGGCAGAGTTCATTGCTTTTTTTATCGTTGCCGTTGTTGTCCGACAGTGTCTTGATGCTGCAATTTGGCCTTTGGTATCCACTTTGTTGTTAAGAGTTATCGTAAATATTTTCATAAATCATAATAAATCACTATCTTTGCAGTCGAATTTAGCTTAATAGGTTAATAGCTTTATGGCTTAATAGAGAAATCAAATAGAATAATATAATGGGATTTAATGACTTCATGACCAAACTCTTTGGTAATAAAGCCCAAAGAGATATCAAGGCAATCCGTCCGTTTGTGGAACAAATCAACAAGATTTACCCACAGATGGCTTCATTGTCAAATGATGAGTTGCGTGCCAAGACACAAGAGTTGAAGCAGGAGATTCAAGCTTCTGCTGCCGATTTGCGAAAGGAAATCGATGATATCAAGGCACAAATTGAACAAACCGAGATTCAGGACCGTGCTCCTCTCTTCGAAAAGGTAGACAAACTCGAAGCACAGATTCTCGAGGTTTACGACCGTAAGCTCGACGAAATCTTGCCGACCGTTTATGCCATTGTGAAAGATACCTGTCGTCGTTTCCGTGAAGCAAAGTCCATCGAGGACTTGGCACTTACGCCTACCGATTTCGACCGTGAGGCAGTCATTCGCTATCCTGGAGTGGTAGAAATTGTTGATGAGAAAGTTCTCATTCATGAGGTCTACGATGGAGCTCCTAACATCTGGATTCCATACGACTGTCAGCTCTTCGGTGGTGTTGTACTCCATCAAGGTAAGATTGCCGAGATGATGACGGGTGAAGGTAAGACCCTTACCTCTATTCTCCCAGTCTTCCTCAATGCGCTCACAGGAAATGGAGTGCATGTAGTGACAGTGAACGATTATCTAGCAAAACGTGACTCCGAGTGGAACTCACCGGTGTTCCTTTTCCACCAGATGAATGTCGATTGTATCGACAAGCATCAGCCTAACTCTCCGGCACGTCGCAAGGCCTATCAGGCTGAAGTGACTTACGGTACCAACAACGAGTTCGGTTTCGACTACTTGCGTGACAATATGGCCATGCGTCCCGAAGACCTTGTTCAGCGTTCACACAATTATGCGATTGTCGATGAGGTCGACTCTGTGTTGATTGATGATGCCCGTACGCCACTTATTATCTCTGGTCCTGTGCCAAAAGGTGACGACCAGATGTTCGACGAGTTCTGTCCATATATCGAGAAACTAGTTGAGGTACAGCGTCGTCAGACCACTCAGTACCTCTCCGAAGCGAAGAAACTCATTGATAGTGATGACCAGAAAGACATTGAGGCTGGATTCCTCTCACTCTTCCGCGCCTACAAGTCACTCCCAAAGAATAAGGCACTTATCAAATATCTCTCAGAACCAGGTATCAAGACCGGACTCCTGAAAACAGAGGAAATCTACATGGAGAACAACAACCGCCGTATGCCGGAAGCTGTTGAACCTCTTTATTTCGTCTGCGACGAGAAACAGAAGTCGGTTGAGATGACTGATAAGGGTAACCAACTGATTGCTGACATCGTAAAAGATGACTCTTTCTTTGTGCTGCCTGATATCACTTCACAGCTCTCAGAACTCGAGGCGCAGCATCTGCCTGAAGAAGAGTATATTGCCAAGAAAGATGAACTCATGCAGGACTATGCAGTCAAGAGCGAACGTGTACACACCATGCAGCAACTCCTCAAGGCCTATACCATGTTCGAGATCGATGATGACTATGTAGTGATGGATGGTGAAGTGAAGATAGTCGATGAGCAGACCGGACGTATCATGGAAGGTCGTCGCTGGTCGGATGGTCTCCATCAAGCTGTCGAAGCAAAGGAACACGTGAAGGTCGAAGCGGCTACACAGACTTATGCTACCATCACCCTGCAGAACTACTTCCGTATGTACCATAAATTGGCAGGTATGACCGGTACGGCCATCACCGAGGCAGGTGAGTTCTGGGATATCTACAAACTCGATGTGGTCGAGATTCCTACCAACGTGCCAGTTATTCGTGACGACCAGAACGACCGTGTCTACAAGACCAATCGTGAGAAATACAAGGCTGTCATCGAAGAGATTGAAAAACTCGTTGCTGCCGGACGTCCAGTCCTTGTGGGTACTACCTCTGTCGAGATTTCCGAAATGTTGAGCAAGATGCTCAATATGCGTAAGATTCCACATAATGTCCTCAATGCAAAACTGCATGCCCGCGAGGCCGATATCGTGAAAGATGCCGGTCAGACCAGTCGCGTCACTATTGCTACCAACATGGCAGGTCGTGGTACCGACATCAAGCTATCACCAGAAGTACGTGCTGCTGGTGGTCTCGCTATCATTGGTACAGAGCGTCATGAGAGCCGTCGTGTCGACCGCCAGTTGCGTGGACGTGCCGGACGTCAGGGTGACCCAGGTTCATCTGTCTTCTATGTCAGTCTTGAGGACAAGCTCATGCGTCTGTTTGCTTCCGACCGTATTTCTAAAATTATGGACCGCATGGGCTTCGAGGATGGAGAGATGATTGAGCACCCGATGATCAACAAGTCTATCGAACGTGCACAGAAGAAAGTTGAGGAGAATAACTTTGGTATCCGTAAACGTCTGCTTGAGTACGATGATGTGATGAACAAGCAGCGTAAGGTGATTTACGAGCGTCGTCGTCATGCTTTGATGGGTGAACGAATCGGTATGGATATCTCTAACATCATCTGGGATCGCGTCAATAAGGTGATTCTGGAGAATGACTACGATGGTTGCAAGGAGAACTTCTTCCGTCTGTTTGCGATGGACTTCCCGTTCACTGCTGAGCAGTACGAGGACAATCGCGAGCGTTGTGTCGATGAGGCTTACGATATTGTGTTGGAGAACTTCAAGAGACGTTCCGAACGTCTGGCGAATACAGCATGGCCGGTCATCAAGAATGTCTACGAAGAGAAGGGTAGTATGTATGAGAATATCCTCATTCCACTCACCGATGGACATCGAGGCTATCAGATTTCTGTTCCTCTGAAAGAAGCATACGAACAGCAGGCAGGTAACATTTTCATGGTGTTCGAGAAACTCATCTTGCTCCACACCATCGATGAGGCATGGCAGGAGAACCTCCGTCTGCTCGATGAACTCAAGCATTCCGTTCAGAATGCCAGCTACGAGCAGAAAGACCCGTTGCTCATCTTCAAACTTGAGTCTGTCAACCTTTTCGACAATATGATTAACGAAATCAACGACGGCACCATCTCTGTTCTCATGCGTTGCAGTCTGCCGGTAGCCAATCCAGAAGAGGTTCGTCAGGCACCTGCACAGCAACGTGCTCCACAGCGTCGCTACGTAGAGTCGAAGCAAGACCTCAGTGAGCCATCTGAGACACAGCGTGGTATGCAGCAAGCAGCCAGTGGTGACACTCGCTCACGTCAGCAGGTCGTTCAGACCATCCGCAATGAAGGACCGAAGATTGGACGCAACGACCCCTGTCCATGTGGTTCAGGCAAGAAGTTCAAGAACTGTCACGGTCAAGGACTGTAAGTCCATCTCGCACACAAAAGAAATCCGTCAACCGATTAAGGTTGGCGGATTCTTTTGTATCTGAAAACAGCAAATCGTAAGCGCTAAGTAGTTAGGCTAGCGAAAAGGCTGATAGCAGTTGAAGGTTTATTCCACAAGTCGTCGAATCAGAACTTCAGGACGAGGCCGTTACGTGCTGGGATGTGGACGGGGATGATGTGCTCACATTCTATCTCGACGGTCTGTGTGTTACCTGTGAGGAGGTCGGTGGCATCGCGTACACCTGTGCGCAGATGGAGGTATTCGACTGCATGTGTGGGGATGCGGACATCGGCCCACATCTCTGTATCGGCAAAGTTGGCAACAACAAGGATGGTTTCGTTCTTAGCCTTGCGCAAGAAGGCAAAGAGACGGTTGGTATCCATTGCCTGATTCTCATAGTTGGCATACATGAGGTCGAATGTCTGACCTTCTGTGATGGCTCGCTCGGTAGCTGCGATGTTGAGCACACGGGTATAGTAGTCGACTGATTCGCGCTCACGGTCTCTGAGCTGGTGGCCATCGAAACGGTCATCTTTACGCCAGCGACAGAAGGCATCGGTGCTCCAGTAGTCGAAGATGGTGGTACGTCCGTCGCTACCGCTGAAACCTGCATCTTCCATTCCGTCGATACCGAGTGCCTGACCCTGATAGACCATGAACGGATTGGTGCGCATAAGGGCCGAAACAAGTAGGGCAGGATAGGCCTTACGAGGTTCTCCTGCGAAGTAGGGAGATGCAATGCGTTGTTCGTCGTGGTTCTCAAGGAAGTTGAGCATGTGCTGCTGGATGTCGTCGATAGACTGCCAACATTGTGTAATGAGCGATGCACTTGCTCCGCCTACCACACTACGCAATGTGTCGTACATGCCGACTTTGTCGTAGAGATAATCGAAATGACCTCGATAAATGTAGTTACGATATTCGTTTGGGTTGTATACCTCGGCTATGAATATGATGTTCTTGTGTTCGCTCTTGATTTGCGGGATGGCCCATTCCCAGAACTCTACAGGCACCATCTCGGCCATATCGCAACGAAATCCATCGATGCCTTTCGATGCCCAGAAACGAAGGATATCTAGCATCTTTGACCAGGTATCAGGGTAGGTGAAAAGAAAACGACCTCCCCCAACCCCTCCTAAGGAAGGGAGTTGTGTGTCGTAACCCAATCCTCTCCCCTTGGGGGAGATTAGAGAGGGGTTCCCAAGGTGTCCATAGCCACGAATGCCATCAGTCGGAACTGTCGTATTGAGTTGCTCAGCAATGGTCAGGTCGAGCTGCCGTGTTGACGGATTGATGCCGTAATTCAGTTTTATCGTCTCATACCAGTCGTTCTTGGAAGGACGAGCTGAAAAGCAGTCGTTGCCAGTCACACGCGCAGGATATTCATCATAGGATGTATTCTCTCCTGCTATATCGCTGATATCCAGATGCTGTCCTGGCAGGTAGTAGAAATTGTTCTGTGTGGAGAATGCTGTCTCACGATCGTCGTTCTCGCCTAAATCGGACACTCCCATGGGCTTGGCGTCTGAGCCATACTGACGAGCTACATGGTTGGGCACAAAGTCGATAATCATCTTCAGACCGGCACGATGGGTACGAGCGACAAGTGCCTCGAATTCCTTCATGCGCTGCGGTACATCGACCGCCAAGTCGGGGTCGATATCGTAGTAATCCTTAATGGCATAAGGACTGCCGGCATTTCCTTTTACAACGGCTGGATTGTCGGCCTTGATGCCATAGCGTGAGTAGTTGGTCTTCGTGGCGTGTTCGATGAGACCCGTATACCAAATATAGTTAAAACCAAGACCCCGTATGTGTTTCAGGGCCTTGGTTGTGTAGTCATTCATCTTGCCGCATCCGTTCTGGTCAATGGAACCATTACGGACATTCTCCTTGCTGACAGCGCCAAACAAGCGCGGCAGGGTCTGATAGATGATAGGACGCATAGTTTAATTTACTATTTGACCATTTACTATTTACTATTTCAGTTACGCTTCGATGCCGTGAGCTGTAACGTCGCGTGAAATCTTGGCAATCATACCTTGCAATGCCTTACCTGGACCACACTCAGTGAAGTCGGTAGCACCATCAGCAATCATAGCCTGAACTTCGTAAGTCCATTTCACTGGTGACGTCAACTGCTTCAGCAGGTTAGCCTTGATCTCTGCAGCATCGGTGTGACCCTTTGCATCGACGTTCTGATATACAGGACACTTAGGTGTGTGGAACTCTGTCTGTTCGATAGCAGCTGCCAACTCATCCTGTGCAGGCATCATGAGTGGAGAGTGGAAAGCGCCACCTACAGGTAGTGGAAGTGCACGCTTTGCACCGGCAGCCTTCAGAGCCTCACATGCTTCGTTTACAGCTTCAATATTTCCTGAGATGACAAGTTGACCAGGGTTGTTGTAGTTAGCAGGAACAACTACGTTGCCTTCTTTGCTGATACCTGCACAAACCTTTTCTACCTCTTCGTCGGGCAGACCGATGATGGCTGCCATCGTGCTTGGAGCTGCCTCGCAAGCTTTCTGCATAGCCATCGCACGCTTATAGACTAACTGAAGTCCGTCTTCGAATGACAGACATTCTGCAGCAACCAATGCTGAGAACTCACCAAGAGAGTGACCTGCAACCATCTCAGGCTTGAAAGCCTCGCCCATACAGAGTGCAGAAATCACTGAGTGGAGGAACACAGCAGGTTGAGTAACCTTTGTCTGCTTCAATTCTTCAGCAGTACCTTCGAACATAATGTCGGTAATTTTATAGCCGAGAATCTCGTTAGCTTTATCGAACAATTCTTTTGCAAGAGGGTTTGACTCGTACAGGTCTTTGCCCATACCAGAGAACTGTGCTCCCTGTCCTGGAAATACAAATGCTTTCATACTTTTATACTATTTAGATGTTAATACTAGTCATTTTTTAGATTCAAATGCAAAGATATGCAATAATTCTCACTTGGGGAAATATAACGATGAGAAATCACACGAAAAAGCAGGTAATGCGCAATTATTATGCTCAAAACCTGCATTTTCAGTGCAATCTGTGCAATACAAGATGGCTATAGGTCAATATTCAGTTTTGTGCCGACAGTAAACCAACGTCCTGGTTGGCACACATTGGCAATGTCGTAGTAATGTTTCCCTGTGAGGTTGTTGGCTTGTGCATAGAACCTGTAATGCTTGGTTTCCCATTGTAGTTTCAGATCCAATTGCCCGAAGCTACCATAATTCTGTCGATTGCCTGTCAGCGCATTGTCGAACCAACCAGCACGGTCTTTATAGACAAATTCCCACTTGGCTGAGAGGTGGCTGATGATACGATGCTGAAGTGTCGCAACGAACTTATGGCGTAGATAGACCAACTGGTTGGCATAATTGGCTGCTTGCTGTTCATCGATACGATGCTGATGATTGTAGCAGTAGCCTACAGACACCTTATTTATAAAATAGTGTTTTTCGGCTGTCGATTTGCTCGTATCATAAACCACCAAGGCCTCTACACCCATATTGTCGATATCGGAGTTGGCTGTAGTCCATACAGTAGCCCCTTGGAGTTTTACCCAGTCCATCATATCTGTTTCGTGACGGTAAAAGCCTTTCAGGGTGGCACTGATGACAGATGTCGTAAAGCTGCATCCCACAGTGTAGTCAGTACTCTTTTCTGGTTTCAGCGCACTGTTCGCCTCTAATCCCGGACCGTTATAATACAATTCCGTGTAAGTAGGTGTGCGTAGACTTTGGTTGAACGACGCATACAGGCGTAGATTCTCCATCGGACGGTAACTGACATCGATGCCGGGATAAAAACGCAGTCCGCCACTCACACTGGTATTGTGATTGGCAAGCAATCCTGCGGAGAAACTCCAGTTGTCGAGAAGCACATCATGCTCGATATAGAGGCCGAGATTGCTGCGTCCGTCCTCGTATTTATAACCAGGATAGGGGTTTATGTTGTTCGGGTCGATAGGTTTACCAAGGCGAGTACTCAGAATGTTTTCGCGACGGAACTCCACACCGACAGCTGTCTTTCCCAAATGCCATGCGGTCCATGCATTCAGTTGTCCGCCATACACATCGGTCCGATGATAGTTTTCGTATGCTGCAGGATTCTCCTTACGCCAGATGTAATGGTCGTACATACGGTTCCAATACAATTGCGGAAGCAGATGCAGGCTTCCCTTGCTCTCGCCCTGCAACGACAGCATATAACGGTCGTTTTCTTCATATTGCGACTGGCTGCCAGTTCCGTAGAACGTATTGGCTCCATACTTTGTCGTACTCAAGCCTGCTTGCATACGCAGGTCAATCCAGTCACCGCTATATTGCTCATGCCAATAGACGTTCGCTTTCTTGAAGTCGCTATTTGCACTTGCTCCGTCGCTCTGACTCCATCCACCACTGAAGCGATTTGTGAACGCACCTGAAAGCAGATTGACAGAACCATCCGTGCAGAACGTTCCATACGAACCGCCCGATGTGGCAATACTGACACGATTGACCGCCTCGCTCTTCGTCACGATATTTATGACACCTGCAAATGCAGAAGAACCATAGACACGACTGGCTCCGCCTTCCAGCACCTCGATACGTTCGATGTCGTTCATGCTGACAGGCAAGTCCATTGTGAGATGACCTGTGTGAGGATTAGAAATGTTAATACCGTTGAGCATTACGGTCACCTGATCTTCATTGCCTCCATTCACACCAATATCGGTCTGAATGCCGAACCCACCACGTTGGCGCACATCGACTCCTGCCACCAATTTCAGTAGGTCGCTCACACTTTGTGCCGAACTGGCTTTAAGATCTTCAGCTGTAATGATTTGAATGATACGAGTTGCCTTGTCCGAAGAAATCGGAATGCGCGAAGCAGTCACTTCGGTGCAACTCAGTTGAATGTGTTTTTCCGTAAAGGAAGAATCGATGACTGTTTCATCGATAGGCATGCCATCCACTATCTCATCGTCGACGACCACTCCATCCGCGACTCCGTCGTCCAGCAGTTCCGTGGCTTCGTCAGCGTGTACTGGAGCCATCGAAACTCTTGCTGTTGCCGAATCGGGTGTGGCAGCAAGCAGGGTAGCGACACTCAGCACACCGATGTTGATTTCCCGACCGAGACTAAGGAACACTGCATCGGAGCGGCGTGAGAACTGATGCCAGCGAATGGTGTTTGCCTTGATTTTAATTGTTTGTTGTAACATAATGAATATTGATAATTGTTATAAAAAAAGAGAGCGCTTTTTTACGCTCTCCCGTATTGTAAGTCAAGTAGATTTACTTTACTTTCTCAACGACAGCCTTGAATGCTGCAGGATTGTTGAGTGCGAGGTTTGCAAGAGTCTTGCGGTTGATTTCGATACCTGCTTTGTGAAGGGCACCCATCAGCTGTGAGTATGACAGACCTTCAAGACGAGCAGCTGCGTTGATACGCTGAATCCATAATGCACGGAACTCTCTCTTCTTGCGACGACGACCTACGAATGCGTATGTAAGTCCCTTCTCGTAAGCATTTTTCGCAACGGTCCACACGTTCTTACGTGCACCAAACTGACCCTTAACGCGCTTTAAAATCTTCTTTCTTCTTGCTCTTGAAGCAACATGATTTACTGATCTTGGCATAATTTTTTTTCTTTTTGAATGTTAGCGGTAGTCGTTACTACTCTTTTTGAGCTAAGCATTCGATTAAACAATCTGTTAATTAATTCTTACTTACTGTTAGAGATTTAACGGAGGCAAAGTAGGTCACGTACTTGCTTTACGTTTGCTTTTACCACGATTGCAGAGTGGTCGAGATTTCTCTTCTGCTTCTTTGTCTTCTTTGTGAGAATGTGAGAGTGGTAAGCGTGCTGTCTCTTGATTTTTCCAGTTCCAGTAAGCTTAAAGCGCTTTTTAGCGGCTGAACTTGTTTTAACTTTTGGCATTTTTTTGTTATTTAATTTGTTATTACTATGAGTGGCAACGTATATACCAGGACGTTACGCACCTTATCTTGCTTCTTTATTCTTCGTTTTCTTCTTCAGGAGTTTCCTCTACAGTTTCCTGTGGTGCAGGTGCTGCAGGCTTTGGTTGTTCCTTTTTCTTCTGGTTTCCGCTTCCAGGCTTTTTAGGTGCCAGCATGATAATCATCTTTTTACCTTCGAGCGATGGCATGCTTTCCACCTTACCGACTTCTTCCAAGTCGTTGGCCAGTCGGAGCAGAAGTACTTCTCCTTGTTCCTTGAACACAATCGAACGGCCTTTGAAGAACACGTATGCTTTCACTTTATTGCCTTGAGTGAGGAACTCAATGGCATGTTTCAGTTTGAATGCATAGTCAGCCTCTGCTGTCTGTGGTCCGAAACGAATTTCCTTCACGTCGATCTTCACCTGCTTGGCTTTCATCTCCTTTGCCTTCTTCTTGATTTGGTAAAGGAACTTTGAATAGTCGATGAGTCGACAAACCGGAGGTTGTGCAGTAGGGGAGATTTCCACTAAGTCTACTCCCATATCGTCTGCCATTTGAAGTGCTTCGCGTGTTGGAATGACTTTTGATTCGATTCCTTCACCAACGATTCTGACTTCGCGTACATGTATTTGTTCGTTTACTCTGTACTGCTGCTTCTTGTTGTCACCTTTCATTAAATGTGATAATTCCTTCGGTTTCTAATTCGTTTTTATGTTCGTTTTTATGTTCAGTATGATTTGATACACACAAATCGGGCGCAAAGATACAAAATAATTGACAATTGACAATTGATAATTGATAATTATTTGCAATTAGGGTCTTAATTCTTATCCAATAAGCACCGTTTTTGCGCAAATGAGCACTATTTGTTTATAACAGACGTGAATTAGAACTCTTCGGTCATCTGGCGTACCTCGTCCTGGATCTTCTTTGCAAAGTCGGCCATTGTCATGGTCTCTTGCTGCAGAGTTCCTTGCTTACGTACGTTGACAGTTCCGTCGTTCTCTTCTTTCTCGCCCACAACGAGCATATATGGGATATGCTTGATTTCGTTGTCACGGATCTTGCGTCCGATTTTCTCATTACGGTCGTCTACAATGGCGCGAACGTCGTTCATGTTGAGATACTCACACACCTTCTTGGCGTAGTCGTTGTATTTCTCTGAGATTGGCAGGATGGCCACCTGATCAGGGATGAGCCACAATGGGAAACGACCCGCTGTGTGTTCGATAAGTACGGCGATGAAACGTTCCATACTACCGAATGGAGCACGGTGAATCATCACAGGACGATGCTTCTCGTTATCACTTCCGGTATATTCCAGTTTGAATCGCTCTGGGAGGTTGTAGTCTACCTGAATAGTTCCAAGCTGCCAACGACGACCCAGCGCATCCTTAATCATAAAGTCGAGCTTCGGACCGTAGAACGCAGCCTCACCGAGTTCTGTCTTGGTTTTCAGTCCTTTCTCCTCACATGCTTCGATGATAGCACGCTCTGCCTGTTCCCAAACTTCATCGCTACCGATGTATTTCTCCTTGTCGTTAGGGTCGCGCAGACTGATCTGAGCCTCGTACTGGTCGAAGTCGAGCGCCTTGAAGATGATGTTGATGATATCCATCACGCGCAGGAACTCTTCCTTCACCTGGTCGGGACGACAGAAGATGTGTGCATCGTCTTGAGTAAACGAACGTACACGTGTCAGTCCGTGCAGCTCACCTGACTGCTCATAGCGGTAAACCGTTCCGAATTCAGCACAGCGGAATGGAAGGTCCTTGTATGAACGTGGCTGCCATGCGAAAATTTCGCAGTGGTGAGGACAGTTCATAGGTTTCAACAGGTATTCCTCGCCTTCTTCTGGTGTCTGGATAGGCTGGAACGAATCCTTTCCGTAGTGATCCCAGTGACCCGAAGTCACATACAGGTTCTTACCACCGATATGTGGAGTCATCACTTCCTGATAGCCGTAACGCTTCTGAATCTTACGCAGGAAGTCCTGCAGACGGATACGCACCTGAGTACCCTTAGGCAACCACATAGGCAGACCCTTACCTACACGCTCAGAGAACATGAAGAGTTCCATCTCCTTACCAATCTTACGGTGGTCACGCTTCTTAGCCTCTTCGAGTGCTACGAGATACTCGTCCAGCATCTTCTTCTTTGGGAACGAGATACCATATATACGGGTCATCATCGGACGCTTCTCGTCGCCACGCCAGTAAGCAGCAGCCAGGCTCAAGAGCTTGAAAGCCTTGATAGGAGCTGTGTTCATGAGGTGAGGACCCTTACACAGGTCGATGTAGTTACCCTGTGTATATGTGGTGATTTTACCGTCTTCGAGTTCGGCAATCAGTTCGTTCTTATAGGTCTGGCCCTTCGAAGCAAAGAGTTCCATCACATCCGTCTTCGAGATTTCCTTGCGGACGAGCGCTTCCTTGCGCTGAACCAACTCCTGCATTTTTGCTTCAATCTTCGGGAAGTCAGCATCGCTCAGTTTCACACCCTCGGGTGGCATCACGTCGTAGTAGAAACCATTCTCGATGGCAGGACCGATACCGAACTGAGTTCCGGGGTAGAGTTCCTCGATAGCTTCAGCCATCAAGTGGGCAGATGTGTGCCAGAAAGCATGCTTACCTTCTGCATCGTCCCATTTGTAAAGATTGATGGTGGCATCATTGTTGATTGGACGGTTCAACTCAGTCGTCTCTCCGTTTACGCCACATGCGATCACGTCTTGAGCAAGACGCGGACTAATACTCTCTGCAATTTGAAGTCCAGTAACACCAGCTTCATACTCACGAACGCTGTTGTCTGGGAAAGTGATTTTAATCATATCTTTTATATCGTTTTGTTCGAATTCACAAATCGGATGCAAAGTTACAAAATAATTTATAATGTATAATTTATAATGTATAATAATTTGCAGATTTTACAAAAAAAACAAGTCTTTTGAGTAGAAAAACACAGGAATTTGCATCATTATCAATTGTCAATTATCAAAAATGCGTTTAAGCTGAACAAAAACCAAGTTTATTTGTGTTATTTGAGGCGTAGCATTTTGCACGAAGTGAATTATTTCGTAACTTTGCAAAAATTAATTACTGAGAAATGAAAACAATAACGTTTTTTTTCGGGACAATGCTGATAGCATGTATCCCGTTTACAGCTAACGCACAGTTCATGATGTTCGGAGGCGGCAACCCAGCCCGACAAGACAGCCTTCGTAAGATAGCAGCAGCCGACTATGCCGACATGCTGGCAAAAGTAGGTGTCAGTCAGCCTCGTGAAGGCCGTCAGCCCAACAGTCAGGACGAAAGCAAACATCCCAACTATGACGAACTGATTGCCAACCCTTATCCGTTCTACCCCGATCCGTTGGTGACGGAAAGTGGCAAGAAAGTCACAAGTGCCAAAATGTGGAATAAGGTGCGCCGCCCGGAGATTGTCCGTCTCTTCGAAGACAACGTCTATGGACGCATTCCCGCCAATGTGCCCGGTGTGAAGTGGGAGGTGACCAACGAAGAGAAAAAAGAGTTTGCAGGAAAGCAGGTGGTGGTGCGCTATCTGAAAGGTGTGGTCGACAACTCCAGCTATCCCGCCATCACCGTCGAGATCCAGGCCAATGTGGTGTATCCGGAAGGTAAGCAGAACCTGCCTGTCATCATTGAGTTCGGTTTCGGAGGCGGTGATCCTACCCGTAGCTTTTCTCGTGCCGGTTCCGTTTCGTGGCAGCAGATGGTCATCGAACGCGGATGGGCAGCAGCCACCATCAACCCATCGTCCATCCAAGCTGATGCAGGCTCAGGATTGACGAACGGCATCATCGGACTCTGCAACAAGGGCGAGCACCGCCAGCCCACCGACTGGGGTTCACTCCGTGCATGGGGGTGGGGGCTGTCACGCCTGATCGATTACTTCGAGACCGATAAGACCTTCGATGCCACCAAGTGCGCCATTGAGGGTGTGTCACGCTATGGAAAAGCCTCACTCGTAGCGATGGCCTTCGAACCACGTATCGCAGCCGGATTCATAGCTTCATCCGGCAAGGCAGGAGCTGCAGGATGGCGTCGTGACTGCGGTGAGAGCATCGGCAACATCGTATCGAACGAAGAATACCACTGGGTATGTGGCAACCTCATCAAATACGGTGCAGATCCGCTGACAGAAAACGACATACCTGTTGACCAGCACGAACTCATTGCCCTCTGCGCTCCACGTGCCTGCTTCATCTCTACCGGCAGCTGGAGTGGCGACAAATGGCAGGATGTAGTAGGTTCGTTCATCTCAGCATCCAAGGCATCACCCGTCTATGAACTGCTGGGCTATAAAGGTGTGGGCACCGACCTCTTCCCAGGTATGGACAATGGACTCATGGACGGACGCCTTACCTATCGTCAGCACCATGGCGGTCACGAAGCAGGTCCCAACTGGCCCTTCTTCCTCGACTTCTTCGAACGCGAGGTGGTGGGAAGATAGAATTGGGAAAAGCGAAAAATGAATTTTGAATACATTGAAAATACAAATACTTGCTTTTGTTTGGTGGAGTGAAAAAAAATGACTATCTTTGCAGATGAAAACTAAACGCATTGACAATGAACACGATAACGCCATTGCTCACAGCACTTCGCGAGCAGAAAGAAATGAAGATGAAGGGCAATATCTATCATAAAACCCAGATAGACTTGACCTACAATTCAAATCACATAGAGGGTAGTCGTCTGACACACGAACAGACACGTTACATATTCGAGACGAACACCATTGGTGTGGCTGCTGACGAAAGTATCAATGTGAACGATATCGTTGAGACGGTGAACCACTTCCGTTGTATAGACATCATTATCGACCGTGCTCAGGAGCTCCTTTCTGAGGAGTTGATAAAGTTGCTTCATGGCATTCTGAAAACGGGTACGTCCGACAGTCGCAAGGATTGGTTTGCCGTTGGTGACTATAAGCGTCTGCCCAACGAGGTTGGTGGTGAACAGACGTGTGAGCCCGAACTGGTTCACGACAGTATGCAGCGACTCATTGATGGTTACAATGCTAAGGGTCAGCACACTTTGGAGGCCATCCTCGACTTTCATGTCCGCTTTGAGAAGATTCATCCCTTCCAAGACGGCAACGGACGTGTGGGTCGTCTCCTGATGTTCAAAGAATGTTTGCGTAGTGGCATCGTGCCCTTCATTATTACCGACGAACTCAAGACGTTCTACTATCGTGGCTTGCGCGAATGGGGACACATTGATGGTTATCTGACCGATACCTGCCTGACAGCACAGGATCAATATAAATCAGCACTCGACTATTTCCGTATCAGTTATGAATAATCAAGAATAAGGATTAGTGTTTCTCAGTCCCAATGTGGGACTGTTTGCTCCCCAATGTGGGGACGTTTGGTTCCCAGGGTGGGAACAACTCGACAGACGGCATTCAACATTTACCATTTACCATTTAACCCCAACGGGGTGTTATAGTTTAGGATAGGGTGTGAGCCCTATCTAGGGTGTGAGCCCTATCTATGGTGACAACCCTATTAGTATGACACCCCATCATTGACTCCGTCGAACTAAAGTTTCTCAGCCCTGTAAGGGCGACATATTCTGACTTCTATGTTAGGTCTAATGTTAGGTCTAATGTTAGGTCTAATGTTAGGTCTTGAGGTGCGATTTTTGTACTTAACTTATTCAAACAGAAGCAGTTATGATTTTTCAATGTTAGGTCTTTTGAAAAAACGCAAAACAATATTTTTTTCATAGCTTACCTCCTTTCCTGTGACAGTAAGAGGCCATGCTTTGCACCATATCGTCGAATGATTGGGTGTGCATCACGTCATAGAAGTCGTGTGCCACCTTGATGGCTCCGTAACGGCTCAGGTAGCGGTAGGCCTCGACTTCGGTCATCTGGTAATGACTGGCGAAAGCGGCAATGAGCAGCACGATATATTCCGATATGTCTTTGGTGCTAAACATAATTAACTCTTTTGATTTCGCTTGCAAAGATAATGCATTTCTGCGAAACGACCAAACAAATTACTTACTTTTTATCTTTTCCGCATTTTTCTTTGGTGATGTCAAAATTATTCATTAATTTTGCAATTCAAAACTGGAACGAAAGAAAAATTAGGTTATAAGGTAGCGTAAGCGTGTTGGTTATTAGGTTATAAGACCAAAAGACCAAAAGACCTCAAGACCTCAAAACCTCAAGACCTCAAATTAGGTTATAAGGTAGCGTAAGCGTGTTGGTTATTAGGTTATAAGACCAAAAGACCAAAAGACCAAAAGACCTCAAAACCTCAAAACCTCAAAACCTCAAGACCTCAAATAATGGATAAAATAAGAAATTTCTGTATCATCGCCCACATCGACCACGGAAAATCGACGTTGGCTGACCGCTTGTTGGAATATACGAATACCATCAAGGTGACGGAGGGGCAGATGTTGGACGATATGGATCTGGAGCGTGAACGTGGCATCACCATCAAGAGTCATGCCATTCAGATGGAATATCAGAAGGACGGGGAAACATACATACTGAACCTGATTGACACGCCGGGACATGTGGACTTCTCGTACGAGGTGTCGCGAAGCATCGCTGCCTGCGAAGGGGCTTTGCTGGTTGTCGATGCTACTCAGGGCGTGCAGGCGCAGACCATCTCGAACCTTTATATGGCGATTGACAACGACTTGGAAATCATTCCCGTCATCAATAAAATAGATATGCCGAACGCGATGCCGGAGGAGGTGGCCGACGAAATCATCGACCTCTTGGGCTGCAAACGTGAGGAAATCCTGTTGGCTTCGGGTAAGACGGGTGAGGGCGTGGAGGACATCCTCAATGCTGTCGTAGACCGCATTCCGCATCCGACGGGTGACGAGCAGGCTCCGCTGCAAGCACTCATCTTCGACTCCGTATTCAATTCGTATCGTGGCATCATCGCCTACTTCAAAATCGTGAACGGTGTGATGCGCCCAGGCGAGAAAGTGCGGTTCATCAATACGAAGAAGGAATATCTGGCTGAGGAAATCGGTGTGCTGAAGATGGATATGATTCCACGCAAGGAACTCGGGACGGGCGATGTAGGCTATATCGTCTCAGGTATCAAGAACGCGGTGGAGGTGAAGGTGGGCGATACCATCACTACGGTAGCCAACCCCAGCGACAGTGCCATCGAGGGTTTCGAGGAGGTGAAACCGATGGTGTTCGCCGGTGTCTATCCCATTGAGACTGAAGACTATGAGAACCTGCGCACATCGCTCGAGAAACTACAGCTGAACGATGCTTCGCTATCGTTCCAGCACGAGAGTTCGGCAGCACTTGGTTTCGGATTCCGCTGCGGATTCCTCGGACTGCTCCACATGGAAATCGTACAGGAACGATTGGACCGTGAGTTCAATATGAACGTCATCACCACCGTTCCCAACGTATCGTATATGGTGTACGACAAGCACGGCAATGCGCAGGAGGTGCATAACCCCTCGAGCATGCCCGACCCGACACTCATCGAACATGTGGAGGAACCCTACATCCATGCAACGGTCATCACCACAGCTACGTATATCGGCCCCATCATGACGCTCTGTCTGGGCAAGCGCGGCGAACTCATCAAGCAGGAGTTCATCGCCGGAAACCGTGTGGAGATTCAGTTCCTGATGCCACTTGGCGAAATCGTGATAGACTTCTACGACAAACTCAAGAGCATCAGCCGAGGCTATGCTTCGTTCGACTATCACAGCGCAGGATTCCGACCCTCGAAACTTGTGAAGCTCGACATTCTGCTCAATGGTGAGAGCGTCGATGCCCTGTCGACGCTGACGCATGTGGACAATGCCGTGACGCTGGGCCGCCGCATGTGTGAACGACTGAAAGACCTGCTGCCTCGTCAGCAGTTCGATATTGCTATTCAAGCAGCTATCGGTGGCAAGATCATCGCCCGTGAAACCGTGAAGCAGGTACGTAAGGACGTGCTCGCAAAGTGCTACGGAGGTGATGTGTCGCGTAAGCGCAAACTGCTCGAGAAACAGAAAGCAGGTAAGAAACGTATGAAACAAATAGGAAACGTGCAGGTGCCACAGAAGGCTTTCCTCGCCGTTCTGAAACTTGATGAATAATTCATAATGCATAATTCATAATTCATAATTATAATATGAAGAAATTGTCCCTCCTTCTAAGTGCCTTGATGGTTTCGGCATCCCTGATGGCCGACCCCATCGATGCAGAGAGAGCAAAGTCATTGGCTGCGCAGTTCATGCCGTCAGCCGGTACACAACCCGAATTGGTGAAGACCGCAGCACGTCGCAGTAGCAGCGGACGCAGGTTGGCGCCTGCCTATCAGAAAGTTGCACCTTATTATATATTCAGTAGGGGCGAGAACCAGGGATTCGTTATCGTCAGCGGTGACGATGCGCTGCCCGAAGTGCTCGGATATACCGAAAGCGGCGATTACGACGAGACCAACATGTCTCCGTTCTTGAAATGGTATCTCGACTATTATGGCAGTATGATTGAGGATGCACAGGAAACTCAGTTGCCACGTCGTGCTCCTCTGGTGACTGCTGCTGCACGAGTAGATATCGCGCCGATGATTGCCACTCATTGGGATCAAGGATGGCCATACAGCAACCTCTGTCCCGACCGCAAAGACGGAGGTGGTAAGTGTCTGACGGGATGTGTGGCTACTGCAGCTGCGCAGGTTCTGTATTATTGGCACAAGGACCTGACGGATGTCACACTCGCTGCAACTTCCAGCTATACATACGGCGATCAGGCTAAAGCTACAAGGGCTTTCCCGAAAGGAACCAAACTGAAGTGGGGCTTGATGCGAACGAAATACGGAACCGAACCCGAAGAATACCGTACGGCTGTTGCTACGCTGATGGCTGTCGTTGGAGGCGGTGCTGGTCTGACTTACGGTTCGAGTACGGCAGGCTATCCCGAGAACTGCATCAATGTGTTCAAGAATATCTTCGGTATGAACGGTGGTACACATAAGTACAAGGACCATGGCGGCGAAACGGAAGTTTCGGACGAGGCATGGGCTACGCAGCTCTACAACGAACTGATGAAGCAAGCACCGATTCTCTATGCCGGATGCCGCGAATATAAGGACAATAACGGTGACACCCAAGCGGAAGGACACGCTATCGTGATCGATGGCTATCAGGCCAAGACCGGTTATTTCCACTTCAACTTAGGGTGGGGTGGACAAGGTGACGGCTACTTCACCGTAGCACGCAGCAAGAGTCCGTCGTGGGGTTTCAACGACTCATGGCAGGAATATGTCATCGGTGTCTCACCTCGTAAGCAGAACATGCAGGCCGAGTTTGTGGTTCGTCCAAAAGTGTATTTCAACCGTTCGAACACCTTCACCATCGAAGTGAAGAACAACGGAACGCTCGACTATTCGGGTATCTACTTCTTTGCCAATACGACCGGCAAGAAACCGACCCAGCTCTCCGAAGCGAAGGATAAAGACACAGAGACTGTGCTGAGCAACAAAGGTACGGCTGTGCGGCTGAAACTGCAAGCCAAACCGACGAACGCATCGAAGTGGTATTTCTATGTGACTGACAAGTATTTGAATGTGCTGGCACAATACGAAACGATGCCCGAAACGCCTGTGAACGACCTGTTGCTGACGGACGTGAACCTCATTGGCAGTAGCGACACGGAAGTGCATAACGGCGAGACTTATACGGTCATCTACAATACCCGTGCGATGGCTGATGTTGTCATCGAAAACAAGAGCAAGACCAACTATGAAGGCACTCCGCGAATGGCCATCTACGAGAGTACCGACGATGGAAAAACCTTCAACTATGTAGGCTATAAGTACGGAAAAATCACTATCGACCCTTGTGCAACAAGTTCTGTCTCGATTACCATTTCATCTACTACAAACTGTCCGGTTTCAATCGGCAACCTCTACTACGGTGTGATGCTTGATACGATTCCTGCTTTGCACGAAGACGATTTGCTGAAAGGCACACAGGAGCATATCATCCGTTTCGTCATGAAGGAGGGCGCACTGGATGCGGTAAGTTACGAGAACGGATGTGTGAAGTTGAGCGGTCTTTGGGATATCAACCGTTTCATCACCATCACCAAGAAATCGGCTTACAAGGGAGCGACCAGTTTCGACCTGACGGATGTGAGCAAGATAGGTGAGATACCTGTTCTCGAAGCCAATCCGAATGTTGTCTATTACGTCAGCGATGACTCGCAAGCTACTGGTCAGAACGTCATCAAGGGTGGTGTATGTAGCCGTCTGGTGCTGAAACCTGGTTACGACTTTGCTCCGCTGGCCGACTTCAAGGCACTCAATGCTACCATCAGTATTGACATGCCTGCCTGTCGTTGGGGACTGCTGACCGTTCCTTGTGATGTGACGGTTCCTGACGGCATCTTTGCTCGTCGTGTGGAGTCGCATGCTTCGAGCGGCATCAGTAGCCGAACGGTTGATGTGCGCGACTTGGAGGCAGGTCATACTTACTTGATGATGACTTCGAGCAATAAGAGCCAGATACTTCATGGCGTTGATGCACAGGTGGTGAAGCAAGTGGTTGCGAATGTCGACACCGCGATTGTCGGAACGTTTGTATCGACCACAACCCCTGCTGGCGCATTCCTGGTGAACGACGAAGACCAGCAATACTTTGCTTTGGCTGATGAAGGAACAGCAGTGGAGGCTCTGCGTGGTTATTTCTATGCGTCGAACGTCACAAAAGACTTCCGCGCTTATTCGTCTATTGCGGCCGACCCAAGCTATCAGTCGCTGGCTGAACGTATTCAGGCTGCATACACCGCTATCGATGAGTATGGCTTCTATGCCAAGAAGGATTCGACCGATGCGTTGTGTGCTCGAATCGATTCCGCTGAGATTGTCTTCACAGAACGTGCGGCATCAATCTCTGACGTGCGTGCGAGATTCAGGGAGTTGGAGGCATTGACCCAGAACTATATTGCCGGTGCACCTAATCCATACGAGTTGCTCGACTACACCTCTTACATCGTCAACCCGTCGTTCGAGTCCAGCAAGACCGGATGGGAAACTGACGGATTGGTGAAGAAGAACTCCGAATTGGCGCTGATGAGTGTAGGTGCTAACGGCAATAACATCCTTTATAACTGTAAGGCCGACAGTACGGGTACGGCTCTGACTCAGGTGGTACAGGGATTGCCTCGCGGCTATTATCGCTTGACGGCGAAAGTGGGTTCGTCGGAGGGACGTAGCATCACCATGTTTGCCGGTGATACGGCTGTGGTGGTCAAAGCCAGTCCGATGGGTGTTCACTATCTGGTCGAAGCTCGCATCGATGATATCCTCGTCACGACGGGCGAACTGCCGATTGGTATTCGTGAAGGCGATTTCTATAAGGTCGACGACTTCCAGCTCACCCTCACTGGCTATGCACCTGTTACCATCCCAGAAGATGTGAACGGTGACGGTAGTGTTGATACGCAGGATGTGCTCAAGATTTACGAGTATATCCAGAATGCGACTGGACAAGATGCTGGTGACGTAAATGGTGACGGAAGTGTCGATACACAAGATGTTTTGAAGGTATATGAATATATCCAAGCAAATTAAGCGAAGCATAACCTATACCCGGATGGCGGTGATGCTTGTCATGGCCGTGCAGGTTGTCTCATGTGCGAAGGACCGTACGTACGAGTACGAGGAGAAGACTGTGGGGTGTCATCAGTTGCAAGAACTGATGAGTGAGTGGTATCTGTGGGGCGACAGCATCAAAGACCTTGACTGGCAGCAGTATTTTGCCAAACCTACCGAATTTATCTCTAAACTTACTGCTCAGAGCAAAGCGAACGACAAGTGGTCGTATTGCCTGATTGATACCGTCGAGAGCGACCCGTTGCCCTGCGGCTATTTCAATCATGTCAACTCTTACGGCATGGATGTGGTGCTGATGAACGACCCTACGGGCGAGACTTCTAAGCAGTATGCGCGTGTTGTTACGGTTTACGACAACTCGCCTGCTGAGCGTTGTGGAATACGTCGCAACGACTTTATCGGGCAGATCGACAATAATAAGATGGCATCCACTGTTATCAAGAATCTGGTGAACGGACGTTCGCACACACTGATTGTCAGCCGTTTGGGTGTCAGTCTCGCTGACGACTCATTCTGTTGGACATCCACTGACACTATTACCCTTCCGAAATCCGAACGGGTTGAGGTTCCGACAGTGATGGTCAGCCGTATGTTTGATGATGAAGTAGGCTACATCATGCTTTCGAATCTGAGCGATACCGAAACGATCGTCTCGGCCTTGAATCGTTTGACCTCCTATCCGCTGACCGACCTTATTGTCGACCTCCGACTCTGTAATCGTGGCACCATCGAGTGTGTGCATGAGGTGGCGAAACAGATTGGTCACGACAGCGGAACATTCCTCTGTACGTTTTGGAATACAGCGAAGTCTGCAAACAATCAGACCTATTCCATCAATGGTACAGCTCAGTTCCGTCTGTTCTTCATCACGAGCGGATACACACAAGGTGCAGCCGAATGGCTCATCTATGGCCTGCGTGCTATGTCGGCCGATAGGGTAGTGGTGGTAGGTCAGAAGACTGCCGGACAGAATGTCATGCTGAAGGCGATTCCTTCCGACTATCAATATACCATCTATCCAGCTGTCGCTTTTGTTGCCGATAAGGATGGAAATTACGACTACACGAGTGGCATCTCGCCCGACGAACTGGTCGACGAACTGACGTATGTCATGCTCTATCCTTATGGTGACCAATACGAAGTGCTGATACAATACATCCTAACGCAACTATACTAATCCCCTTACCACGATGACCGATCAAATTCCTTTAGCAAACCAACCGAACGTGCAGCTTCCTCATCCCCTCATTGCGCTTATTCCGGTCCTTGTACTGGTGGGCATGATGGTGCTGATGATTACCCTCTTCGGTAGTGATGCACTCGGAGGCGGCACCCAAATAGCGCTCCTCTTAGCTTCGGCGGTTTGCATCTCGATTTCCATGTTGGCTTATCGTGTCAAGTGGCAGGCATTCGAGAAGTGTATCGTTGAAACGGTTTCCAGTTCGGTCGTGTCACTATGCATCTTGCTCATCATCGGTATGATGTCGTCGTCGTGGATGGTGAGTGGGGTTGTGCCTACATTGATTTATTATGGTGTGCAGATTCTTTCACCTACCTATTACTTAGCTTGCACATGCTTCATCTGTGCCGTTGTGTCTGTCATGACAGGTTCGTCGTGGACTACTGTTGCTACTATCGGTGTGGCGCTGATAGGCATTGGCAGTGCGTTAGGTATTCCAGCGTATTGGTCGGCAGGCGCAATCATCTCGGGTGCATATTTCGGTGATAAGATCAGTCCGCTGAGCGACACTACTGTGCTGGCATCGAGTGTTGCAGAGGTGAATCTGTTCACACACATCCGCTATATGTTGCAGACTACCGTTCCTTCGATGGGTGTCACACTCATCATCTTTGCCGTTGCAGGTTTCTTCTTCGTGTCAGAAGGTGAGGCACAAGTCACAGAATACACGGAGCACCTCGCCGCGACCTACAACATATCGCTGTGGACGCTGCTTGTTCCTGTACTGACCGGCGTGATGATTGCTCGTCGTGTTCCGTCGCTCATCACGCTGTTCGCTTCATCATTGCTGGCTGGCATATGTGCGTTGATCCTTCAGCCCGACATCCTTGTCACAATCGCTGGTGAAGATACACTTGGAATGGGAACTGTCGGGCAGTGTGTGAAAGGCATGCTTATGACCTTCTTCACCGCTACGAATGTCGATACAGGAAGTAGTGTGGTGAACGACCTTGTGGCTACGAGCGGAATGGCAGGCATGTTGAACACCATCTGGCTCATCCTCTGCGCTATGTGTTTCGGTGGAGCGATGGTGGCGAGCGGCATGTTGCAGAGTATCACCCGAGTCATCATCCGCACCATTCGTGGTACCGTTTCGTTGGTCGGCTCTACTGCTTGTTCGGGCATTCTGTCCAACATTCTTACGTGCGACCAATACATTTCCATCATCCTCACCGTGAGCATGTTCAAGAAAGCTTACAAGGAGAACGGCTACGAGGCGCGGCTTTTGTCGCGCACCACTGAAGACGCTACTACCGTTACCTCCGTGCTCATTCCTTGGAACACTTGTGGTATGACACAGAGCACTGTGTTGGGAGTGCCAACCTTGGCCTACCTCCCATTCTGCTTCTTCAACTATATCAGTCCTTTCATGAGTATAATCGTATCAAGTATAAAAGTAAAGAATCCAAGAACGTATGAAGAAACAATTAATTCTCGCATGTAGCCTCATCGTCAGTGCTACTATTTCAGCACAAAGCATCTCGAAGGAACTCTTGCAGAAGATGCAGACAGAGAATCAGATGACTCCATCCGATCGTGCTATCCGTAATGCTCTCAGTGTGACAGATGTGAAAAGTCTGGCACTCAGTCAGGACAATCAGGGAGAGATGAACACGTATTTCAGCAACAGTGTTCCTTCAAAAGGCATTACAGACCAGAAGAGTTCGGGCCGTTGTTGGCTCTTTACGGGACTGAACGTATTGCGCAGTAAGGTCATCAACCGTCAGAAACTCGATAAACTTGAGTTTTCACAAATCTACCTTTTCTTCTACGATCAGTTAGAGAAGTCCAATTTGTTCCTGCAGGCTGTTATTGATACTAAGAACCGTGATATGGACGATAAGACGGTTGAGTGGCTTTTCAAGAATCCGCTGAGCGATGGCGGTACCTTTACAGGTGTTGCCGATCTTGTCATGAAGTACGGATTGGTACCATCTGGCGTAATGCCTGAAAACTATACCGCCAACAACACCAGTAAGTTCACATCGTTTGTAAAGCGAAAGCTACGCGAGGACGGTTTGCAGTTGCGCGAAAGCAACCTCAAGGGAACTGCATTGCTACAGTTGAAGGAGAAGATGCTGAGCGAAATCTACCACATGCTGGTACTCGGACTTGGACAGCCGGTGACTGAGTTCACATGGGCTCCAAAGGATAAGGACGGGAACTACATTACTGTTCCCAAGCGTTATACTCCACAGTCTTTCTATGCGGAGCTGATAGGTGAGGACCTCAACAGCAACTATGTCATGTTGATGAATGATCCAACCCGTGAATATTGGAAGACCTATGAGATACAGTACGACCGCCACACTTACGATGGTCACAACTGGCTCTACCTCAATTTGCCAATGGACGAAATCAAGAAAGCAGCCATTGAAAGTATCAAAGACTCTACAATGATGTATTTCTCATGCGATGTCAATAAAGAACTTGACAGCAAACGTGGACTGCTCTCTTTGGACAACTATGATTACAGTAGCATTCTAGGGGTCACATTCGGGATGGACAAACGCCAACGTATCATGTCGTTCGACTCCGGTTCATCGCATGCCATGACCCTCAAGGCCGTCGACCTCGATGCAGATGGGAAGCCTGTAAAGTGGGAAGTAGAGAACTCATGGGGAGCCAGCTATGGATTTCAGGGACATCTCATTATGACCGATGAATGGTTCGATGCCTACATGTTCCGTCTTGTTGTCAAGAAGCAGTACCTTTCAGAGAAAGTGCTTCAGGCTGCTTTGCAGACCCCAACCCTTTTACCATGCTGGGATCCAATGTTTGCTTGTGAAGAATAAGACATGATAGTTTGTCGGAGATCCAATTCTTAACACATTATATTATGAGAAGTTTATTATTTATGTTTCTTGTTGCGGCCGGTACTATAGCGTCCGCACAGATTGTTCATCCGAAAATCGGAACTTCAGTAAAGTCTGACGATGGTCGTGTCACCGTCACCCTTATCGGCAAGAAGATTGCATGGTCAAGCTCTGACCCCAATACTTACGATGCCGACATCCATTCGCCAAAGTCGGTCAACGTACATCCCTCGGGCAAGAAGTTCTACGTTAATTCGCTCGAAGGCGCAAAGACCGTATCGTATGCGATGGATGGCTTCAAGAAGCTTGCTGTTATCAACCATAAGTTTGATCAGCAGAAGGATGCGGCCCTGTGGAGCAAACCTTCTGGATTCTATCCCTTCACTCACTATAACAATCGTGGTATTGCACTCAATACCTTTTTCGGCAAGCCTGTCGAGAGCACTTTCTCGCATGGCGGTAAGTATCTATGGGTGCCATACTATCGTCGCAATTACGACATCAACGCTCAAGACCCATCGGCGGTTGCTATTATCGACACTGAGACCGACAAGATTATCCGACTGATGGAGACTGGTCCGCTGCCCAAGATGATTGCCACGTCGCCCGACGGTAAGTACGTAGCTATCTCGCATTGGGGAGACAACACTGTGGGGTTGATTGACATATCCAGTCCCGATCCCAAGCAGTGGAAGCATAAGGCTATGTATGTAGTTGACCATCAGCTTGACCTCCACTATAGCCTCACCTCGCCTGTCGATCGTGACAACGGTAGTGGCTATGCTTTGCGTGGTACAGTTTTCACACCCGACAACCACTACCTCTTTGTTGGCTGCATGGGTGGCGGAGGCGGCATTGCCGTCATCGACCTCCAGCGGGGCGAATACATGGGCCGCATGCTCGGCATGATGGCCAATGTGCGCCACCTTGTCATCAAGAACGGCTACCTCTATCTTAGCATTAACGGAGGAGGATATGTTCAGCGAATTGAACTGGATAAGTTTATCAATGCTGCCCGTCAGATGAAGAACAAGAAAGGGGAGATTACCGGATGGACCAACTGCAAGGTGGGCACAGGCGCACGTACCATCGAGCTATCACCTAGCGGAAAGTACATCTTCGCTGCTTGCAACAACTCTAGCGCTCTCTATGTTGTCGATGCGAAGGAAATGAAGGTCATCACCCACATCTCAGTTGACAGCTATCCTGTAGGGCTCGACATCTCGAAGGACGGCCGCTACATCTTCACCACTTCGCAAGGACGTTCCGGTGGTGGCGGTAATGCCGTCAACATTTTCCGTGTTGACTATCAGTAATATATGTAAAGGCGAATGTTTGGTGGAATGAGTTAAATGTGTAATTATAACAGACCGATTTTACAGACAGCTTACTGCTTACATAATATTTAAAAAAGCACCCATTGATGTGGGTGCTTTTTGTTTGAACAGTCAAATAACTTATTAACCTTCTTATCTGATCAGTACCTTCTTGCCATTGATGATGTTGATGCCTCGTTGCATATTCTGCTGACGCTGACCACTGAGGTTGTAAATTTGGTGGTTGGCTGGTGTATCGTTCTCAACTCCATTGATGGCGGTATCGGAACCGATAATCTCGAGTTTGTCGATGTTGCACTGTGCACCTGTGATGGTGATACGGATGATGTTGTTTCCCTCAGCGAGTGAACGCTGGAAGGTGCCCTCTACCTCTTTGTAGGTGCTACTACCTGTTTTTGGTACAGTAACTGTTGCAAGGGTATAAGCCGTGGTACCTCGAACCATACTGATGGTGAACTTAGAGGTTTCGACTGCTGATGCAACGGTGGCTTTAAAGGCGAACTTAGCGGTTTCTGTGACATTGACGCTGTAGTCCATCCACTCTTTCTCGGCTGTCTTTCCTACAACATAACCCTTGTTACCTGAGATGATATCAAGTCCTTCGTTATCGAGACGGTACTTATGGCCACCTTCATCATTATCGTCAGAATCGTGGAAGGAGAGTCCGTCACCGCCCTTATCGAAGTCTTCTGCTTCAATGATGCCAGGCACGTTGACTTCCTTGAATGGTACTCTCTTAGCCTTAGCGGTGATGGTAACGGTAGCTTCTTTCGATTCGAGTCCAGCTTCATCAACTGCGATGGCTGTGATGACATGTGAACCTTTATATTTAGGATAGTACTCAATGTCATAAGGTGCCTCTGTACAGGTTTGCATCCACTCTCCGTTGTCGTATACATGTACGGCTGCGATGGTGCCATCTGTGTAGGTTGCTGAAACCTTAACGGTGACTTTGTTGCCGACAGTAGGACTGGTAGGAGTGGCACGAACGGTGACTTTCATCTGCTCGTTGACATTGACGCGGTTGAATGTAATCTTATCGATGTGGCACTGTCCGCCCGTGATGTTGAGACGTATCTTTTGCTTTCCTTTCTGGAGAGGAACAAGTGTGCGTCCACGAACGATAGTGAAGGTGTCCCAATCACCGAGTTCGTGACAAGGAACAGGGATGACGTTGGTTAGCTCGGTCTGCAAGTCGTAGTTACTAAGCGCCAATTGGAACGATGCGTTGTAGGCTCCTGCCGATACGAGTGCATTGAAGTTATAAAGACCTTCCTCCGTGACATTGACAGTATATTCTACCCATTCGCCTGCGACAGTGTGACCAACAACATATGCTGTGTCGACCTTGAGAAGATCGACACCTCCACCATTGGTACGATAGGTGCGCACACCATCGTTGCGGGTATCGGAGTCGTGATAGGTGAGTCCGTCTGCACCGATATCGAAATCTTCAGCCTCGATAACTCCTGGCAGTTCCAAATCCTTGTTGTAAGGTGAACGTGTGCTACTGAGTGTGTTGAATAGGGCCAAACGCTCGTAAGTGCAACTGTCGGTTGTAGTGACAACAGCCTTGAGGTCGTATGCGCCCTGAGTGGTTGGCTTGTAGTAAACTACGTAAGGTTCTTCGGTTAGGGTGGCATAGAGCTTGTTCTTCACATAGAGGTCCACGTGGTCAACCGTCTTAGTGCGCATTTTCAAGCGTATAGTAATAGGTATGGAGTCGTTGCGTGCCACGTTCCATCCAGCAGCCTTCACGTAGAGCGATGCCTCCTTCTTCATGCCTGGGTACGGACTCTTGGCATTGATAGCCTTTTCTGTTTTCATATAGTCGCGCAGCCAGGTCATAGCAGGGCGGTCCTGATTGTTCTTGATCAGACCCGAGTTGTCAACCCATGTGGCTCCGTGAATGTACCCCCATAGGGTGACACCTGCGCAGTAGTCTGCCTCCCACATCATCGGGAATATATTCTGGTATTGAGTCTTCTGTTGGTTGTCGTCAGCCTTGTCGATATCCAGCTCTGTGATATACATCGGCATCTTCAGCGCATTCTGAATCTTCGACATAGCGTTCCTTAGTCCGCTGGCGCTGATATCCGTCACGTCGTGCGACTGACATCCGTAAGCATCGATAGGTGCTCCGGCATTACGCAGGGTCTGCACAAGTTTGATATAGTTGTCCGTATCCCACTGGAAAGTGTTGTAGTCGTTGTAGATGAGGATGGCATCTGGCCAGCGCTCATAAGCCAACTCGAAGGCGCGGATGAGCCAGTCGTAGCCAGTCACACCCTCTCCGCCCAACGATTCTCTCATCATCGGGTTACCCTGCTGGTGCATACCTACAGCCTCGTTCACCACATCAATCAGTTCCAACTTCGGATACTTCTTCTTGATGGCATCCAGCCACTTGATGATGGCTTGGTAACGCTCAGAGGGGGAGAGGTTAGGAAGCCAGTTAGGATACTGGGCACCCCAGATAAGGGCGTGGAACTTGAATGGGAAATTGTGGTTCTTCGCATAGTTGAAGGCATTGTCGCATCCCCAGTTGAAGCTGCCGCGGTTTCCTTCGACCGAACCCCACTTCGATTCGTTTTCACAGGTAATCTGATTCCACAAGGTGTAGTACTTCTCATTGCCGTAATCCACGTTGTAGCGTGTTGTGATGTTTCCTAAAAACTTGTCAGGATTTTTCGACAGCTGGGCATGAGTTGTGACACAGATGAGCGAAAACAGCAGTCCACTCATCATGATTCGGATAGGTAATAATCGTTTCATACTTTATTGTTTTTGTTAGCAAATATGCATTTATGCGTTGCAAAGGTACGAAAAAAAATAAAACGAAAACGAAAACGAAAACGAAAAAATACAAATTTAGCATAAAAAAACTCCCATAGCCCGAAGACTATGGGAGAATTGTGTTGTTATGCCCTTATTTATTATTTAATAAGGAGTTTTGCCCCGTCAACGATGTTAATGCCTCGCTGCATACCATTAAGACGCTGACCTGCGATATTATATATCTGCTTTGGTTGCTTGTTGACGTTCGTGATGTCGTTGATGCCTGTAGCGGTGCAGATGAGCTCAATCTTATCGATGTTGCAGTATGCTCCACCGATGGTGATGCGGAGGATCTGCTTGCCGAGTGCCAACTCCTGGGAGAGTGTGCCTTCGACAACGCGGTAGGTACCCCAGTCATTATCGCCTGTCTGTGGTACAGATACGGTTGCAAGATCTGTGACATTCTCTCCGTCGGACAGTCCGATGGTGAATGATGAAGAGTTGTTACCTGACGAAACGGTTGCCTTATACTTGTATGGTCCGGCTGCCGTCACATTGACGGTGTATTCGTACCACTCACCTGATGTGGTGTATCCGAGTGCATATCCGCCGTTTCCTGTTACAATCTCCACTCCTTCCTTATCGGAACGGTAGCTGCCTTGACCCTCGTCTTCAGAGTCGGAATCGTGGAAGGTGAATCCTTCGCCTCCCTTGTCGAAGTCTTCTGCCTCGAAGATACCTGGGATGTTGATGGTCTTGTATGGAGTACGCTTGTTGTTGACCTTGAGTACGTAAGAAGCGATATTCGACTCCTTACCTTCACTATCGACTGCAACAGCGGTGAACTCGTAGGAGCCAACAGATGTTGGTTTATAAGTATATTCGTATGGAGCTGCAGTAAAGGTCTTTATAACCTTATCATTGAGCGAGAGCTTGATGCTGGCAATTGTGCTGTTAGGAGCTGAAGCATTCACCTTGATGACTGTTGACTCATTGATGGTTGCAGGAGCAGGATCGGCTGTGATTTCGAGCTGGATATCGTCATTGAGGTCAACATGGCGGAAGTTGATCTTATCAATGTTACAGCTGCTGCCAGTGATGTCGAGGTGGATGATCTGCTTACCCTCTGGGAGCGGAATGAGGAGTCGTCCGCTAAGGGTGCGATAAGTACTCCAGTCGTTGCTACCTGTCTGCGGAACAGAGATGACATCGGTGAGGTCTTCGAGTTTGTCTCCATTGACAAGGGAGAGCTTGAACGAAGAACCTGTCGTTCCTGAAGAAACGGTTGCTTCATAGATGTAAACACCTGCTTCTTTCACGTTGACGGTATACTCGAGCCATTCGCCTGAAGAGGTGTAGCCGATAGCATAGCCACCATTACCTCTTACGATATCTACACCACCATCATCACGATAGGATGCTGCATCACCTTCCTTCGTGTTGTCAGAGTCATGGTAAGCAATACCGTCAGCACCTGTATCGTAATCCTCAGCCTGAATGATACCTGGGAGCTCTATTTCCTTGTATGGTGCACGAGGTTTGTAAACGGTGAAGGCGCCATAGCGCTCGTATTCGTTTCCATCGGTGGTGAATACAACAGCTTTCAAATCATACTTGCCGACTTCCTCTGGAGTATATTCCAGTTCATATGGGGCTTCTGTCAAGGTCTTATAGAGGCTACCCTTTACGTAGAAATCGATATGGTCGATGGTCTTGGTGCGCATCTTTGCACGAACGGTGATAGGCATCGGTTCGCCCTTTGTAGCAGCGATTGAAGCAGGTTTAATATAAACCGACGCTTCCTTCTTCATTCCTGGGAGCGGACTCTTGGCGTTGATAGCCTTTTCGGTCTTCATGTATTCACGCAACCAAGTCATTGCTGGACGGTCCTTGTTGTTCTTGATGATACCAGAGTTGCTTACCCATGTAGCTCCATGGATATAACCCCAAATGGTGATACCTGCACAATAGTCTGCTTCCCACATGAGAGGGAAGATACTCTGATATTGGTTCTTCTGCTGAGTATCGTCCTCAATATCGATGTCCAACTCGGTGATATACATAGGCATCTTCAGTGCGTCTTGCTGCTTATTCATCACACTCTTCAAGGTACTTGCACTGATGTTATTTACATCGTGTGCCTGATTTCCGTAAGCATCAATAGGTGCACCGGCATCGCGCAATGTCTGTACCAAATCGATGTAATTATCTACATCTCCATTATTGGGATTTAATGAGTTATAGTCGTTGTAGATAAGGATAGCGTTTGGCCAACGTTCGTAAGCCATTTCGAAGGCTTTGATGAGCCAGTCGTAGCCTGTTTTGCCACTTCCGCCCAATGACTCACGCATCATTGGGTTACCCTGCTGGTGCATGCCTATGGCCTCATTGACTACGTCAATCATTTCGAGGTTCGGGTACTTCTTCTTGACGGCATCCATCCACTTGGTGATAGCCTGGAAACGTTCTGACACTGAAAGGTTGGACAGCCAGTTAGGATACTGTGAACCCCATACCAGACAGTGGAATTTAAATAGGAAATTGTGATTCTTTGCATAGTTAACAGCGTTGTCGCAGCCCCAGTTGTAGCTACCACGAGTGCCTTCACATGATTGCCACTTCGATTCGTTCTCGCAGGTAATCTGGTTCCACATCTTGTAGTAAGGTTCAATACCACTGACGTCGATTTGATAGCGTGTGGTGATGTTACCAAGAAACTTGTCGGGGTTTGATGACAGCTGTGCATTGGCTGCCACAGAGACGAGCGATAACAGTAAACCGCTCATCAAGGCTTTGATAGGTAATAAAATCTTCATAAGCATAAAGTTTAAATTGTTGTAAAAAGTTTTTGTTGTTCTTGTTTGCAAAGTTAGAGCTTTTTTCCCTTCTGAACAAATAAAACAGGTAAAAAAGTACGATGAGAATTGAAAAAAGGACAAAGGCTAATGGTCTATGCTCTTTTTTTAGCAAAAAATGTTCAATGTTCAATGTTCAATGTCCATTTTTTTGTAACTTTGCATCCCGAAAACGAAAAAGAGGACTATTATTTAAAAAAAATGAATGTAAGTTATAAGTGGCTGAAGGATTATGTCGATTTCGACTTGACTCCCGATGAAGTGTCGAAAGCGCTGACCAGTGTAGGTCTGGAAGTTGAAAGTCTTGAGGAGGTACAATCAATTAAAGGCGGATTGGCAGGATTGGTTGTTGCGCAGGTGCTGACATGCGAGCCTCATCCCGATAGCGACCACATGCATGTTTGTACGGTCGATCTTGGTGAAGGACGTGTTGAGCAGATTGTGTGCGGGGCTCCCAATTGCCGTCAGGGATTAAAGACCATTGCTGCAACTCTTGGTACAAAGCTTTATGATGGTGACAAGGAGTTTATCATTAAGAAGTCGAAACTTCGTGGTGTGGAGTCGAATGGTATGTTGTGTGCAGAAGACGAAATCGGTATTGGAAACAGTCATGCAGGTATCATCGAACTGCCTAATGATGCCGTTGTGGGAACTCCGGCAGCGAAGTATTATAATTTGGAAAGTGATTATGTGATAGGTATCGGTATTACCCCCAATCATTCTGACGCATGCAGTCATTGGGGTGTGGCTCGTGACCTCTATGCATATCTTCGCCAAAACGGCTATCACACAGCCCTCCATCGTCCTGATGTGGAAGCATTCAAGGTAGACTCACACAACTTGCCTATTGCTATCGAAGTAGAACAGAAGGAAGCTTGTCCTCGCTATGTGGCTGTATCGGTGAAGGGTTGTGAAGTGAAAGAATCACCAAAGTGGTTGCAGGATCGTCTGACGGTTATTGGACTGCGCCCAATCAACAATATTGTCGATATCACCAATTACATCATGATGGCTTACGGACAGCCTCTGCATTGTTTCGATGCAGATATGATTAAGGGCCAGAAGGTAGTGGTGAAGACCATGCCTGAAGGTACTCCTTTCGTTACCCTCGATGGTGTAGAGCACAAATTGTCCGACCGTGACCTTGCTATCTGCAATGCTGAAGAGCCTATGTGTATTGCTGGTGTGTTTGGCGGAAAGGGTAGTGGTACTTATGAAACCACTAAGGATGTACTCTTTGAGTCTGCTTATTTCCATCCCACATGGATTCGTAAGAGTGCTCGCCGTCATGGTCTTCAGACCGATGCCAGCTTCCGTTTCGAGCGTGGAATCGATCCGGAAGGTCAGGTTTACGCTGTGAAGATGGCTGCCTTGATGACCAAAGAACTTGCTGGAGGTGAGATTGCAATGGATATTGTTGATGTGAAGAACGATTCATTGCCAAAGAATGCAACCGTTAAACTAGAATATAAGTATCTGTGGGATCTTGCTGGAAAGGAAATCCCTGCAGAGACCGTGAAGTCCATCTGTTTGGATTTGGGTATGAAGGTGTTGAGCGAGACTTCCGAGACTGTTACTCTTGATGTACCTGCATACCGTGTGGATGTCACTCGTCCTTGTGACGTAGTCGAAGAGGTGCTGCGCGTCTATGGTTATAATAATATGGAGATTCCAACCCAGTTGAAGTCTTCACTGACCATCAAGGGAGAACTAGATAAGTCATATAAGTTGCAGAATTTGGTGGCTGAACAGCTAGTGGGTTGCGGATTCAACGAAATCCTCAATAATTCACTTACCAAGACCTCCTATTATGATGGTTTGGAAGCATTCCCTGCTGATAACCTTGTCCGACTGATTAACCCGCTAAGTCAGGATCTCGGTGTGATGCGTCAGACTCTCCTTTTTGGAGGATTGGAGACCATCAGTCACAACACTAACCGTCGTATGTCTGACCTCCGTCTATTCGAGTTTGGTAATTGCTATTACTACAATGCCGCACGCAAGTCGGAAGAAAATATTGCTGTCAGCAACGCTGAAACATCGAAAGCTGTGCTGGCACCATATTCAGAGGACTACCACCTCGGATTATGGCTTACGGGCAAACGTGTTGCAGGCAGTTGGGCACATGCTGATGAGGAAACTAGTATTTATGAGATGAAGGCATACGTGTTCAACGTGCTTCGTCGTCTCGGCACTCCATTCGGTTCACTTGTGTTTGCAGAAGTGTCGAACGATGTGTGGGCAAAGTCTACTAAGATAACAAATCATGGTGGCAAACTCATTGCACAGTTCGGTATCGTTAGCAAGAAACAGTTGGTGAAGTTCGACATCGAAGCATCAGTCTTTTATGCCGACATCAATTGGAACAACCTCATGAAGCTTATTAAAGGTAAGAGTGTTAGTTTCCACGACATACCTAAGTTCCCAGCAGTAAGCCGCGACCTTGCACTCCTGCTCGATAAGAACGTGGAGTTCGCTGCGGTTGAATCAGCAGCTTACGGTGCAGAACGCAAATTGCTCAAGGATGTGCGTCTGTTCGATGTCTACGAAGGCAAGAACCTCGAAGAAGGTAAGAAATCGTATGCTGTTAACTTTACCCTTCAGAGTGAAGAAAAGACCCTCAATGATAAAGCCATCGAGGCTGTCATGAGTAAGATAGAGCAAGCTATCGTGAAGGCAACAGGAGCTACCGTGAGAGGAAAGTAAAGTTCTCAACAGTGAGGAAATAATTAAATAACAAAATAGAAACAAATCGCAAAAAGTCAATCGTTAAATAGAAAATAAGAATATGGGACGCGCATTTGAATTCAGAAAAGCCCGCAAACTGAAGAGATGGGGCAACATGGCAAAGACATTCACACGTCTTGGTAAACAAATCGCAATTGCAGTAGCAGAAGGTGGTCCGGATCCTGATAACAACGCACACTTGCGTGCTATTATTGCTACCTGTCGTCATGAAAACATGCCGAAAGACAATATCGACCGTGCCATAAAAAATGCAATTGGTAAAGATAAGTCAGCATGGAAGTCGATGACCTACGAAGGATATGGACCGCATGGCGTAGCAGTGTTCGTAGATACACTTACTGACAACACGACCCGTACGGTAGCTGATGTACGTAGTATCTTCAATAAGTTCAGTGGCACACTTGGTACAATGGGTTCATTGGCCTATCTGTTCGACCACTATGCTATGTTCTCATTCAAGAAACCCGAAGGTCTTGATATGGACGAGATGATTCTCGACCTCATCGATTTGGGTGTCAACGATGAGTTTGACGAAGAGTACGATGAAGACAAGGACGAAACCCTCATTACCATTTATGGTGACCCAAAGAGTTTCGCACTCATCCAGAAGTATCTTGAAGACCATCAGTACGAAATCACAGCAGCTGAGTTTACCTACGTTCCAAACGATTTGAAGGAAGTGACCGACGAACAGCGTGAAACTATCGACAAGATGGTAGAACGTCTCGAGGAATTCGATGATGTACAGAACGTATATACCAACATGAAATAATAAATAAGGTGAAAGCAGTCTATCATACACACGGCACATGTTCGCAAGCCATTGAGTTGGAAGTCGATGATAATCATATCATTCAGCATGTCAATTTCATAGGAGGATGCTCAGGCAACACGCAGGGTATCTCTATGTTGGTGCATGGACAGAAAGCCGAAGATGTCATTGATCGACTGCAAGGCATCCGTTGTGGCTTGAAGAATACATCGTGTCCCGACCAGCTGTCCATCGCACTTGCCGAGGCCGTACGTCGAATCGAACAAAACAAAGCGAACGCATGAAACGAACAGCCCTGTTATTGATGACTTCACTGCTTCTGCTGACCGCCTGTCAGGAAAGCAAACGAGAGCGATTCGAACGCGAAGCACGCGAGTTCACAGCGAAAAACTGTCCTCGTGCCGAGTTCGAGGACCTCATATACCTTGATAGTCTTGTATGTCCAAACGACGGCAGCAACACCATTACCTATTATTATTCCATTCACGGTGATTCTGCTTCAATGGCCGAAATGACCAACAAATACGATGATCTGTATGGGGCACTGTTGGGAGCTGTACGCAACTCGGTTGATCTGCGTCATGTGAAGGCTGAAGGGTTGGATATCGTTTACTCTTACTACAATTCGGAAACAGGAGAGGAGATAACGTCGTTCACTTTCACAAAAGAGGAATACAACTGATGACGAAGGAACAACGTATACTTTGTGCGAGAGAATTATTTTTGCAAGGCTACAATTGTTCACAATCAGTTTTCTGTGCCTATGCTGATGACTACGGAATACCGTTCGAACAAGCCCTTCGCCTCTCTGCCTCATTTGGAGGAGGCATCGCACGAATGCGTGAAACATGTGGAACAGTATGCGCGATGGCAATGCTTGTGGGAATGGAAGAAGGACAGACCCTGCCTAATGACCCACAGCAGAAGCAGAAGAACTACCACATTGTGCAGGAGTTGGCTGCACGGTTCCGCGAACAACACGGCAGCATCAAGTGTGCAGAGTTGCTCGGACTACGAAAAGATGCACCCATCGTGTCTGTACCTGACGAACGCACAGCAGAATACTATAAGAAACGTCCATGTTTGCGGATGATAGAATCTGCAGTAGCAATATATGAAGATTGGAAGGATGGCAGAGTGGACGATCGCGCTGGTCTCGAAAACCGGTAAACGGGTAACCGTTTCGGGGGTTCGAATCCCCCTCCTTCCGCACAAGTCGTTAGAGCTCGGAAGTGGGATAGGCATCAAGCCAATCCCCCTCCTTCCGCAAAAGTAATGCTATTACTTTGCAAACCGCTGTGTTCGCACACAAAATGCGAGGGTTTTGGCTTATTTTTCTTAAAAAATGTTTGCAGATTAAGAAAAAAGATGTAACTTTGCACCGTGAAAAAGAATTTCACTTAGGTTTTGATGTATTAATTTGGTAAAAAGAAAAGATTATGTTACAGGAAAAAGCAGGAAACATCGCAGGTACCATTTGGAACGCACTTGCAGAGAACAATGGTCAGACTTACAAGCAGATTAAGAAGTCTACAAAGTTGGCTGAAAAGGATTTCAACCTTGGACTTGGCTGGTTGCTTCGCGAAGACAAAGTAGCTGTTGCAGAGACAGGCGATGAGAAAGACCCTTACACTTACTCACTCAAGTAATTGGTAAGCATCAGAAAGTTATTAAGAGGTATACCTTAGTGGTGTACCTCTTATTTTATTGCATCTATATATAAGTGTTGTTATCTGTTTGAGTACATGTTATCATAATACTTTTGGTAGTCACCGCTGGTGACATTGTCCATCCAGTCTTGGTTGTCGAGATACCAGCGAACTGTTTTCTCAATGCCTTCCTCGAACTGGAGGCTGGGCTCCCATCCGAGTTCACGTTGGAGTTTGGTGGAGTCGATGGCATAGCGAGCATCGTGTCCCAGACGGTCGGTGACGTAGGTGATGAGGTTCATGTCCTCGTCTTCCTTGCGACCCAACAGACGGTCTACTGTGCGGATAACTACCTTGATGATATCAATGTTCTTCCATTCGTTGAAACCTCCGATGTTGTAGGTTTCGGCTATCTTACCATTATGGAAGATAACATCAATGGCACGTGCATGATCCTCTACAAACAGCCAGTCACGTACGTTCTCTCCCTTGCCGTAAACAGGGAGTGGCTTCTTGTGGCGGATGTTGTTGATGAAGAGCGGAATCAATTTTTCGGGGAACTGATAGGGGCCGTAGTTGTTAGAGCAGTTGGTGACGATAGTCGGCATACCGTATGTGTCGTGGAAAGCACGTACGAAGTGGTCGCTCGATGCTTTGCTGGCGCTGTAGGGTGAGTGAGGATTGTACTTCGTGGTCTCGTAGAAGAAGTCTTCGCCGTATGCAAGATGATGCTCACCACTCGATGCCGTTGTAGTGAATGGTGGTTTGATGCCTTCGGGGTGGGTCATCTCGAGTGCTCCATATACTTCGTCTGTACTGATGTGATAGAACCGCTTGCCTTCATATTTCTCTGGCAGACTTTCCCAATAGAGTTTGGCTGCCTGTAGGAGTGAGAGGGTTCCTATTACATTCGTTCGTGCAAATGTGAAGGGATCCTTGATACTGCGGTCTACATGACTCTCTGCTGCGAGATGGATGATGCCATCGACCTTCTCGTCCTGGATCAACTGGTAGAATGCATCGAAGTCACAAATGTCCATCTTCACGAACTTGTAGTTGGGACGATCTTCGATGTCCTTTAGATTCGCAAGATTACCTGCATAGGTCAACTTGTCGAGATTGATGATGTTGTACTCTGGATACTTGTTTACAAACAGGCGTACTACATGGCTTCCAATAAAGCCTGCACCACCAGTAATAACGATATTCTTCATAAGCTTTTGAAGTTTTCTATACATTTTTGTAAGGAATCAGTCCAATATGGAATGGTGATTCCGAACGTTTCTTTGATTTTTGTCTTATCTAATACCGAATAGGCAGGACGAGTTACAGGGGAGGGGAACTCATTGCTGTGACATGGCAACACCTCGCAAGCTCCATGGGTTCCAAATGTTTCAGCGGTTTCAGGAGTTTCAAGTTCGCTTGCTATCATCTGAATCATCTTCGTGAAATCGTACCATGAACAGACTCCTTCGTTGGAGAAGTGATAGATGCCTGTCTTTGAGTAATTGACAATTGAGAATTGAGAATTGAGAATTTCTTTCTTGTAGTCTTCGAGGATAGTTGTGATGGCTTTTGCTAAATCGTATGCATAGGTTGGGGTGCCTACTTGGTCGAAGACGACCTTGAGCTGTGGCTTGGTTGCTGTGAGGTTGAGCATCGTCTTTACGAAGTTCTTTCCGAACTCAGAATAAAGCCATGCTGTACGCAGAATGACGTACTCGCAGCCTGAATTGATGATGTTTTGCTCGCCATGCAGTTTGGTGAGACCATAAACACCTGTAGGGCTGCCTTTCTGGTCTTCACGGCAAGGTGTGTTGTAAGGATCGCCACCAAAGACATAGTCGGTGGAGATATGAATGAGCAGTCCTCCTACTTCTTTCATCGCATCAGCAAGATTCTGGGGTGCTGTGGCATTGAGTTTTTCTGCCAGTTCTTGATTACTCTCCGCAGCATCAACATTGGTATAGGCCGCACAGTTGACGATAATTTTTACATCTTGTGCCTTTACAATAGAGCGAATGGCATCAAGATCTGTGATGTCTAACAGGGTTGTTCCCACACCTTCAACTTCCACCACATCTGTGAAGATATAGTGGTCGGTCGAACCTTTACTGACGATTCGCATCTCATTGCCTAACTGACCGTTGGCTCCTGTCACTAATATATTCATCGTAACATTTACTATTTGACAATTTACTATTTACTATTATTGTCTATTTAGTTATTTACTATTCTTTTCACTTTTCCTCGTAGAGATTTACATTGATATCAAACGGATTGTCGAAGTCGCATAGGAGTGGGTGCTTCGTGTCTTTTTCACTTAGCAATGCTTTTTCTGCAGGGATGCGCCAATCGATTCCCAACGAGTTGTCAAGGATACTGATGCCTCCATCAACTTCGGGATGATAGAACTCGTCGCACTTATATTGAAAGACGGCCGTCTCGCTGAGCACCGCGAAACCGTGAGCAAATCCACGCGAGATGAAAAACTGACGGTGGTTTTCCTCTGTGAGTTCCACTGCTACATGCTGTCCGTATGTAAGACTTCCTTTTCGAATATCGACTGCTACATCGAGCACAGCACCTCTGACGCAGCGTACAATCTTACTTTGGGTGAAAGGCGGACGCTGGAAATGCAGTCCACGCATCACTCCATAGCTGCTCATGCTTTCATTGTCCTGCACAAATACGAGTGGTTTGCCAATCAGGGGAATGGCAATCTGCTCGTCGAAATCTCTCTGTGAAAAACTCTCGAAGAAATAGCCGCGAGCATCCTTAAATACACGAGGCTCTATGATATACAGTCCTTCAATCTTTGTCTTGATTACATTCATATTATTCCAAGTTGGCTTGTCCAGTTTCCTGTACCTCTTCAATCACTTTCAGCAGATACTGTCCGTATTGGTTCTTCAGCATTGGTTTTGCCAATTCACGCATACGCTCTGCTGTAATCCATCCCTGGCGATAAGCAATACCTTCGAGACATGCAATCTTAAGTCCCTGACGCTTTTCCAATACTTCAATATAGGTGCTAGCTTCGGAGAGTGAGTCGTGTGTGCCTGTGTCCAACCATGCGAAACCGCGTCCAAGGGTCTGTACCTTCAGTTCTCTATCATTCAGGAACCACTGATTTACGGTGGTGATTTCGTACTCTCCTCGTGCTGAAGGTTTGATGTTTCGTGCTACGTCTACTACTTTGTTGGGATAAAAGTAGAGTCCTACAACTGCATAATTGCTCTTGGGATGCTCTGGTTTCTCCTCGATACTCAGGCAGTTGCCATCCTTGTCGAATTCTGCCACACCATATCGTTCGGGATCATTTACCCAATACCCGAATACGGTCGCTTTCTTCTCTTCTTCGGCCGTACGTACAGCTTCTTTCAGCAAGGGAGTAAATCCTGGTCCTTGGAAGATGTTGTCGCCAAGAACCAGACAGGCACAATCATCGCCAATGAAATCTGCACCTATCGTAAATGCCTGCGCCAATCCATCGGGTGATGGTTGCTCTGCGTAGGTGAAGCGTACACCATAATCGCTACCGTCGCCTAAAAGACGTTTGAAACCAGGTAAGTCGAATGGGGTAGAGATAATCAATATGTCGCGTATACCAGCCAACATCAGCACGCTGATGGGGTAGTACACCATTGGTTTGTCATAGATAGGCATCAGTTGCTTACTGATTCCTTTGGTGATAGGGTAGAGACGTGTACCCGAACCACCGGCTAATACGATTCCTTTCATTTTACGTAAATCTTATAGTTTTTAATGCTTCCTGGTGCACCTTGTTCAGCACGAGGAAGATACTCAAATCCTGTTATCGTCTGTTCGCTGCCTAAATCGATAACGAGCAGGTGTGGGAAACCAGCACCTTTGACGGTCTTCCAATAGGTAGACTCCTGCAGGTCAAACACCTTGTCACCTGTATGATTACCGTTCTCGTCTTCGCTGTCAGCATATTTGGTTGTCCAAGGTTCACGAGAAAGACGTTTGCCATCTGCACCGAGAGCATAAATCTCTGCTACAGCCACTACGTCATCACCTGCTTGAGTCGATGATGCTTCGAGACAAAGCAGACGTCCTTTTTTTGAACCATTGAACTTAACGGTTTGCCATCCGTTTCCGCTCTTAAATTGACCCTGAGCTACAGGGGTATCGCTGTTGAGGTCTGGCTTATCCCCGATGTTGTTGTGCTTATTGGTCTTCTCTAACTGGAGTTTGTTCAGCTCTGGTTCAGCCTGTCCCCAAACGACAGCCTCACGAGGACCTACTACATCGAGAACAATCACTTCGTTCTTTCCCTTCTTCAACCAGCAGCCAGGAACATAGAGTGTCTGCTGAGGACCTATCGACCAGATG
>JAFXNA010000008.1 GCA_017529865.1 Bacteroidaceae bacterium
CTTAGCCTTCCTCTATCAGGCCTTTAAGCGCTTGGCGCAGTTCGTTACACACACGGATAGCATAGCTGTCGACCGAGAAGTCAGCACCCACCTTCAGCGACTTAAAGTTAGGGTGATACGAGCCGTCGTCCCAGCGAGTGATTGAAACGAATTTGGCCTCGAACACGTGTGGATTTCGCTTACCCGCCATCGGAGGAACAATCTCAGTGAACGTAAATTGCTCGTCGTAAAGGAAATCCTCACATTCCACGTCTCGACGGAGTACGCCCTGATAGCTCTTGCCGGTCTTGGCATAGCGGTCGCTGCGCAACTTGGTTTTTAGATTCACGCTCAGGTGCGTGTCGTTGTTCCAACCTTGCTCCTTATTTTTTTCTTCTATAGGAGGGGTTGAGGTGGTTATTTTTTTTGACATAACCAAAAGTCCTTTCCGGGAAAGCCTCCGTCTCACACGAGGGTCCCTCCCATCCAACCGAGAAAGTGAGACAGCCTTCGGACCACGCATGGCATTTTTCCCGTTGTTTGGTGATGCAAAGTTAAGGAGAAAAATTGAGAGTGAAATAAAAAATTTTGGTTTTAAAAAAGCTGCCATACAGGCCGTTCTAAGGCATGTTTTGACCCCTTTTCAGAGTTTTGACACCATGGTGCAGAATTCCGAACGAGTTTTGACCCTTTATGCGGCTTTAACGGTCAAAACTAATAACAGACTTTTGACCCTTTGACGGGAAAACAGGGGTCAAAATAAAAGACTGACGCCAAAAGACGCCAGTCTGTATAATCCGGAAAAAGTCAAAAAATCAGCTCGATTCCGTAGCCATTTCTTCTAAATCGTCGATGAACGCATCAATTTGGCGGTTAAAAGCAAGCTGTTGCACTTGGTCTTCATGGGATGTTAAACGAGCAAGTTTTCTCTTCTCGGTCATAACGGCATTCATCTTGACAACCTCGATGGTTCCTTTACAACGCTTGGTGATGTATTTTAGCATGGCGTCGTTCTTGGTGCCGTTCCATCCGCACCAGTATAGTAATCGCATGACGAAATAACCTTTCAGCATGCCCTTCCAGCCAATGACGCCATCCATCTTTTCGGACAATTCCAGGATGTGGTCCAGCAGTAGGCGGAGTCTTTTCACCTTTCTCTCGTTATCCAGCCCCCAAATCAGCGATTCCTCTTTCGTCAGCTCTGCCTTCTTGCCCTCGTGAATGGCCACGCAGGCACTATTATAGGCAAACTGCGCACGGTTATAAGTATGGAACAAACTTGCGATGAACAGTTTAGCATCTTCAGCCTCTTCCAAAGCCTTGACAAAGTCGTTATCCAAATCTGGGCGCTGGCTTTCAATCATCTCGATGAACAACCTGCTGTCGCTTACAGAGCGATTGTAATTGTCCATATAGATTGGGTAGGCCGTCTCGGGATCTTGACTAATGGCAATTTCGTCTTCAATCATCTTCATGGCAATGTCGATACATTCCTGGGCATCTTGCAGAAACGAGTTCAACTCTTGCAGAAGGTCCTGAGCGTTCTGGTCCTTATAGGAGTCCCATCCAAAAAGATTATTCATATACGGACCGTTATATAATGGCGTATCGTCCATGATCGACACCTCCTTCTTGTTCTTACCCTTGTTGCGGAATTCAGTCACAATCTTCTTCAGTCCACTTAGTGTACTACTCATCTTGCTAACCACCTCCTGCGCTGTGGTAACATATCGTCTGTGGTTGGTGGGATATTCCTTGTTATATGTCTTTTCCAGCTCCCTTAGCCGATCCAATTCCCTTGACGCATACGAATGACTGGTGCGTAGCTGAGCAATAAAATTGTTCACCTTCTCGATATCCCACTTCTGCTGCACCTGAATGCAATAAAGGAAACGGTCACAATCTATCTCTCCGAACTTCTCGTCCAGATGCCTGATCGAATCGTCATTATAATCGTATGGAGTTGAATACGCCATTTCTATTATCTTTAAATCGCTTTCAAAAAGAATGCCATGTCGAAATTAATCATCTGTCCGCTGTCCACATACTTTTGCCAGGCATCTTCGTTATGGCTGATGTCTGAAATCTTGGTCGAGTTCTCCGTCTTGAAACGCTGGTAGATGGTTTCGAGAATGCCGAGTTCCTCCTCTGAGAATTCAGAGAGGTCGGGAGAGAGCGTGGAGGTGAGTCTGGTGCCTTCGACTCCAGAATCAAAATGAACAATCTCCTGCTGGATATCGTCGAAGAAGCTGTAGATCCTGTCCCAGCGGATAGGAACAGGGCCTCGCTGAATAGCTTTGTAGGCAAGGCCGCTCATCCCTTTGCTTGTCGTCTTGTAACTATAAAAATCTGTATAGAACAGCAGCTTGTTCATCATCGTGAAGAACACACCATGATACTTCTCGATGTAGAAGAGGATGATGTTCTTGAGCTTGCTGACAGACTGGGTGGCATAACCGTTGAAAATATCCCTTCGGCTCCCATTGAAAATGTAGTCCTTGATGAACGCATCGTTGGCATTCATGCTGACGGACCTGACTTTGTGAAGAATCTTGATGAATTCTTCTTCCTCAAACTGATTCCTTGCATTGACCACAAAGCTCTCAAAGATTTGAGGGTTCTGAATGGACATCAGAATTTTCCCATTTGTCTCGCTGGGCATGTCACCATTCTCATACAAACGGTACTGGTTATCGCCAAAACCGAGAATCTGCGACATCTTAGATGCAGGAAGACCATAGTGCTGACGGATGCGTTTGATTTCGTCAGGGAACGGAATGCCGTATTTCGCACGATACTGATTATACACTTGGCCGACATTGACTTCGTCCAATGCCGTGGTGGTGAAACGTTCCTTGGTTTCATCACACTCGTAGAACTGATGAACATACTGAAATTTCTCCTTGCGGAATGTCAGTTCTGATAATTCGTGGCGGAGAGTTGCGTGACCTCCTGTGAATGGACTTTGCATATCGTTGTTATTTAAATGGATAGTTCATGGGATGCTCTGCTATATGGAATGAGATGCACAACGCACTTGATCCTTTTCCCAACGTGATCTTAATATACACCTCCTGCCCTTTCACGTCTTTTCCAAAGACCCACATCTCGCCGCATTGATTGAGCGTGTCAATGACAGGACCTTCGGAGTAGTCATGGACTTCAAGGTTGATGATGACAGTATCACGATACTTAGGCGTAATCTCCAAATCGATCAACGTTTGGGCGTTCTTGCCTCTATCATCCCTATATATGATTCCGAAGACTTTTATCTTCTCCTTCATCTGATGCAGGAAACGTTGTACTTCTTCTTTTGTCGCCATGATGATATCGTTATGCGATTTGATTGCAAAATTAAACTTTTTAGTTGAAATATCAAAGAAATAATGCAGAAAAAGTATGGTAAAGTTGAAAAACGAACATTTTGTAGGCGAAATTGTTATTCACAATTAGCAAATCAAGGGCACTACTTATTAATGTACTTTTCCTTTATTTCACGTTTCTTGTCCAATTATTTTCACTTTTCTCTTGAAAAATGGCAGACCATTTCGCCGCTTTGGCAGGAAAAAACAACAAAAAACGGGTATTTCTTTGGCAGATATAAATAAATGCTGTATCTTTGCGGCGTGTTCTTCGGAGCACAGACATTTTATTTGCTCGATTTTTCTGGACGAACTGCAACACCGAAAGGAAGTTTTAATGAGCATTCACTACATGAATGGAGCTTGTGCGTAAAGTGCAGGCTGACGAAGTATGAAACAAAGAGTCTATGAGCAACCAACAACGCAGATCATCAGGTTAGAGACTGTTCCCCTGCTGGTGAGCAGTCCGAGGGTCGGCGTTCAGGATTATGAGGTGGGGGAGGAACAGGATTGGTAGTTTTAACAAAAATAAAAAAGAAAACGATAACCAGAACAACAACTAAAAAGAAAACAAACAACAAAAAAAAGAAAAGAAAATGAAAAAGACAATGACATTCCTTTACATGGCAGTCCTCACACTGGTGGGTGCCATGATGGTTGGCTGTTCGAACGAGGACGATTTCGTGCAGCCTGTGAACAATGACCGAGTGATTACCCTTAGAACGACTGTGAACATCGGCGGCGAGGAAACCCGTGCGCTGACCGAGGCGGGCGTGAAGACGTTTGAAGTGGGCGACAAGGTGGGCTTGCGCTACGAGAACTCTGGAGGCTCTTTTTCTTATGTGACGAGCGAGGCGCTTACTACTGCCAACATTTCGAGCGACAAGAAATCGGCAACCTTGACCTTTACGCTGACTAATCCGAAGGCAAGCGGCTACGTAGATATGATTTATCCTATCACGAATCTGGATGCTACCGGAAAGCCGATCATGAGTGCATACGCAACGCAGGACGGTACGTTTGCCACGGTTCAGAACATCGAGCAATCTAGCTTCTTAGGTAATCTGACTGCGAATTGCGAACTGCCTGCTACTATTACTCTTTATAACGATTGGGCCATTGCTAAGTTTACGGTAAAGAACACCAGCGGCCAGGACATCACCAGCACCATCACGAGTCTCAAAATCGCGTTAAATGGAATAGACTGCTACACCATTAATCGCACGGCTGCTGCCGGTCCTATCTACATGGTGATCGAACCTATATTTGAAACGGACGAACTCACCATTACGGCTTCCGACGGCACCGAGACTTACCAGAAGATCGTGACGGGCAAGACGCTTGAGTTTGGCAAAATATATCCTATCACTATAACGGCCATCAAGGTGACCGACCGCATTGTTCCGCTGACATTCGAGGCGAAAGAGGCTGGAGCTGTCGTTAAATTCAATCTGATAAGCGGTGTGACGGGTAAGGTAGAATACAGCACCGACGGTTCTTCATGGAGTACCTATGTTCCGGAGCAGGAAATCACGCTTACCAACGTTGGCGACAAGGTGATGTTCCGTGGCGACAATGCTACTTATGCTAATCTTAGTAATTCTAGCACATTCTCATGCTCTAAAGATTGCTATATCTATGGAAACATAATGAGTCTGATTCAATCAAACGGCTATGCTACTCTCACGAGCCTGACAGAACGTTATACGTTCCAAAAACTGTTCGAAGGCAACACTCATATTGTGAACCATACCAATAAGCCGCTCGTTCTGCCTGCTACGACGCTGGCTGTCGAGTGTTATCGTGAAATGTTCTCAGGTTGCACCGGCCTGACAACGGCTCCAGAACTTCCGGCAACAACACTGGTAAACCAATGCTATATCAGCATGTTTGAAGGATGCACTGGCCTTACGTCGGCTCCAGAACTTGAAGCTACAACACTCACAATAAATTGCTATAATAAAATGTTCAAGGGCTGCACCGGTCTGACAACGGCTCCCGATTTGGATGCTGAGAATCTGGCAGAAGCTTGCTATTTCGCCATGTTCGATGGTTGCACCAGCTTGACGAAGGCTCCAGAACTAAATGCTGAAAATCTTGCAGAAAAATGTTATAGTGGCATGTTCAATGGTTGCACCAGCCTGACGACAGCACCCGAACTAAATGCAGAGAATCTAAAAAATTATTGCTATGCATATATGTTCAGTGGCTGCACCAACCTGCAAACGGCTCCCGACCTGCCAACTACAACACTGACAAAAAATTGCTATCATGGCATGTTTTCGGGTTGTACTAAACTGACAAAAGCTCCCGACCTGCTTGCACCAAGATTGACAGAGGGTTGCTATAGCCTAATGTTCAGTGGTTGTACACTCCTAAATAGTGTAAAATGTATGGCTACAGACAACAGTGCAACCAATTGCACAACCGATTGGCTCAACAATGTAGCAGAGACAGGAACATTGACAGTTGCAACAGCAGGAATCTGGGATACAAACAGCGTAAGCGGCGTACCAACGGGATGGAATGCCGTGCAGTCAACAAGCACAAGTGGCAGCCTGAACGACTATACAATTGAAACTGCTACTGAGTGGTAAAAGGCACAACTAATTGCTCATAGCTAAACAAATAGACGGAGGCTCATCACCTCCGTCTGTTTTTGTTTCACGATAAGTTCCACAGGATGTGAATGGTGATGGCATCGTAGATACCCAGGGTGTGCTGGAGATATACAAGTACATCCAAGAACATTAACAATCCCTCCCAAAAAACAACCAAGCGGCGCCGTGGCGTCGCTTGGTGGCTTCATATACTGCTTTTCTTTTCGAACCACATGGCACAGAGGTAGATGGTGGCGATGCCGATGGTGTAGGCAACAAGGTCTTGCCAGAGGAATCCTTGTCCGAGCACCAGGTGGCCAAAGGTAGTGGAACGGAATTGTGTGAGCCAATCCCACTGAATCAGTTGGGAGGCTTCTACGCCATACGATATCAGAAGGCTGATAAGGGCTATGACGAACAGACGCTGCCGAACCATGACGGCACGGCACAGGCAGAACACCATAACGGCCCATAGGGCATCGCCCGTCTCTGCCGGGACGAACGACAGCTTGCGCGACAACAAACCGATGACGATCGTTACTGCCATCGCAACAAGATAATAGATCCTTCTTTTATTCATACTCTAACAAACGTTAAAGCTACTTATTTATTGTGTTTTTTTCCGGAATTGTTTGGCTGATTCAAATAATTGCCGTATCTTTGCGGTGAAATAATTATACGATTATGATTATACAGTTATTAGACATTGCCCCGTGGCCACGGGAAACGGAACGGGTGGTACCGAGTACTATTGACAACAAACAGTTCAAGGTAGTCGACGAGAAAGAGGCGAAGAAGATGGAGAAGGAGGCTGCAAAAGCCCAGAAGAAAGCTGAGAAGGCAAGGAGAAAGGCCGAGAAGAAGGCTGAAAAGGCAAGGAAAAAGGCTGAGAAACAGGCTAAGAAGAACGCCAAGAACTTGTCGGCAACAATCAAAGGCACAGTAACAACCGTCAGCGATCCATCTGCCCCTGCAGCTGAAGCCACTTATGCAGCTATGCCTACGGGAGTCGTTATTGCTGTCTGTGCATCTCTCCTGATTTGCATCGGCTCTGCCTGGCTATACCGCCGACGGAGCGTGAAGAGTGGAGAGTGAAGAGTGGAGAGTGAAGAGTGGAGAGTGAAGAGTGGAGAGTGAAGAGTGAAGCGTGAAGAGTGAAGAGGTGTTAGTGTACGTCGATGCCGTCGAAATAGAGTTCTGAAATAACGGTATCGCCGTATTTGTCGCCTGGATAGACTTCGAGGACTTCGAACTTCAGCGTCCAATCGGGCTTCTTGTCATCATGATAGCCAAGGGTGCCAACTGGGAAATACTGAAGCGTGCGGCTGTCCTGCAGTTCGAGAATGGCATAGGGCTTTCCGTTGTAGTACATGCGGAGTTTCTTCACACGTGAGTTGGCACGCCATGCGGTCTCGTTCTTCACGTGGCCGTTGAGTATCTTCACGGCTGTGATGCGCGGACACCTACCTTCGAAGGTATAAGTAAGGCTCTGCCCTACTCCTTTTCCTTTGGTTGCCCAAACACTTTCGTGGTCGAAGTCGTGGGCGTTCTTACCTGCATAGGTAAACTTGCCCTGTGGTGCAAGACAGCTGGATGCTGTCACTTTCTTCACTTCGCCACCGCAATACCAACTGCATCGGCCGCTGTACATATCGTCGTAGATATAGAGGTCGCCATATTTCTTCGTATCGTAGTTTTCCTCATCAAAGTTTTCGTCGGTCTGATAGAGTTTCTCCCATTGAGCAACTGTAATCTTTGGCATCGTCTTTACCCACTTTGGTTTGATTACCCGTTGCTGACCTTGCATGGTCATGGCTGCCATCATAAGCAGCGCTAACATTGTTGTTTTCATAAACCTCTCTCTTATCTCCCCAAGGGGAAAAGATTAAACGGACCTCTCTTGACGCCCCTCCTTGGGAGGGGTCGGGGGAGGTTTTAAATAATATAATTCAGATATTCGGGCATTATCTCCACTCGCATCGGGGTGAGGTTCTTGGCATCAAGGATGCAACCGTCGAGCGACACCTTTGCCTTACCCGCATCCATCACCTCGACCTTATGCACACGATAAGGATGTACGTTCTTATAGTTGAGGAACTTACCCTTGCCGAGCAGGTAGAAACCTTCGAGCAGCTGCCACCATTTGGGACGGGTAACGACTGATACGTCGAGCATGAAGTTGTAGGGCACACTGTTAGGTGTCTGTCCGTAGCCGATACAGTTGCCGATACAGATGGACATTACCTCTCCCTGAATATCCTCGGTCTCGGCCTTGATATGGACGTTGAACGACTTGCGTTCGAACACATTGGCAATTGCTACAGGAATGACCGACAGGCGCTTCGACCCCATGAGACGGGTGGCCTTGCTGGTGATGTCGATGAGACGGGCACCAAGACCGATGTTCACACAATTGAGGAAGTAACGGCGGACGGGTACATTATCTTCATCGGTATAGACACAAACACCCACATCGATGATGCGGGTCTTACGAGCGATGATGCGGTCGACCGTCTTCTTATAATCGTCGACACCAACGCCCCAGAAGCGTGCAAAGTCGTTTCCGATACCATTCGGAATCAATCCCAGAGCGAAGTCATCGGGCAGCGATTCCGAGCGGCAAATACCATTCAGGGCTTCGTTCAATGCCGAGTCGTTGCCTACCACCACGATGGTGTGATAGTTATTGTCGCACAGCATCTTCGACAGCCGTTCCACAGAGCCGTAGCCTTCCGACTGCACAAAATCGTATTCAACGCCCCGTTTCTCTATATATTTTCGGATGGCGGCCCATCGCTTCGCCGACTTCTTCAAGCCTGCATGCGAACCATATATGATTCCCCACCTGTTTTTTTCCATTGAAAATTAGTGTGTTAAATAGAATATACCCAAGCCTACCAACCAAGCCAAGAGCACTCTCCAGAAGATGTAGCGGATATACCAACCAAGGTTAATCTTCGAAACCTCTGACACAGCATGTCCGGCCAAGGTTCCGACATATAGGAGCGAACCTCCCATCGCCGAACAGAACGACAGCAACTGCCAGTAAGCACCGTTCTGAACAAAGTCAGACCCAGCCTGCGGCAAATCTTGCGTAAACAGGTTCAGTCCCACCATAACAAATGGGATGTTGTCTATAAGACTTGAGATACATCCGATGATGGCACCATAGACGTACACATTGTGAATATGGGTTGCCAGCAGGTCGCTGACAAACTTCAAGGCACCGCACTCTACCAAGGCACCAACCATGAGCGACACGCCCAGGAAATAGAGGATGAGTCGCATGCCAATGAACTCGGTATTGCGGATATACTTATGCTGAATGAACAAGCGGTTTCCATTGCGCTTGAACGTAAAGGCACTTTCTAACAACCATATCAGGGCAAGCACACATAGCGCTCCGAGGAACGGAGGCAGCTTCGTGACATCGTGGAACGTAGGGATAGACCACAGACCTGCAATACCGATGAAGAGCAGCAGCAGCTTCTGCCAAGGCCTCAGCAACGAGTCGTCACCATCATAGCGTCCTAAGAACGATGATACCTCTACCCTACCTACCAGCAAGTTCGAAACCAACAGATTGAACACACACAGACTGGCCAAGACGGGCAGAATCAGTCCTCCAGCATAAGCCGAAGGAGTCACCACACCATGTACCCACAGCATCAGCGATGTCATGTCGCCAATGACCGTGAACGAACCGCCAAGGATGGCAGAGATGAGGATGACACACGAATAGATAATCTTCTGATGACGCGAACTGACAATCTGGTCCATGATGGTCATCATCAGCACCACGGTCGTGAGGTTGTCGACATTCGCCGAAATAACGAACGTAAGGAGTGACAGTTCCCAAAGGAACAACTTGCTATTGCGCGTACGCAACCAACGTATGAGCGAATCGAAAACCCCATTGTTGTTCATAATCTCAACAATGGTATTTGTGGCAATGAGGAAAAGGATAACCTGACAAGCCTCATTGATATACTTGACAATCACATTCGTCGCTATATAGTCGTCTACCTGCCCTATCAGTTGGTAGTCGGGATATCCCATCAGATTGAGGAAGTCCGACCCATGAAGCATATACACAACCCATGCACTGACTCCACAGAACATAGCAACAGCAGCACGGTTGATATGACTGATCTGTATGGAACTCATCGCAATACAGCCTACAAGCACAATGGCAACAATGATAATGGTGGTTATGAGCATAGCTTATAGCGATTTATAAGTTGATGAGCGGTAAACGGGGCTCGAACCCGCGACCTTCGGCTTGGGAAGCCAACGCTCTGCCAACTGAGCTATTACCGCAAATGTGCTGCAAAGTTACAAAAAAAATGAACATCGTACATTGAACAATGAACATTTTTTACAATTTCCTCTTTTTTTTATTTTTTCGCTCTTCATTTTTCAATCTTTTTACTAACTTTGCAAAGCAAAAAGCAAAAAGTACTTATAATGACACGAATCCTCATCACATTTCTTCTCATGGTTTGCATCCAGTCGGCTTGGGGGCAAACAGACATAACATTGGGTGCCGACGTACGATGGGATGCCCATAGCCTTATCTTCGGAAACAAACGTGTGATTCCTGCGATGGGTGAGGTGCATTATTCACGTATTCCTGCCGATGAATGGCAAGAAGAAGTGATGAAGATGAAAGAAGGAGGCATCACCATCATTGCCTGCTACATATTCTGGAACCATATTGAGGAAATCGAAGGGCAATACGACTGGAGCGGACAGCGTGACCTGCGTACCTTCTTAGAAATCTGCAAAGAAGCCCAACTGCCGGTTGTCATCCGCATCGGTCCCTTCTGTCACGGCGAAGTACGCAACGGAGGCATTCCCGATTGGGTATTCACCAAAGGATGCCGCACGCGTAGCGAAGACAAACAGTTCCTTGCGCTCACCGAACGCTACTACCGACAGATATTCACTCAGGTGCAGGGGCTGCAATGGAAAGACGGAGGACCAGTCATTGCCGCTCAGTTCGATAACGAATATCGTGGGCGAGGTTCTTACCTCATGGCGCTGAAAGACATCGCGCGTACCATCGGCTTCGACCTACCTTTTTATACTCGTACGGGATGGCCTGAACTCAGCACACCCGTACCCTTCGGCGAAATGATTCCCCTCTATGGCGACTATGCCGACGGATTCTGGGACCGCAGCACCAAGGAAGGGGCTGGCGACTACTATAAAGCATTCAACTTCCACGAAGGCCGTTCGTCGACTGCCATTGCCAGCGAACAACTGACATACAACACAAACGGCACACAGGAGAAAGTCAGCCAGTACCCCTACTTCACTTGTGAACTGGGTGGAGGCATGATGACGTCCTACCATCGCCGTGTCTACCTCTATCCCGAGGATGCCTACTCGATGGCAATCGTGAAACTGGGAAGCGGTAGCAATCTCTTGGGCTATTACATGTATCACGGAGGTACAAACCCCGAAGGCAAACTGACGTATCTGAACGAAACCCAGCAGACCGTAGCTACCAACTACAACGACCTGCCTGTGAAGACATACGACTTCCAAGCACCACTCAATGAGTTCGGGCAGCGCAATCCGCATTACTATCTGCTTCGCAAACTCCATCTCTTCATCCACGACTACGCATCGGTATTGGCACCAATGGAAGCCGTCTATCCCAACCCACAGGACATCCGACAGGGTGACGACTCGTTCCTCCGCTGGTCGTATCGCGAGAAGGATGGTAGCGCTTTCGTCTTCATCAACAACTACGAACGATTCCAAGACCTGAAAGCCAAGACGGGTGTTCAGTTCGAAGTATGCGGAGTGAAGTTTCCTCAGAAACCCGTTACCATTCCTGCCAAGACTGCCTGCATCTTCCCTGTCAATATCGATGGCATACGCTATGCAACCGCCCAACTGGTGGCACATCGCGAGGGGAAAATCTATCTGCAACAGATAGCTGGCATCCCCACAGAGATTGCTATAGAAGGAAAAGTGATGAAGAATGTGAAGCCAAAAGGCCTCACAATCCCTGTCTATAAAAACATCTACCTGATTGATGCGGAGACAGCAGGCAAGTTGTTCCTCGACGAGCCACAAGAGGCCAAACGCGAAGTGACCGTCTCTTATACCAAAGCACGTGAGGCGACACCTACCAGAACCATCACCATCGGCGCTAATAAAGTAGCCGAAGAGCCATCGGATGCCGACTTCGACAAAGCGGCTGCCTATACGATAGAATTGCCTGCCGATCGCAAGGGTCTGCTACGCATTCAGTACTACGGTGATTGTGCCCGCCTGTATGACGGAGACCGTCTGCTCGACGATAATTTCTACAACGGCCGTGAATTCCAGTATGGACTATGGCGACTGCCAGCATCCACCACCCGACTCACCCTACGTATCTTACCGATTCAGCCCGACATGCCAATCTACTTCCCACGCGAAGCAAGTATCAAGGAGATGGGCGAAAAGGTGAAAGCTATCACCATACAATACGAATGACATCATGATACTGAACCACATCACAATATTGAATTATAAGAACATCAAGGAAGCCGAACTGGACTTCTCGCCCAACATCAACTGCTTTGTAGGCAGCAACGGCGAGGGCAAGACCAATGTGCTCGATGCCATTTATTTCCTCTCGTTCACTAAGAGTGCAACGAATGCGATAGATTCGCAGAACGTGCGACATGGCGAGGAGTTCTTTATGATTCAAGGGCAGTACGAACTGAATGGAAACGCAGAAGAGGTATCTTGTGGTCTGAAACTGCATCAGAAGAAACAGTTCAAGCGCAATAAAAAAGCCTACACGAAGTTATCGGAGCACATCGGATTGCTACCACTGATTCTGGTGTCGCCCAACGATCACGAGCTGATATTGGGAGGTAGCGACGAGCGACGCCGATTTATGGACATTGTGATTTCACAATACAATCCCTCCTATATCAATCTGCTCATGCGTCACAATGCTGCCTTACAGCAACGCAACAGCCTTTTGAAGCAAGAAGAGGAACCCGATGTGGAAATCATGGCAGCCTACGAAGAGGTAATGGCCAGTTGCGGAGAGCAGATTTACAACCTACGCAACGAGTTCATTACGGAATTCATCCCTGTATTTCAAGACTACTACACACGCATCTCGGGCAATCACGAGCAAGTGGGTCTGGAATATATCAGCCATTGCCAGCGCGGGCCGCTGCTTGAGGTCATCCAACGCGACAGAGCAAAAGACCGTATCATGGGGTATAGTCTGCATGGCATTCACAAAGACGACCTTGTCATGACCCTTGGTGACTATCCTATCAAACGGGAAGGGTCGCAAGGACAGAACAAGACCTACCTCATCAGTCTGAAGCTGGCACAATTCAACTTCCTGAAACAGACAGGCAGCAAAACCACTCCGCTGCTACTGCTCGACGACATTTTCGACAAGCTTGATGCCAACCGTGTGGAACAAATCATCAACCTGGCATCCGATGAAGCATTCGGACAATTGTTTATTACAGACACCAATCGCGAGAACCTCGACAGGATTCTGGAACGTTCGCAGGGCGATTACAAAATCTTCACGGTCAAGGGTGGTGTTATCAACGAATAAGCAACAAGATGAAACGCAGTAAGACAGAATCAATCACCAACCTGTTGAACGAGTTTCTTCGTGAACAAGGACTGGAAACGCCGCTCAACCAGCATCGGCTCATAGAGTCGTGGCCTGTAGTAATGGGTGAGGCCATTAATCGGCAAACTGGCGACCTGTTCATCAAGAATCAAACACTCTACGTGAAAATCAAGTCGGCTGCATTGAAAAGCGATCTTATGATGAACCGTTCGTCACTGGTCAAACAACTCAACGATGCCGCAGGTGCATACGTTATTTCAGATATCAATTTCACATAACCCATAAGAATAATGAATCAAAACAACCCCATATATCAACGTGACGTGTTGGAATTTGTCACCGTAGCTGTACAGTATTGTGCATACCTCGAAGACCTGGAAGAGCGCAATCGCACAGAGTTTGTCGACACCATGAGCAAGTTGCTGCCCCTACTCTATCTCAAAGGGTCGCTGCTTCCTCAGTACGAAACCTACACAGACGATGTCCTCTCCGACTACGTGACAGAAGAGAATTACAACATCATCCGCAACAACATTGCCTTCATCATGGCAGACAAGGATGACTACCTCGATGTGTTTGTGGCAGACATGAAATACAGCGACGAACCCATCCTCATGACCATCAGCGAAAACCTGGCCGACATCTATCAGGACATCAAGAACTTCGCCTATATATATAAACAAGGTGTTGAGGAAGAGATGATGAGTGCCCTCGAACTCTGTAACCAGAACTTTAAAACCGATTGGGGTCAGAAACTTGTAAACGTACTTCGTGCCATCCACGAAGTGAAATACACATTAAATGACATCGATGACGAAGACTATATACAATAAATACGATAAACAACAGATCGCCCATCTTCCAAAGGAAGAATTTAAGGGACGTATCTTCACTATCACCACAGAGCGTGATGCAGAGAAAGCCGTTAACTACCTGATGTCGCAATCTATCCTTGGATTCGACAGCGAGACACGTCCGACATTTAAACGAAACGTTTCTCATCAAGTGGCATTGCTACAAGTCGCCACTCACGACACCTGTTTCCTTTTCCGTCTCAATCGTTTGGGACTACCCAACCCCATCGTCCGTCTGCTGGAGGACACCCGTATCACAAAAGTGGCACTCTCATGGAAAGACGATACCCATGGGCTGCAACAACGGAGAAAATTCAAGTTGGGCACTTTTATCGATATACAAGACGAAGTCAGTCGCATCGGAATTGAGGATTCCAGCCTGCAGAAGATCTACGCCAACCTGTTTGGCAAGATGATTAGCAAACGACAGCAACTCAGCAACTGGGAAGCCGACCTTCTTTCAGATGCACAGAAATCCTATGCAGCCCTCGACGCATGGGCTTGCATCCACATCTACGAAGAGATACAACGACTGCTCAGTAGTCGTGACTATCATATTATCATTACGAAAAACGAAATCGAATCAGAAACACAGGTTGCTTGACAACCATCAGCGAAACAAAGACATGAAGAAAATCTATCTAAAACGAGGAAAAGAAGAGTCGCTTCAGAGATTCCACCCATGGGTATTCTCAGGCGCTATCGCCTCTTTCGAACAAGACCCTGATGAGGGAGAAGTTGTGGAAGTGTACACCAGCAATAAGGAGTTTATCGCCACAGGACATTATCAGATCGGTTCCATTATGGTGCGTGTACTATCATTCAATCAGGAACCTATCGACCAGGCATTCTACGAGAAACGTCTTGCCACAGCCTACGATGTGCGCAAGTGTATCGGTGTTGCCGAAAATCCCGAAAACAACACCTACCGACTTGTTCATGGCGAAGGGGATAACCTGCCTGGACTTGTCATCGACATCTATGGCAAGACAGCTGTGATGCAGGCACATTCAGTAGGCATGCACGTAGACCGCATGGTGATTGCCAAGGCACTGAAGCAACTGATGGGCGACCAGATAGAGAACATCTTCTATAAATCGGAAACCACCCTCCCCTTCAAAGCAGAATTAGGTCAGGAAAACGGATTCCTGCTCGGAGGTAGCACTGAAGACATTGCCATCGAGAATGGCCTCAAATTCCATGTAGACTGGCTGAAAGGTCAGAAGACTGGATTCTTTGTTGACCAACGAGAGAACCGTAGTTTGTTAGAGCACTATGCCCACAATCGCAACGTACTCAATATGTTCTGCTACACAGGCGGTTTCTCATTCTATGCCATGCGAGGTGGAGCAAAACTCGTACATTCGGTCGATTCATCACAAAAAGCAATCGATTTGACAAATGCCAATGTTGTTCTCAACTTCCCCGATGACCCTCGTCATAAGGCTTTCGCAGAAGATGCGTTCAAGTTTCTCGACAACATGACAACTCCCTATGACCTTATCATCCTTGACCCACCGGCATTTGCAAAACACAAAGATGCCTTACGCAATGCGTTGAAGGGCTATACGCGCCTGAACCAGAAAGCATTCGAAAAGATACAGCCAGGCGGAATACTCTTTACATTCAGTTGTTCGCAAGTAGTGACTAAAGACAATTTCCGAACAGCAGTATTCACAGCTGCCGCACAAGCGAAACGAAGCGTACGAATTCTGCATCAACTACATCAGCCAGCCGATCATCCTATTAATATCTTTCATCCTGAAGGAGAGTACCTAAAAGGACTGGTTCTGTACGTTGAATAAAGCGTCAAATTATGTTTGATAACATAAACGGTGCATTTTTATGTTAAAATGCTTTGTCAGTATCAAGTATTTGTTGTATCTTTGCATCGTGTTTTTCATGGTATTAGATTTATTTTAAGGTTAGTATGAGGTTGCCTATCGTGAGATAAGCAATCTTTTTTTTGTTAGAGAGCACAAAAGTTGTGATTCAATTTGGACGTTTTAATCTTTTTTCGTACCTTTGCAAGTCAAGAGAAGCGAGAGAAGACTTCTCGCCCCGAAATAAAAACAATATGAATAGACAAGAACTTATCAAAGAAATCAAGCAGAAGCAAACGTTTCTCTGCGTGGGACTGGATACCGACATCAAGAAGATTCCTCAGCACCTGTTGGGTGAGGAAGATCCCATTTATAGTTTCAACCGAGCTATCATCGATGCGACCGCCCCTTATTGCGTAGCATACAAACCGAACCTCGCTTTCTATGAGTGTGGTGGATTGGAAGGCTGGAAGAGTCTCGACAAGACGATTCGCTACCTGCGTGAAAACTATCCGCACCATTTCATTATCGCTGATGCCAAACGTGGTGACATCGGAAACACTTCGAAAATGTATGCACGTTGTTTCTTTGAGGAAATGGGTGTAGATGCGTTGACGGTTGCTCCATATATGGGCGAGGACAGCGTGACACCATTCCTTGAGTATCCTGGGAAATGGGTCATCGTACTGGCATTGACAAGCAACAAGGGCAGTCAGGATTTCCAGTTGACAGAAGATGCAGCTGGTGAACGTTTGTTTGAGAAAGTACTGCGAAGAAGCCAGCAATGGGCTGATGCAGACCGTATGATGTACGTAGTCGGTGCCACACAGGGAAAGTTGTTCGAGGACATACGAAAAGTAGTGCCAGATCATTTCCTTTTAGTTCCAGGTATTGGTGCACAGGGCGGAAGCCTTGAAGAGGTATGTAAGTATGGCATGACGAAAGACTGCGGTCTCATCGTCAACTCCTCGCGTGCCATCATCTATGCGGACAACACGGAGCGATTTGCCGAAGTTGCAGCCGAGAAAGCAAAGGAAGTACAACAGCAAATGGCAGCTCTGCTAAAATAAAAGATGGATTCAATCATCATCAAAGGCGCTCGCGTCAATAATCTGAAGAATATCAACGTTGATATTCCCCGCAATAAGTTCGTGGTCATCACGGGTGTGAGCGGTTCGGGAAAATCATCGTTAGCATTCGACACGTTATATGCCGAGGGCCAGCGAAGGTATGTAGAGAGCCTCAGCACCTATGCAAGGCAGTTCATGGGAAGGATGGGAAAACCTGAGTGCGACTTTATCGAAGGCATTCCACCTGCCATTGCCATCGAGCAGAAGGTGATCAGCAGAAATCCACGTAGTACGGTCGGTACCTCAACAGAGATTTATGACTATCTTCGCATGTTATTTGCACGTGTCGGACATACCTTCTCGCCCATTAGCGGACAGGAGGTAAAGAAGAACACACAAGAGGATGTCATCGAATGCATGAAGAGTTATCCTGAAGGGACACGCTTCATGGTGTTGTGTCCATTGATTTGCCGAAACGGACGAACGGAAGCAGAACAGATTGCAGCCTACGACAAGCAAGGTCTTTCACTCACGGATATGATAGATGGGAAGACATGTCTCATTATCTCTCGTATGACGGTGAGGGACGACAAGGCAAATATCAGCCATTTGGTCGATTCATGCGAAACGGCAATCTATGAAGGCGAGGGACAATGTATCCTGAAGTTCCTAACAGACGGTAAGGAGACGCTGCATCATTTCTCGCTGGCATTCGAGGCCGACGGCATGACTTTCGAAGAGCCGACGGAGCACATGTTCTCATTCAACTCCCCTATCGGTGCATGCCCGACATGCGAAGGCTTCGGAAAGATTATGGGCATCGATGAGTCGCTCGTCATCCCGAATCAGGAAATGAGCGTGTACGACGGCGCGGTGTTCTGTTGGCGTGGCGACAAAATGAGCACATGGAAGAATGAATTCTGCCGTATTGCTGCCGCACACGACTTTCCAATCTTCGAACCATATTATAACCTCACGCAGGAGCAGAGAGACTTCCTATGGCACGGCGAAACAGATGCCATGGGGCGGCGCTTACATCCTGACATGCCGTGCATTGATGCGTTCTTCGACATGCTGAGGGAGAACCAATATAAGATTCAGTACCGCGTAATGCTGTCACGCTATCGTGGAAAGGAGATTTGTCCGACGTGTCATGGCACGCGACTGAAGCGCGAGGCGAACTACGTGAAGGTAGGCGGACGCAGCATCACGGAACTGGTAGAAATGCCAATATCGGAATTACAGAAGTTCTTCAAGCAGTTGCAACTATCGGAACACGATGCCGTGATTGCGAAGCGGCTGCTGGTGGAAATCAACAATAGGTTGCAGTTCTTAATGGACGTAGGACTGTCGTATCTGACACTCAACCGCCTAAGCAACACGCTGTCGGGCGGCGAGAGCCAACGCATCAATCTTGCAACAAGTTTGGGTAGCAGTTTGGTAGGAAGTTTGTACATCCTGGATGAACCAAGTATCGGTCTGCATAGCCGCGACACACAGCGATTGATCAAAGTGCTGAAGGAACTGCGCGAGTTGGGTAATACAGTGGTAGTGGTTGAGCACGACGAAGAAATAATCCGTGCAGCAGACTATATCATCGACATCGGTCCGGATGCAGGCCGATTGGGCGGAAAGATTGTGTGGCAAGGAAATGCGAGCGAAGTGCTTGGCGGGGAAACCGCCGATGACATCCACTCTCACACCATCGACTTCCTAACGCATCGCGAAACCATCGATGTACCGACGAGTCGACGGTCATGGAATAATTATATATTAATAAGGTGTGCGCGTGAGAACAACCTGAAAGGAATTGATGTAAAAATTCCGCTGAACGTGATGACCGTAGTGACAGGCGTGAGCGGCTCGGGAAAGTCTACACTGGTGCGCGACATCTTTTATCGTGCGGTGATGCGACAGATGGACCGTGTGTGCGAACGTCCGGGACAGTTCGTAGCATTAGAGGGCGATGTGGGAATGATTGAGAGCATTGAGTTTGTCGACCAGAATCCTATCGGTACATCGACACGAAGCAATCCCGTGACATACATCGGAGCGTACGATGACATCCGCAAACTGATGGCCTCGCAGCAGTTAGCGAAACAGATGGGCTACTCAGCGCAGTACTTCTCGTTCAACACTGAGGGCGGTCGCTGCGAAGAATGTAAAGGCGAGGGCACAGTAACGGTCGAGATGCAGTTTATGAACGACCTCGTCCTGGAGTGCGAATCGTGTCACGGCAAGCGGTTCAAGAACGACATTCTCGAGGTGAAATTCCACGGAAAGGACATCCACGACATCCTGAACCTAACGGTGAACATGGCGGTAGAGTTCTTCGGCGAGCACGGGCAGAAGAAGATTGTACAGAAGCTGAAGCCGCTGCAGGATGTTGGACTGGGTTACATCAAACTGGGGCAGGCATCATCGACGCTGTCGGGCGGCGAAAGTCAGCGCGTGAAACTGGCGTACTACCTGTCGCAGGAGAAGACAAAGCCAACGATGTTCATCTTCGATGAGCCGACGACAGGACTTCACTTCCACGATATCAAGAAGCTACTGACAGCGTTCCAATCGCTGATTACACGTGGCCACTCCATCCTCATCATCGAGCATAACATGGAAATCATCAAAAGCGCTGACCACATCATCGACCTCGGTCCGGAAGGCGGTGCAGAGGGCGGATATGTAATGTGTGAGGGCACGCCCGAGTCGGTGGCGCAATGCAAGGAAAGCTATACGGGACAGGCACTAAGACAATATTTAATTCATAATGCATAATTCATCATGATATGAAGCAGATCATCACAATCATCATGCTGGCGCTAGCGACAATGGCCGGTGCACAGACATTCGACGAGTATTTCGAGGACAACACACTGCGGCTCGACTACGTGCTGGGCGGTGACTCGGCGGCACAATACATCCAACTGTCGCAGCTCTACAAACAAAAGCAATGGGCGGGTCGTCGCAACCGACTGGCGGAAACTTATCTGCTGGGCAACGCCCAGATCAATGTGTTTGACAGTGCAACAGGCAAACTGATTTATGTCCACACGTTCTCCACACTGTTCCAGGAATGGCTCAACGAAACCGAGGCAACGCAGATGAAGCGGGCATTCGAGGCGAGCTACAACATACCGTTCCCTAAGCGACCTATTGACATCCGCGTGACGCTGACCGACAACCACAATAAGATCTGCGCCATGCTGACTCACCACGTCGACCCGACCGACATCCTCATACGGCCCATAGGCGACAACGGCATCCCGTATAAGTATATCCAGAAAAACGGCGACGTGAGCGAATGCGTCGACATTGCCATCGTAGCCGAGGGATACACAGCCACCGAGATGGACAAGTTCTACCGCGACAGCCAACGTGCAGCCGATGCTATCTTCAGCCACGAGCCGTTCAAGTCGATGAAACACCGCTTCAACGTCGTCGCTGTCGGTGCTGTGTCGAACGAAAGCGGGCCTTCGGAGCCAGGCCGTGGCATCTGGCACGACACTGTGCTACGCTCCCACTATGACACTTTCTACAGCGACCGATACCTCACCACATCAGCCGTTCATAAGCTGTTCGACCTTTTGAGCGGCGTGCCGTTCGAACACATCATTGTACTCATCAACACCCCACGCTACGGTGGTGGCGGCATCTATAACCAATGGATGTGCTCTTCGAGCGACCACGCCACATTCAAGCAGGTCCTCGTCCATGAGTTCGGTCACTCCTATGCCGGACTTGCCGACGAATATAACTATGGCGATAATCACGTGGAATGGTATCCTGCCGACACTGAGCCATGGGAGCCGAACATCACGACGCTCAAGGACTTCGACAAGAAATGGAAAGACCTCATTCCTGCCGGCACGCCCGTGCCAACCCCTCCAACTATCAATAACTACCAGCAGACTCGCACGACGATGAGTAGTGAGGAACTGAACAAGAAGACCCAGCGTGTCGGCGTGTTCGAGGGAGCAGGCTATATGGCTCGCGGCGCCTACCGACCTGCCGAGCTGTGTCGCATGAATGTCAACGAGGTCGAAGACTTCTGTCCCGTCTGCACACGCGCCATCATCGGCATTACGGACTTTTACACGGGAACGGTGAAAAAGTAGAGCCAATGCTCGGCGGATTTACCTATCCCGGATTTAACAGAAAACCCTCTCCATCAATCGATAGAGAGGGTCTTTTATGATACGAACGGTACTATTTAGAAGTAATACCCGATGCCGATTTTCAGTCCAACCTCGCTCTTCGAAGAGAAGTCAGTGAAACTCATGTTGTAGTATACAGCCGGCTCAATCGAGACGTAATGGTTGAGATAGAAGCAGTAGCCCAACTCGGGGGTGAGCTGGAGGTCGTTCCATGACTTGCGTTCATGGACATACTGCAGTCCGCCAGCATAGTAGAGTCCGTTCTCATACTGAGTGTAACGAATCTTGGCACCGATAACGCAACGGTCGAGGTGAGTGCGTGAGGTGTGCCAACCAAACATACCTTCCACCATCCAATTGTCCTTGAGGAAGTAACCGCCTTTGAGGTCGAGGTCGAGCGCCAAATGACGCTTATCGGTAATCGAGATGTTGAGGCCAGAAAGTGAGGCACCCACATACTTCGTGTCTTTTTTGAATTGTGCAAATGCACTGGTTGTTGCTGCAGCGAGCAATGCAATAATCAAAAGTCTTTTCATTGTCTTATGTTTTTTTAAGATTTTTTTAATCACTATAGTTTCAAAGCCCTCCCCCTCGGGGGAGCGGGGAGAGGGGCTTTATCTATTCTCCTCCAGTTCCTCCTTCTTCTTGAGTGCGATGTGCAGGGTGACGACGATGACGATGTCGGCAATCATGAGCGCGAGGTTGTGCATCCACGCATTGTAAGTGATACCCGAATAAATATACACGCCGGCACCACAGCAAAAGAGAATCAATGGAAGCCAAATGGATTTCTTCATACCTTATTATATGTATTATGGCGCAAAGGTACAAAATAATTGACAATTGACAATTGATAATTGATAATTTTTTCTTAACTTTGCAGCAAATTTAATGAAATAGAATGCGAAAGATAGCAATCATTATCATATTCATAGCCGCATTTCTTGCTGCCAACGCCCAAAACATTTACGACGTCCAATATCCAAAGTTCGAGGAGCGTGCCGTGTGGCTCGCCACCATCGGAGGCATTGACTGGCCAAGGACGAAAGCCACTGATGCCACATCGACCGAACGACAGAAGCAGGAACTCTGCTCCATCCTCGACCGCCTACAGCAAGCTAATATCAACGTTGTCATCCTCCAAACTCGTGTCCGCGGAAGTGTCATCTATCCTTCCGACATCGAGACCTGGGACGAAACCATCACCGGACGGGCAGGTCGCGCACCCAGCTACGACCCGTTGGCCTTCGCCATCGACGAGTGCCATCGTCGCGGCATGGAACTCCACGCATGGCTCGTCAGCATCCCCCTCGGCACCTCTCAGCGACAGAAAAGCTACGGCTCCATGTCCGTCACACGCACCCACCCCACACTCACCAAAACTGTGGGCGGCGAAGTGTTCATGATACCAGGACAGCCTGGCACTGCCGACTACATTGCCTCCATCGCACGTGAAATCACCGAACGGTACGACATCGACGGCATCAACCTCGACTACATCCGCTATCCCGAATCCAGCTACCGCTTCAACGACGACAACCTATACAAAGCCGCATCTACCAGCATGACCAAAGCCGAATGGCGACGCGACAACATCACCCGCATTGTTCGCCGTGTCCACGACGAAGTGAAAGCCGTGAAACCATGGGTGAAACTCAGCAGTAGCCCTGTCGGCAAGTATCGCAGCCTCACCCGATACCGCTCAGGCGGATGGGACTGCTACGACGGCGTCTACCAAGACCCGCAGGCTTGGCTTCGCGACAACATTCAAGACATGCTCTTCCCAATGATGTACTTCCTGGGCGACCACTACTATCCCTTCCTCTACAATTGGGAAGAGAACCGCTACGGACATCCTATCGTTCCCGGCCTCGGCATCTACTTCCTCGACCCGAAGGAAGGCCGTTGGCAACTCAACGATGTCCGCGCCGAGATGCATGCCGCACGCGACACCGGCATCGGCGGTATCGCATTCTATCGCAGCGAATACCTCATCCGCAACTTCAAAGGAATCTACGATGCCACCTGCGATGAATTCTTCCCCTACCCCGCACTCACCACACCCATGACGTGGAGCGGTCACACCGATGCCCCCACCCAGCCTACCAACCTAAAATACAAGGACGGCATCATCACATGGAACTACAGCCAGCCCACGACCGATGGACGCTGGCCCATCGTCCATTTCAACATCTACGGCAGCAACATCTATCCCGTCGACATCACCAGTCCAGAGAACCTCCTGGCACAGCGCATCCCACAGACCCAATACACCATTGCCGGCCGTGCCCTCACCAAGAGTTTCTATGCCGTCACTGCTGTCGACCGATTCGGCAACGAAAGTGCACCAATACAAGAAGTATCCACTATCACCGAACGCCCGTCGCGCGATGCCATCATTGCCGCCGTCCGCCGACACTTCGCCGGCACAGCCGCAGTAGATGAAGCATCATCGAAAAAGACAAAGAAAGAAAAGACTCAGAAGGTAAAGACCCCGAAAACCACGAAAGTCAAGACCGAGAAGCCTGCAAAGGTGAAAGAGGAGAAAGTGAAGACGGAGAAAACAAAAACAGAGAAGTCGGAGAAGAAAAAAACTGAAGTCCGCACCGTAGACTTCAGCAAATACTTAGACTGAATCACATAAGCCCCATTAGGTCTATTCGCCTTATTCAATATACAACGTCAGGACAATCATCTTGTTCCGACCCCTGTCCACAGCATTCGTATAAAGCATCATCCCCGGATCGGTCAAGTCATTACGCTTGGGATTGATGATGTCCAACAAACCAAAGCAGAACTTCAACTCAGGAATACACTTGAAGAACGGCAAGTAGAAATCACATCCCATGCCCACCTCAACGAAGCAATCGAACGGCTTCAGCAACAAGTTCCTTTGCTTCTTCACCGTTAAGTCATACATCGGATTCACGCCACACATCACATACGGGCGAAAGTTATTGAAGCGGTCGGCTGTAAACTTCAAGTCGACAGGAATCGAAATATACGTCGACTTCATGTTCTGAATCTGATGCTCACCTGTCGTCTGATTGTAGAACCACGTATTCTTCTCGCCGAAATGCATCGACGGAATCACACGAAGTGCAATGTTGTTGTGTAACTTCAGTTCGCCAAGAATACCGACCGTGAAACCCAAATCATAGTTAGGCACATCAGCAAACCACTGATTCCCGTTCTCGTCGATATAGCCGTTGTTCGTAAACTCAATATCTTGTGTATGCAATCCGGCCAAGAAACCATAATGGTAAGGACGCTGATCGATATATGGACGGTTCATCACCTTACGCGGCTGAGCCGACACCACACCGCCCCTGCTCCACAAACCGAGAGCAAAGACAAGCATCAACATCGGCACGAAAATACCCGACAGACGATGTGTATTCCTATATCTCATATTCAACGGATTACATTCCATTATTTACTAAAACGCAAAAACTGCGGATTTATTGCCTGCAACTCAAAAAAAACCATCAGCTGCTGACAGCTGATGGCCTTGAGTCGTTAAAGTAATTGCTACTTTATTCTCCTGGATTGATTGCACCTGTTGGACAAGCATCAGCACAAGTACCACAATCAACACAAGCATTTGGGTCAATCACATACTTGCCGTCGCCCTCAGAAATAGCCTCTGATGGACATTCACCTGCGCATGTTCCACACATAACGCAATCGTCTGAAATAACGTAAGCCATAGTTCTCTTTTTGTTTAATAAATAATAATCTAACTCTTTGCGGGTGCAAAGGTAGTAAAATAATTCAAAAGACGCAATGCATTATCCGTAATAATAGGACAAAATCCCTGTTTTTTCCGCAGTTTCCATAAAAAAACGAACTTTATTATCAATTATGGATTACGCAAAGCGAATTATTTCGTACCTTTGTACAAAAATCAAACACATATCATTATGAACGTAACAGTAATCGGAGCCGGAAACATCGGAGGCGCACTCGTTAGAGGTTGGAGCAAGAAAGGAAAAGACATCAACATCACAGTGTCAGGCGTACACATGAACAAACTGAACAAGATTAAGGACGACTGCCCGAACATCGAGATCCTTACCGACGACGCACAAGCCATCAAAGATGCCGACATCATCATTATCGCTGTCAAGCCTTGGCAGGTAGATACGGTCATCAACGACATCAAAGCAAATCTGAAAAGCACACAGATACTGGTATCACTCGCAGCAGGTGTCACACTCGAACAACTCGAAGCAATGCTGCAAGCACATCAATGCGAACAGCCATCATTGTTCTATGTCATACCAAATATCGCGGCCGAATTCTGCGAGAGCATGACCTTCATCAGCACTGCCGACAACTCCGAAACCAATACTCCTAATATAAATAAAGTTGAAGAACTGTTCAAGATTGTGGGCGACACCTTCGTGTGCCCAGAGAAACTGGTCGGTCCAGGTATGCTGATGGCATCGTGCGGCATCGCATACGTCATGCGATTCCTCCGTGTGCAGACTGAAGCAGGTGTGGAGATGGGGTTCTACCCACCCGATGCCCTCAAGATTGCCATCCAGACAATGAAGGGCGCAGCCGAACTTCTCCATCAGACTGGCGAACACCCCGAGCAGGCCATCGACCGCGTCACCACCCCTGGCGGCTACACCATCAAGGGATTGAACGAAATGGATCATGCAGGCTTCAATTCCGCTGTCATCCGCGTCTTCAAGACCGGTCTGTAATCATTCGTGTATAATCATTAATACAAAAAGATATGTCATTAATCGAATCAATCATCGAACGCGCCAAGTCGAACAAACAGCGCATCGTCCTTCCTGAAAGCATGGAAGAGCGAACCATTACCGCAGCCGACCGCGTTCTTGCCGACGATATCGCCGACATCATTCTCATCGGCAATCCCGATGAAATCAAACAATACGCAACCTCTTTAGGCTTGACCCACATCGACAAGGCCACCATCATCGACCCCGCTACATCGGAGAAGACCGAGGAATATGCACAACTGCTGTTCCAGCTTCGCCAGAAGAAAGGTATGACCATCGAGAAAGCCCGTGAGCAGGTGCTCAACCCTCTCTACTTCGGTTGTCTTATCATCAAGAGCGGCGATGCCGACGGACAAATCTCTGGTGCACTGTCAACTACGGGCGACACGCTACGTCCTGCCTTGCAAATCATCAAGTGCTCACCAGGCATCACATGTGTCAGTGGTGCGATGCTGATGATTACCCAGACTCCACAATACGGAGAAGACGGTGTGCTCGTTATCGGTGACGTTGCTGTCACCCCAATGCCCGATGCCAACCAATTGGCACAGATTGCCGTATGTACAGCTCAGACCGCTAAGAGTGTCGCAGGCTTTGCAGACCCACGTGTTGCAATGCTCAGTTTCTCAACGAAAGGCAGTGCCGCACACGAAGTAGTCGATAAAGTCGTCGAAGCCACCAAACTGGCCAAGGAACTCAATCCTGACCTCAAGATCGACGGCGAATTGCAAGCCGATGCCGCTCTCGTTCCAAGCGTAGGACAGAAGAAAGCACCAGGTAGCGACATTGCAGGCAAAGCCAACGTGCTGGTTGTTCCGTGTCTCGAAGTAGGCAATATCGCCTATAAGCTCGTGCAGCGTCTTGGCGGTGCCGATGCCATCGGTCCTATCCTCCAAGGTATTGCCCGTCCGGTGAACGACCTCAGCCGCGGATGTTCCGTAGATGATATTTACAAAATGGTAGCCATCACTGCCTGTCAGGCAATGGATGCTTGCGCATAGCACATTTTTGTTTGTGGATAATTGTAATTATCATTTTTCATTTTTCACTCTTTAACTTTTCATTTTTATGAAAATATTAGTACTCAACTGTGGCAGCAGTTCCATTAAATATGCATTGTATGACATGACCGACAAGTCTGTCATCACCTCTGGCGGCATCGAGAAGATCGGATTGCCAGATTCGTTTATCAAGGTAAAGCTCAACGGAAAGAAGATTCAGATAGACCAACCTATCGCAGAACACACAGCCGGTGTACAGCTCATCTTCAAGTGTCTGACCGAAGGCGAAACCAAAGTGCTGAATTCGCTGAACGAAATCGATGCTGTTGGTCATCGCATGGTGCATGGCGGCGAGAAGTTCAATAAGAGTGTATTGTTGAACGATGAGGTGATGGAAGTCTTTGCAAGTTGCAACGACCTTGCCCCACTCCACAACCCGGCAAATATCAAAGGTGTGAATGCCGTAAAAGCATGCTTGCCCAACGTTCCGCAAGTGGGCGTTTTCGACACCGCATTCCATCAGACTATGCCCGACTATGCCTATATGTATGCCCTTCCATACGAGCTCTACACCAAATACGGAGTACGTCGTTATGGTTTCCACGGCACCAGCCACCGTTACGTCAGCCAGCGTGTATGCGAATATCTCGGCGTGAAGCCCGAAGGAAAGAAGATTATCACCTGTCACATCGGTAATGGAGCATCCATCGCAGCAGTGAAAGACGGCAAATGCGTCGATACCTCCATGGGACTGACTCCACTCGAAGGTCTGATTATGGGTACCCGCAGCGGTGATATCGATGCAGGTGCTGTGACATTCCTTATGGACAAACTCGGACTTGACACAGCAGGCATCAGCAACCTGCTCAACAAGAAGTCAGGACTTGCAGGTGTGAGCGAAGCATCAAGCGACTTCCGCGACATCCTCGCAGCCATCGAAGCAGGCAACGACAAAGCCCGTCTGGCGAAAGAGATGTACACCTATCGCATCAAGAAATACATCGGACAATATGCCGCAGCAATGGGTGGAGTCGACATCATCCTCTTCACCGGTGGTGCAGGAGAGAACCAGTGGGAAGTACGTGAAGGAGCAACCAACGGCTTGGACTTCCTTGGCGTGAAGATCGACCGCGACAAGAACCACTCCGTTCGTGCTACCGAGGACATCATCAGCACTCCCGACAGCAAAGTCACCGTTTGCGTCATCCCAACCGACGAGGAACTAATGATTGCCACCGACACCCTTGATATCGTCAAGGCAATGAAAGGCTGACAAGTATTCAACAGGACAAAACAATCATTTTGTCCCCATAAAATAAAGAATAAGGTGCTCGATTTTCGTCGAACACCTTATTCTTTTTACCTCAATAACCTATAACCAATAACCATTACTTATAGGCAGAAACAGCAAAATCCCATGGATTGATGGCTTCAAGCAATTGAAGCTCGCCATTGAGGCGATGTATGATTTGCTGCTGAAAAAGGTGAAATAATTGGTGAGATAGGTGTTATTTCCACACTTTTTTGCTGATTTGTTTGGTCATTTTAATTGAAAAGTGTAATTTTGCATCGAAAAGTCGTTGGAAAAAGTGTGTACAAGTAATAAAAAGTCATTTTAAAAAGTGTAATGATATAATAAAAAGTAGTTAAAAAAAATGCTGAAAAGGAAAATTGAAGACGTGTTGGTACAGTGGAAAAGTACCGATGGACATAAACCTCTGGTGATAATGGGTATTCGCCAATGCGGAAAGACCTTTATTGCTCGGCATTTTGCTGCGGCAAATTATCAGAATGTCATTTATATCAACTTCATCAAACAACCAGAACGAATCAATGCGTTCCTAGGCTCAAAGGACGTAAACGATATTCTGCTTAACCTCTCTGCACAGATTCAGGGTGTCACGTTTACTCCAGGCGATACTTGTTTTATCTTTGACGAGATTCAGGAGTGTCCTGAAGCACGCACTTCACTCAAGTTCTTCAAAGAAGACGGACGTTTCGATGTGATTGCTACAGGCTCCCTGCTGGGCGTTCAAGGATATGGAGACGAGAAGAAGAAACAACATCGCAAACTAGTCGGTCAGAAAGAGCCAGGTATTAACTCAGTACCTGTCGGTTCAGAAGAAATCATTGAGATGTATCCCCTGGATTTTGAGGAATTCCTTTGGGCCAAAGGCGTCAACAAGGAAGTTATCGAGGCTTTGCGGAGGTTCTGTCGCGAAGAGGCACCTGTTCCGTCAGGTATCCATGTAGCGATGAAAAAACTGCTGAATCTCTATGTGGCTATCGGTGGACTGCCAGAACCCATCAATGCATATCTCAAGACCAATAATATGAACGAAGTTAGCAAGGCCCACAAATCTATTTTGAAGGAATACCGCGACGATATGGTGAAGTATGCTCCCGAGAAAGATAAGCCCCATATCCGCGAGTGTTTTAACTCCATTCCCAAGCAGTTGGCGAAAGATAACAAGAAGTTCCAATACAACAAGGTGAAGCCTGGAGGTCGGAGTGAAACCTACATGGGCTCGCTGCAATGGCTGGAGGATGCAGGCATTATCTGCCGTTGTTACAATACCAACATTACGGGACTGCCGATGGAAGGCAATGCTAAGGACAATGTCTTCAAGGTCTATACGGCTGATATCGGTCTGCTCATTGAGATGCTGGGGCCTGGTACACGTGCCGACATCATTCAGGGAAATCTGGGTGGATTCAAAGGCGCCATTTATGAGAACCTAATGGCTGACACCCTTCACAAGAAGGCACAGAACCTTTATTATTTTCAGAAAGATTCTGGCTTAGAGTTAGATTTCCTTGTACGAATAAACGGGGAATGCATCCCTCTTGAAGTCAAAGCCAAAACTGCACAGGCTAAAAGTGTCAAAACGGTGTTAGCCCATCCTGAAAAATATCACGTCAAGCACATCATCAAATTTGGTGACTATAACATCGGACGCGATGGCCAGTTGTTGACGCTACCCAACTATATGCAATTCCTTCTGGACCTGGAACCAGAGGATATTGTTTTGGAAACCATTGATGTTGATGCACTCAACTCCTTGGCCAAAGAGATTGTAGAAAGAAGTTAGCTAACCGCTAAACTCTGAAGTGCACCCCAAAAGTTGGACAAAAAACTTTTAGGGTACATTATGTCAAAAACAAAGAGGAAGAAACATGACTATGCAGACCTTCTAAAATATATGCGTCTGTTGGACGAAGGTCGGACTTTTAGCTTTATTCAAGAAAAGTATGGTATCTGTGCTGCTCAACTGAAAGTTATATGGGTCAAATACAAAGAAGTCGGATCCGTCGGTTTGAAGAAAAATGCAAAAATTAAGATTGATTTTGCATTAAAGAGGAAAATAATTTTGGATATTGCAGAAAATCATTTAACTTTGCACGCTGCTGCGCTGAAGTACGGTGTGCACCCTATAACAATCTCCCGCTGGTCAGACATGTATAGAAAGGGAGGCTGGCGTGCACTTTTGAATGTAAGAGAGCGTAGCATGCTATCAGATATGGGCAGACCGAAAAAGAACAGCGGATCTGCGGCAGAACTTCAGCCGTCACCCAGCGCTTGAACGCCTTCGCCTGTGGCAACTTCGATGAGAGAATCAAGGAGTAAAGTCCTGACTCGTTGATGAGTGTCACTCGGGTTTCGTAGGCAGTGCCCTGAATCGGGGCAGTGCTCTTGTCGTCCTTATCCACGTGGGTTGCAAGTGCATTTTGTGGTTTGGCATATCCTAGCGCCGTAGCCACATCTTTGCCAACGAAGAAGGTCTCACCCTTCTCGTTTGTCATTGTCCGGATTTCGCCGAACACATTGTTTTTGAATACTCGAATATTTGTTTCCATTGTTTTGTGAGGAGAAGTTTGGAATTGCTGGCCAGCTTATTCACGTGAAGTTCCTCACTTCAACTCAGGGTTAATTTTTACATTTTCTCATTTTTAATTTTTTACATTTTAATTTTGGCGATATCAGAGCAAAGGATTTCTTGAAAAGTCTGACCCTGATACTCGTGTGTAGAGAACCGGAGTGTGGCTGCTACCACATCACCTTCGTAGAACCTGCACGCCGCCAGATTGCCCAGCATGGTGCACACAAACTCGTTTTCGAACTTAGAGCCACCCATCTCGCGAAGCACGATGTTGCACTTCTGAATCTGTCCCGACTCTGCCTTCTGACTCTGTACGCTAAAGGCCTCGCCCTGGCGTACTACTTTTAAAATCTTTGTTTCCATTTCGTTTTGGGTTTAATAATAAATAATGTGTATTTACATACGCCTCCACCGCTTTGCGGTCCCCCTCCGCTAACTTAGCGGAGGAGTTATATAGCTCTCACCCTAAGATAGGGGGAGTACCC
>JAFXNA010000009.1 GCA_017529865.1 Bacteroidaceae bacterium
TCTATGCTCTCATCGGTCTCATCTATCTAGTAAAGGCGGTAGCGAAATGAAGAAGTATATGCTCTACTTGAAGAACGGCAAAGGCGAATACGAGCCGACTGCGATAGGCTACTTCAAGGACTTGGTTCCGTTGGCGTTCGGTCATACGGCTATGTTCCAGTGCTTGGGCAAGTAGTCATCGTGTTCTCCCCTAGTTTTATCCCCTAGGTTTTAAACCTAGGGGTTAAACTTTGTTGCCGTCATGATTCCAACTTGGGTTATCACCATGGTCCTGACTGGAGCTTCCCGGGGTCATCAGGGTCTTGGTTCTCCTCAGGATTGGAAACGATGTTGGCTCCTTGTTTGTAACCGAATGTTTACACAAAAAGTTGGTGTATGCTATTGACAAATTGGATTTGATTGGGTATATTATAGGTATAAACAACGGAGGTTTACAATGAACATCAAGAACGAAAACAGAAACGAAAAGGGTATCTTCGAGAGCCTTTGCGATGGGTTCGGCTTGCTTGCGGCCTATGTGATGGTATTCTTCTTCTTGTGGGAAGGTATCTTGGGTATGGCAGGGGCGAAGTAGCCCACTCGGTTTCCACCCAGGGTTGCGACCGAATGGTTGCAACCCTTTCTCTCGTGTTCCCGCCAATGTTCAACATGGGTTATCACCCCTGGCCAGAGGCTGCCAGTCCCAGCACGAGAGTTGGGTTGGGGCAGCCCTTTGTAACGGAAAGTTTACAAAGAAATTGATGGTTAGGGCTTGACAAGATGATTTTAATTAGGTATATTATAGGTATCAACAAGAGAGGTTATTATGCAGACTTTCAAACGCAAATGGCAAGGGGTTTTCTTCACCGAGAGTGGAACACGAATGGGCCCGCTCGGAAAGAGTTTGGCACGCTCGTTCCACAACTTGATGAAAAGGGTTTGTGCGAAGATTGGGGCAAAGGTGTTGGTGCAAAAGACGGGTCACTACGATGTCTACGGCTACATTCAGCGTGCCGATGGGCAGATTATCTATTACAGTTACGGAGACTTCCGTGGCTTGCGGATTGATGTTGATGCGTGCGATGCTTGTTGCGGAGTGTTGCTCCGCACTGCGTCTAGTGTGACGGACTATCACGGCGGTTCAAATCATTTCAGTCCGATTAGCGATTTGGAAAATCGTATTCCCCAAATCAGATAAGTTTACTTACTTCCGTTGTGGGGGTTGCAACAGATGTTGCAACCCCTTTTGTTACGCCACACCCCGATATTCAACTTGGGTTATCACCCCTGGCACGCTGGCGGTGATGCTCCTCTGTCTGTCTTGTCGCCAAAAAAAGTTTGCTTGAACACTTGACAAAACGGATTTAATTGACTATATTATAATAGAACCTAAACGAATGAGGTAAGAAATGGGTTTGACTGAATTTGTGGCTGAATGCCAAAAGGTTGATAGCCGTATTGAACTGACAAAGGTTGATGGCAATAAGGCTGTTGTCATCGGTAACAATTATGTTGTGGTTGAGGGATACAACTTCCCTTTTCAAGCACATATCATCACGAACCTTATGAAAGAATGCGGTTCGTTTGAATAAGGGGGTTGGCTGAATGGATAGACTAGACATACCGAAGGTAGCGAGAGAGCCTTCGTTTGAACGCAGTAAGGACTTTGACCAAAAGGCTTGGGATAAGAAGCATAGGTGTCAAGGTTGCGGCAAGAAGACTTACTACAAAGAAATCTCTGGCGGTTGGATATGTGCGTCCTGCTTTAAGAAAAAGGCTGCGTAAGAATTGTTGCTCTGCTCCTGCCCCCTCGAAAGAGGGGGTTTTCTTTTTGGCTTCCGCTGTGGTTTCAACTTGGGTTATCACCCTGGGCTCGACTGCAGCTGTCTCGGACGGCTTCATTCGCGTTGTAACGGAATGTTTACGCAAAATGGTTGATACCCTATTGACAAACTAGATTTAATTAGGTATATTTATAGTATAACAACGAGGTAAACTATGACGATTGGAACGATAACTGTTTTTGCCCCTAGCACAAGCGATTGTGCTGAACTTTCCTTTACTGAACGGCAATGGGAATTAGCAAAGTCCACCCTAGACAATGGGGAAGACTTGTGGGATTACCCGACCGATGAACTTGACTACTTGTGCAACCCAGAGAATGGGCATTGCGGAGAAGAGTTCCTGCTGATAGGTGGGCGGCTACGCCAACTTGAAGGCTTGTCCTTCCTAGCGGAGTTCTACATAAGCAACGATGATGACGAACTCCAAGAGAGCGATACCTTTGGTTCGCTTGCTGACGCATTGAATTGGTGCAAGAGCAAAGTTGCTACTGACAATGCGGCAAAATGCTATATCTTTGTTAGTGGTAGCAAGGAAGACCCCGACCCTATCGCTACGATTTGGAACCCTGCTAGATACATCTAATCATTTGCCCCTGCCGAATGGTGGGGGCTTCCCTTTGGCTTCCCCAGAGGTTTCAACTTGGGTTATCACCCATGGCTCGACTGCAGCTGTCCCCCACGGTTTCATTCACTGTGTAAAGAAAGGTTTACACAAAAATGTTTGATACCCTATTGACAAACTGAATTTAATTAACTATATTATATATAGAAACAATAAACAACGAGGTAAGAAAATGGCACAACAAAAACTCATCACCGCAGAAGTCAAGAAGTTCTTGAAGAAGCACCCTAGCGGTTCGCAAGACGGGCTTAAAGGCGAAGCAAAGGTCGCCTGCCGTCTGTTCTGTCCGTTCACCCACGCTCTCACTTGGTATATCCTTGAAGGCTACGAGGATAGCGAGAACCTTGTTTACGGCTATGTTGTGAACAACGCAAACCCCGATTTCAGCGAGTATGGCGACATTGACTTGAACGAACTCAAAGGGCTCAAACAATTCGGTTGCCCCGCAGTTGAAAGAGACATTAGTATCCCTGTCGGAATGACTTTGAAAGAAGCCCTTGAAAAATCTTCTGACCCGAAGCCCGATTGGTGGGATTAGTAATAACCTTTCGTTTTCATTGCAGACCGCCCCCTATCAAACGGGGGCATTTCTTTTACGCTCACCCGATGTTCAACATGGGTTATCACCCCTTCCAGCTTCGCACGCGGGCGGAGGCAGTTGGCTGTTGAATGGCTATAATATGTTGATAAAATGTTACAAAATTTTTTGCTTTACCTATTGACAAAACAGATTTAATTATGTATATTAAGAATAGAAACAAACAAAAACCCATAACAACGGAGACAAATATGGACAACAACACAAACAAGAAGTTCACCGAATTCCACAATCACATCAAGAGCGTTCTTTGCTACCTCGTTTTTGAATTCGGGTATGGCACTCGTTTGAAACAGAAGAGCGATGTTATTCCCCGTGCGGTGGAAAGCGTGTTCAAGCCGAGCAACTCTCACAAGAAGAACACGAAGTGGTCTCACGGAGATGCCACCTTTACCTACGGCTTGGATAACCATTGCAAGCCCTATGCCACCCTCACTATCAAGGGTGTGCAGATTGACATTCCCATTCTTCCCGAACGCAAAATGGCGAAAGTCATTGACTTTTACATCAGTGATATGAACTCTTAAAAGAGTGGTTAGGAAACAAACTCAACACCCCTAAACTTACACCTAACTGCTCACACCGCCGAACGGCGGTGTTCTTTTTTTGGTTCGGTCGTCCGTCCAACTTGGGTTATCACCCATGTCCTGACTGCAGCCTTCGTCGGTCGTCAGGGTTCAGGAAAAAAGTTGAACAAACTACTTGACAAACTAGATTTAATTATCTATATTATATCTAGGAACACAAACACAACGGAGATTTACTATGGCACATATCATAGAATACACTCACAAAAGAGAAGCACAAATCAAAAAGGCTTATGAAGTCGAACTTGCCTTGGCAAGGAACACTCCCTACGGCATATCGCAAATCCGTGGCAACGAACTGATTGAAACGGACTTTACCGACAACGAACTTGCCGAACTTGACAAAATGGTTCGTGAGACTTTGGGCAAAGACTATAAGGTGGTCTATCGCAAGAAGTCTCACTTGTGTGCTGATGATTGTAAGAAGAGTTATATCACTTACGGCATTATCCATAAGGAACTCTTCAATCGGTCTAATGCAAGTTACAATACTGCAACTCACTTCTTTTTCTCTTCGGACGCAAACCGCATTATTATTCGCAATCCTGCTGATGGCTCTCATTTGTCAACATGCGGTTACACTTGGCTCACATTCCAAAAGAATAGCAATGATGATACTATCTTGTTCACAAGCGACAATGTTGAATCCTTTGGTATTAAGCCCAAATACAAAAAGCAATGGCGAAAAACAGGTAGGGTTTTCCGTGCCTGCGAAATCTTGTTTGACAGGTATCTGGAAGCAAGCAAAAAAGGCATTGAAAACTTGAAGCAATTGTTTGACAAGTTCAAATAAAAGAGTGGTGCGGTTAAACGAAATTATCAACTCCCTAAACTGCGATACTCCACTGCTCTCACCGCCGAACGGCGGTGTTCTTTTTTACGCTCGCCCAGTTCTTCAACTTGGGTTATCACCCCCTTAACGGGGCCCAGCAGTCCCAACAGGGGTCTGGACGATAAGCGTGGCAGTAGATTTTTCCAACAAAAAATTGATACAACCCCTTGACAAACTAGATTTAATTATGTATATTATATATAGAAGCAAACAACGAGGTAAACTATGGCACAGAAAGCAATCAAAATCAGCAAGAAGTCTTTAACGGAGTTCAATCGCAAGTCCATTGTGGATAATGCAACAGAGTTCGTCAAGGATTCTATCCATATGAACAAGGTCAAGGGTGCGATTAAAGAGTGCCTTGACAAGCACCCAGAACTTCTTAACGGAGACTTCACCGATGTTGTTGTCTCCCGCATACTCGCACAGACTGTTCTCTACATTATGTTCGGGAATGAACACAAAGTGCTTTGGAAGGATGCGGCAACTCGCAAGCAGATGAAGGCCATGCACACTTGTTCGTGGGATATGTTCTACCTTACCAAGGAACACGGAGTTTAAAGTAATGCGGTATTAAACAAATACCCCTACCCCTACCGCATTACTCCCCTGTCGAATGGCAGGGGTTTACCTTTGGTTTCCACCCGAGTTTCAACTTGGGTTATCACCCCTCCGCCGCTGGATTCGACCCGGGCTCATCTCGTTGGTCGAGCCTTTGTCATCTCTTTTCTTCAACTTTTTTCTCAAACCTCTTGACAAACTGAATTTAATTATGTATATTATATATAGAAACAACAACGGAGGATAAAACAATGTCTGAAATCTTTTTGGAAGTAAAGCACAGCGAAGTCAAGGCTAACTGCTTTGTGAACTATCTCTGCCTTATGATTAGAGAACATCTTGAAGGCAAGGTGGTTGGCATTACCGCAAACGAAGAATGGCAGGATGGTTCTCCTGCTCAAATCGTGTTCAAGCTTAACATAAGCCGTGATGAAGCTGACAAGCTCGTTACCGAGCTTAACGATGAAGACCAAGACGAAACATACGGCTCTTGGTTCCTCGCAGACGAAGCTTAACCTCATACCTCGTTGCTAGCCCCCTCGCAAGAGGGGGTTTTCTTATGGTGCCTTCTGCGGTTTCAACATGGGTTATCACCCCGTGCCAGAATCGCTCGAATCCCCAGACTTCTCCTACTGTGTATATAAAAGTTTACACAAAAAATGGTTATAACCTATTGACAAACTGAATTTAATTAGGTATATTTAATATAGAAACAATGAGGTAAAACTATGAAGAAAATCTATGTTGCAACTAAACTGCGTGCCGAAGATTGCGACGGCTCTTATGTGTCGGTGCTTGCTGTAGGTTCGTATGATGACTGCAAAAAGGCCGTCCGTGCCGAGTGGGAAAAGGTTGCTGAACACGAAGACATTGGCGACTTTGACGAAGACGACCCGAAAGACTGGTCTTGCAATATTGAAGACAGCATCTGCTATACCTTGACCTTTGAAATACACTGCGTTGAAGTGAATAAGGACTTGGGGGTATAACTATGAGAAACCTGCTAGCGAAAATCAAGGGTTTGTTTAGCGTTCCTACAATTCGGTTAATTAAACGGACAGTCTATGTTAAATCAAATATAGAGACCACCAAAACACCTATCAAAGTGAACGGAAAGCAAAAGGAAATTGTCCTGCAAAAAGAACACGCCTTTGAAGCCGCAAAAAAGATAGGTATGTTCCGTCCTCTGGTTTGTATGAAAGGGCCGCACGACCCATTTTGGGAATGGTATCGCAAGAATTACGGCTGAACCTCGCCCCCTCGCAAGAGGGGGTTATTCTCGTGTTGGAACGGATTTCCAACTTGGGTTATCACCCCTGTTCCTTCGACGCCGGGCGGAGCACGAGTGGCTACCCGGTTCCATTGTGTTTATAAAACTTTACACAAAAATGTTTGATGACCTATTGACAAACTAGATTTAATTAGGTATATTATATATAGAAACAACGAGGTAAAACTATGTATGCAAGCAACAAGAAAATTGACATTACTCTGCCTAGTGGTAGGGAGTTCACCGTATGTGCCGAGGATTGGGAAGATGCAAGTGCCGCTATCTGTTGCGACCTGCTGACCGACACCGACATTGATGACATAGCCGCTAGACTGAAAAAGGAAGCGGAAGCAAACCCCTACTGGGTTCCTTACAACGAGGATAACGATGACGGGGATAACTCCGATTGTATGGACACGCTTTGGCGAGACTATGAGAACATCACCATTGACCACAAGGTGTTCTACTTCGAGGATATGACCGATGATGAATACAAGCGGTATGAAACCCTTTGTGAAAACAATGATGAAGCGGAGGTGAAAACTTTGTGCGAACAAGTGTATAACCGAATTAAGGAGAAAGAAAATGGAAAAGAGCATTAACGAATTGGAAGTATGCGTTGCCGTTGAGAACGGCAGGGCTGACTATCCGTGGAGTTTCCTGCATAAGGACGGTTCAGTTGCCAACGAGAACGAGGAAGTTCCGTTTATGCCGAGGGAAACTGCGGTAAAGGTTGCTGAAAAATACAATGAAGCCAGCGGTTCTAACGCTAAAATCTTCTACGATATTCCTTAATCACCGCCCCGAAAGGGGCATTTCTTTTTGTCCTATCTGGATTTTCAACATGGGTTATCACCCTGGTCCTGACTCGTCGTCCCGGGGTCATCTCAGGGTTCAGGAAAAAAGTTGATGAAAAATCATTTTCCGTTTTACATTTTGATAGTTAGATACGATAAATAAGTATAAGGCCTCGGTGGTCGGGGTCAGTAAACCTTAAACAAGGATAGACTATGTTTGAATGTCTACAAAGAATTGCCACGATGAGAAAACTTGCCATTGAGGAACTTGATTTCCGTAGGGGGCAGTTAGCCCTGCTCCGTGCTATCCACGCACCCAAATCGGTTATAGAGAATGAGCAACGCCTTGTCAAGAAGGCCAAAAAAGTCTGCACCGCCCTCGGTATCAAAGACTAATCACAGTATTCATCAGCCCCTTATGGGGCTTTTACTCTGATTGCAACAGATGTTCAACTTGGGTTATCACCCCAGTTCAGACTGCAGCTGTCCCCAACTGTTTCCGCCTATAATTGTAAAGGAAACTTTACACAAAAATGTTTGATGACCTATTGACAAACTGAATTTAATTAGGTATATTATATATAGAAACATTAACAACGGAGACACCTTATGAAATCTATCAAACTATTACGCAAGTTCTTCTATGTCGAAATGGGCATAGCGTTTCTCGTTTTAATCTATTGGGGTTACACAGCCGCCCAAGAGAGCATCCAAAAAGCCATTGGCGTATTGCCGTTCTTTCTACTCTTGGTTTTTATGCTCGTTTTCAGCATTGCCGATAAAGACTTGTCCGACCACAACTAAACAATAAAACAAAGGAGACAACTATGGTAAACGCACAAGAACTGAAAGACAAGATTGAAGCAAAGTATGGTAGCCTTGACGATGAGAGCGGCTGCTATGTGAATGAAGAATGGCTCTCCGTCCGAGAAATCGTGGACTTGATTGACGAGTGCGACGACGGAGACGACGGAGACGACTAGGCTACTGCCAACGGCCTGTTATAACTGCCCCCGAAAGGGGGTTTTAACAGGTTGCCACCTGATTTTCAACATGGGTTATCACCCCCTTAACGGGGCCCAGCAGTCCTAACAGGAATTTGACGACAGGAGTGGCAGTAGATTTTTTAATAATTTTTTCAAAAACCTATTGACAAACTGAATTTAATTATCTATATTCATAATAGAAACATCAACAACGGAGAATGTCTTATGCCTAATTGGAACAACAACCTTATCACGCTTACCGCAAAGACGGACGAAGCGAAAACGCAACTTCACACTTTCATTGACAAGCACATTATTGTGTTTAAAGTGAGGAATCAGAACGATAGCCTTTTGGACATTGACAACGACAGCATTATTCCGAGGCCAGAGGGCATTGTCAAACTGATGACTATGGGGCAAATCCTGCAAGGCAGCAACGAAGTCAAGACGAACCCCAACTATGACAAGGAAGCCGAAGAGAAGCAGAGGGAGCAAAACATCACAGAATACGGCTATGCCGATTGGTATGATTTTTGCTGTAAGGAATGGGGTTCAAAGTGGGGTTTTTGCCACACTGCGTTCCTTAACAATTATGGCGAAGTCATTGACACAAAAGATGACTTGCACTCCAATTTGGAAAGCACTGGTGACATTGAGATTAAGACCGATTGTGCTTGGGGCCCGGCCGTTGGTTTGATGAAAAAGATTTGTGAACTTTATCCCGAAATTGAGTTCCGCTGCGAATGGGGCGAAGAGCAGGTGACTGAATACTACGGAGTGTTCACTTACGATAAGGCCAACGGTTGGAAAGACATTTATAAAGAGCGTATGAATGTCGATGATGCATACAATATGCTCGACCGACTTGGCTTGCTCAACGCTGACCAAGACGATGGGTATTTCCCGAACCACAACACTGGCTTGGTGGACTACGACGAACGCCTGAACGCTGACAGCGAGGAATACCTTACCGAAGACCAACGAGAGGGCATTGTCTTCGGAGAAAGCGTATAGCGAATTTTCCCCCTAGCAATAGGGGGATTTTTATTTTTTCTTTTTTGATTTTCAACATGGGTTATCACCCCCTTAACGGGGCCCAGCAGTCCTAACAGGAATTTGACGACAGGAGGAGTCTCTGCCGATAACATTGTATCGAAAACTTTACAGAAAAAGTTGTTACTCCCTATTGACAAACCTAATTTAATTAACTATATTTATAATAGAAACAAACAAGAGAGGTTAAATATGGCAGACAAGTATCAAGAGATTGAACCGAACTGCGGTATCACCGTTACACAAGTGAGGGTCTTTCCTTTCAAGGAAACTAAATCGCTCATGTATACAAAGGGAATGGCTACGATTACGCTCAACGATGCCATTGTTATTCGTGGCTTGCGTATTATGGACGGCCCGAATGGTCTGTTCGTGGCTTACCCTCTTGACCCTTTCTTCAAGGGCGATGATGCCCGAAGCGTGGTTGCTCCGTCAAGAGACGACTTGCGTTCCTACATTGAAGCGGTGGTGCTTAACAAGTTCAACGAGGTGAGGTAGTTATGCCTATATTTCGTTGCGGTGTTTGCCACCACCATTTTCCGCTAGATATTTCCTGCCGTTCTTGGACTACGGGTTGGTGCCCAGAGTGCAAACGAATCCGCAGGATTTATTTTATTAGAAACGACGATTAAGTCACAGCCCCTCGAATGAGGGGTTTTAACTTTGTTTCAACCAGATTTCCAACTTGGGTTATCACCCCATGCCCGTAGCGGCGTCGTCCCAACAGGGGTCTTGACGACTGGGTTTAACCCAAAGTTTGTATCCAAATTTTTACACAAAAATAGTTAAACCCCTATTGACAAAATGAATTTAATTAGGTATATTTATAACATAGAAACAAACAAGCGAGGTTAAAGATGGCTAAAAAAGAAGTGAAAACAGAAAAGGCATTTGAATGTCTGTCCGTTACATCGGTTCAGGTGTTCCCTTTCCGTGATGGTGCAAGATGTGGCAACATTCTTGGGCTTGCCAATGTGGTTCTGAATGACCAACTGTTTATCAGGGGTCTGCGTGTTATGGACGGTGTGAACGGTATGTTTGTGGGCTATCCTAATGACCCTTTCTACAAGGGTGAAGACCTCCGTTCCGTTGTGTTCCCTATGACGAGGGCTCTCCGTGAGCACATCGAGAACTGCGTGCTTGAAAAGTACCAGTATGAAACTGAAAATGCAACCGTCAAGTTTGAAGTGGAATTGACTCATCGAGACCTCTCTGGTGCTGCCCTTCAAATGGAAATCATTGCCACAAGCGAAAAGAAAGCGGAGTCGAAAGCGAAAGCAAGAGCAATCGAAATTATCCCTGCAACGAAAGAAAGCAAGGAAGAATGGGTTATCCTCAAAGTTGAAAAACACGAATAGTTTACCGTGCCAACTCCTGCCCCCTCGAAAGAGGGGGTTATTTTTTATTTTTTATTTTTGCTTTCAACTTGGGTTATCACCCTGGGCTCGACTGCAGCTGTCCCCTGACGGTTTCATTCACTGTGTAAAGGAAATGTTTACAAAAAAAATTTGAAAACCTATTGACAAACTTAATTTAATTATGTATATTTAATATAGAAACAACAAGGAGTATCTTATGGCACAAGAAAAGAAATACAAAATCGGGTTTCGTCTTTATGCAGAGGTGGAACTGACCGAAGAAGAAATCAAGGCGGTTGCAAGCGGTGATTCCACCTGCATTAAGAACAAGTATCAAGCAGGCGAGGTCAAACTTGGTGGAGGCGACAGTTACATCCCGTTGGCTTGGTTTCAAGACAATGATGAAATCCCTGATGAATTGGTAGGAGATGTGCTCCGTCGTTCCCACTATAACGACATTGATGTGGACATTTAACATAGCCCCGAAAGGGGCTTTAACTTTGGTTTAAAGAGATTTCCAACTTGGGTTATCACCCATTGACTGGGGGCCCGCAGGCGGATGCTGGTGAGGGAAATGCGTTGTAAATGAAAGTTTACGCAAAAAAGTTGATAAAAGGGGTTGACTAAATGGATTTAATTAAGTATATTTTAGTATAGAAATAACAGGAGATATATATGAAAACGATACTTTTAATCCTACTGATGCCATTCATCTTAATGGCAAATGTTATTACACACCAAGAAACATTCGATGATGTAAAAGTCATTTTTCCGGCAAAATCAACGCAAACAACTTGTAAAACAAGGGTAGACCTCTCGGAAGGGTTGGTCGATAACACCCATGGTTGTGACATCGAAGAAATCTATGTTTATAATAAAAACCGCATGTGGATAGGTTCCCTTGGCGGTGTTGAGGAAGGGTATCATAGACGCTATACCGATTATGATGCTGACCGATACAAAGGAAAAGGCACTCAGATTGATATTCTGTATTCCTTCACTCCTCAGGATGCAGACCCTTCTAATAGGTGGAGGATTTCCTGCCCAAAAGGCATGATGGCATACATTGAGTACGACCATTATTGGTGTAAAAAACCATTTTCTTGCTCTAACGGAATGTATGCTATCGACTCATTGGAATGTGAGGAATTGCCGTCAGGTGCACATAGAAATTCAACAATCGGATATTCATGTAATAAAGGCTATGTCATGCGTAATGAATATTGTGAAAAAAAGGTTACTTGTGGGGTAAATGAGGCTTATGACAAAACAGAAAATAAATGTCTTGAACGACCCGATAATTCTCATTGGATTAAAAATACGCTCGAATGGGAATGTGATGATGGATATGTTGTCCAAAACAATACTTGCGAACAACAAATGAAATGTGATAGTGCAAGTAGATATTATGCAGATAACAACACATGCGTTACATTACCCGAATTTGCATATTGGAATGATAGTATCTCTACTGAATGGAGTTGTAACCCTGGATATGTTCTCTATGGTGGTGAATGTGTTGAAAAGGCAACATGTTCTTCTGAACAACGCTATAATGAATATGCAAATAATTGTGTAGACCCTTATCCAAATAGTAGATGGATTGGTGATGATGGCAATTATGTTTGCAGTGATGGATATGTAGATATGGATTATGGAAATTGCGAAAAAAAGGCAGATTGCGAGCACTATAACTCCGCTACAAATAGTTGTTACGAAAAGCCTAATAATTCGCATTGGGTATATAGCACAGGGTCTAGTTGGGCATGTGATTATGGGTATCATGAAAGTTATAATGAGTGTATAAAATGTTTGGGTGATGCCCAATATGACCCATCATCTAGGGAATGTGTAGAAAAACCTAATAACTCCCATTGGATTTTTGAAGGCCGATGGGCGTGTGATGATGATTTTGTTGAAATGAATGGGTATTGTGAAGAAAAGGCAGATTGCGGCTTATTTGAAGAATATAATTCATATAACAATACTTGCATAAGTAACCCAATCAATTTAACAGACCATGTTCGTGATTTTATGGAGTATGTTCATTTCACTCATGATATTGGAATGGATGTAGGTTTAGGCTCGTTCAAAGACAATTATGATGAAAGTCAGGTTCTCATAAATATCGGGATGGATTACAACATTGGTATAAACATTGGCTCGGACAATGTTAAGGTAAGATTACAGGGAAGCGTTGCGTTCTTATATACCCTATTGGACTACTCCACATCCGAATACTCATATACTGATGAAAGCATTATGGCTTTATTGGGTTTATATGGCTTTAATGTAGGGGTTGACTTATGGAAAATTACGTTGGCATATTCCTATTTGTTTGTAGCACAAAGCGAACTAGATAACATATCGTTTAATAACGCATTACATAAAATCAGGGCTGGCTTTATGATAAATGAACATTGGGATGCACACTTGGCTGTAATTCCAAATCTAATCAAGTCTACTTCGATAATGAAAACATACAATAATACATGGTATCACATTGGCATGACATATAGGTTCTAATATGAAACATCTACTCATTCTCGCATCACTTCTCTTTATTGGGTGTGCCGTTGATACTGGCACAAGCGTTTCAACCAATAGCAATGAAACTCCAATTACACCCGATATTTATAGTAGTTCTTCTATAACATATATATCGGAGTTTCCTACCGATTTATCCTATATTGGTCTAATAAAGCATTCAACTGGTGCTAAGTTAGTAATGAAAAATAACACTCCATATACAATGAGCATCAAAGTAAATTATACAATTTCATGTTCTAAAAATGGTGGAAGCCCTGAAACAAAGACAGGAACAACAGGATTTTACTTTGATATGTATGAGCAAAAAGAAAGTAGTATATACGTTGATTACTGTGGTATTAAAACACTAGAATGCTCTGGAACAATACTATCTATTATTCCCGATAGTTGGGGTGATGATAGTAATTTTAAGGCATGGTCAGGAGCATACCCTATATCAACTAACTAGGTAATAACATAACCACCACCACCCTGCCCTTTTGGGTGGGGTTTTATCTTTGTCGCAACCAGATTTCCAACTTGGGTTATCACCACCTTCCAGCGTCGCACGCATGCGGAGGCCAAAAAAAGTTAAAATAAATTCGGTTTACCTCTTGACAAACCAAATCCAATTAGTTATATTTAACTATGTAATTTAAAAACAAACAACAAACCACAAACAACAAGGAGATACCTTATGGCTGAAATCATTTCCCTTCCCCGAATCGCATCTTGGGCAAACATCGGAACAACCCTTGACAGCACCGCTGTTGAAGATGCACTCACCAAAGCAAAACTCAACTACGAGGTGAAGAAAGAAGCCCTCTACCTCGCTGACGGTAGCCGCATTCCCGACATGGTGGCAAACACCTACACCACCACAAACAGCAAGGGCGAGGTCAGCAAGCACATCCTGGGAACCGTGGGCGAAAAGTACGAGGTGGTGCAGAACCGCGATGGCTTCGGCTTCGTTGACTACATCAGCGACGGCTTGAAGTTCGTCAAGGGCGGCATGACCCACACAGGCATGATTTACCTTATCGCTGAACTCCCCGATGTTGACATCCTCGGCGACATTTTCAAGCCCTACGTTATTTTCCGCAACTCTTTCAACGGAAAGTATCAACTCTCGGCAGCCATCACCCCGCTCCGTGTGGTCTGCCAGAACCAGTTCAACTTCGCTTTCAGCCATGTTGCGAACACCATTAACATCCGCCATTCGGCAAGGGTGAATGAACGCATGGAAGAAGCGAAGATTGTCTTGAAGGGCGTTGCGAACTACATGGGCAAACTCAACGAGATTGCAACGCAGTTCGCAGGCATCAAACTCAGCAAGAGCGAAACGGAACTCGCAGTCAATATGTTGTTCCCGACTCCCGCTAATGCGGATGAACGTGCAAAGTTGGTGCTTGCAAGTCAAAAGAGCGCTTTCGTCAAGATGCTCGACGCAAACGACAACCAAAACCACAAGGGCAACGCTTGGGGCTTGGTCAACGCTTACACCGACTACATCACCCATACGAGCATCCGTAAGGGTCGCTACGATGACTCTCAGTTCATGAACACTTGTTTCAAGCCCATGAACAACATCCTTGACATCGTGGGTTCCATCAAGGCTGTAAACGTGGCCTAAACCTGGGTTGACACCTGGGTTGCCCCCCGCTTGGGGGGCTTTTCTTATGCTTCCATCAAGATTTCCAACTTGGGTTATCACCCCTCAGCCTGGAAACCCGGGTGGAGCACGAGTGGAACCCGGTGCCAACATTGTATCTAAAACTTTACACAAAAAATTGGAGTAACCTATTGACAAAACCAATTTAATTAGGTATATTATATACATAGAAACAACAAACCTTAACAACGGAGGATATTATGTCAGTAAGGGCACACGTTCTAACAAAGTATGAAGTCAAGTATGGTTCATGCGGTCTCTCTTGGGGTCAGAATTTCCTGATTGCAATTACCTCGGACTACATTGATGATTCCTACACGGGCGGCGAATTCAACTGCGATAGTTGTATCTGGGAGTTCGACAAAGACAAGTTCAAGACAATGGTTGACGAACTCGACAAGTTGACCGAGGAAGAATGGGACAAGAAGTGCGAAGAAGAATGGGGCGACCCCGACCACGATTACCACAAGGAAGATGTGGTTGACCTGTTCAAAACTTGGCTTAAAGAAACTCCGAATAAGTCAAATTACGTTAGGGTGGCTTGGTTCTAATTCAGATACCCCTCTGATACAACCCCTCGCAAGAGGGGTTTTCAACTGTGTTTCAACTATTTTCAACTTGGGTTATCACCCGTGTTCAGACTGCAGCTGTCCCGACGGTCTCCTTCGTCGATTGTAATAGAAACTTTACACAAAAAATGTTGGAAACCTATTGACAAAGCCAATTTAATTAGGTATATTATATACATAGAAAAAACAACGGAGTTTATACAATGCGTAAACAAAAGCCTATATACATTATGGACATTGAGACCGAGCACGGCAAGTGTCCTGTCGGGGTTGTCGAGGAGTCTCTTGCAAAAGATACCTGCAAGTGGAATACTGGATGGACTGTCTGTTTCACCCTTAATGGATGCGAATGCTTGTGCACAGAGGACACGGCTTCTACCCTAGATGTTCCCGAGTATGCGTTTATGGACTTAGCCGTTTCCGTTGCAGGGCAAAGGGGTATGTTCCTGCGTTGCTATCCTGCCGAGTATGACGAGGACGACATCAAGTGCCTTATCGACTTGTTCTTCAAGAGCAAGCAAACTGCTATCAGGTTCGTAAAGAAGATTGCTGAATACAGAAAAGAAAATTTAAATAGGGGGTAAAAATGATTTTCCGAAAGTCTAACATCCTTGCTATTACTGCGTTAATCAACGAATGGCAAAAACAAGTTGATGCAAACTACGATTATAAGCACGTTGGAGTTTGCTTTCAGGTCGGCTATATGTCAATGGGATATAGCGGCGGGTTCGCAAAGCCTATCAGTTGCGGCTTCACAATAAGCATCACTCCCTGCATGAACTCATTGGACTATATCCATTACGATACCCGTTTTTCTCAATCCAAAGACGGCATCGTTTGGAAAATCGTCCGTGAACATAAGGGCAAAGAGAAAATTCTGCATCAGGAAACAATCTGCGATGTAAGCATCCTTACTGAAAAGCCTTGCCCTAGCCTTGTAAAAGAACGTATGTTCAAGGTGGCTTTGGCATCAGTTGACCTCGCATTGGTTGAACAACGCTTGATGCACCTGTAAAAATCGGGGGTCTCCCTGCCCCCTGCCGTGTGGAAAATTAGGCCATCACACAGCCTAGCCACAACACATTTCCACACGGCTTTTATTTTGCCTCAACCGAATCTTCAACTTGGGTTATCACCCCTACGCCTTCGCCCGCAGGAGGAGCGTCGAGGGGAAACAAGTATGAAAAAAAGTTTACACAAAAAATGGGCATAACCTATTGACAAACAAGATTTAATTAACTATATTATATACATAGAAACCTTAACAACGGAGATTTATTATGGGTGAAAGAAGCAATATCTTTGTTCGCATTCGTGCTAAAAAGCGGAGTAGCGACAAGAAATACCAAATGGCGACCTTTTTTGGTCTCTACTATCAATGGTGCTATGGTGAACGCATGATTAGCCGTCTGCGTTCGGCTATCGAATTTGTGGATAGCGACATTAGCGGTTGGCATGGCGAACACGCTGTTAGCAAAGAGACCACAGACAAGTTCAAGCGGTATCTTGCTATCAACTTCGACATGAAAGACATTCTCGACCCTGTAGACCTCATTCCCGATGCGGTCAATGATGTTATGCGGGGTTACGCCAACGAAAAAGCCGACATTTTCGACCAGGCCGAAAACCACGGGTTTATCTACCTTGACATTACCCTTGATGACCCCGAAAAAAAGTTCGGTGAAAACAAGGCTAACATCAAGTATGCCTTTGTTGACAACGAATACAAAGACAAGGATGGCAAAGTCCCCCCTATCCTTAGCGTAGAAAACTTTGCCGACCACGATATGGGCAACGATGAACGCAAGTGGTTTGAACCTGACCCCTATTGGGATGAAAGGGGTATGACTGCCTACAAGGAACGGTTCTTGAACGAAATTGTCCCGACTGCCAAAAAGAACATCGAGGAAATCAATAAATCGGCAACCTTGATGACCGAAGATGACCGCAAAGATTTTGTGAAATTTGGCCGCTCCTTTACAAGAAAGATTTTGAAAGAAGTTGAAAAGAAAAAAGCGGAAATCAAGGAACAGAGAGAAACCTTGACCGCTGAAATCTGCTCACAGGAATACTTACCTGCCGAACTCCATAACAAGTTGTTGGAACTCGTAGATAAGGTTTACCCGAAACAGATAAGAGAATAACTCATTCGCCTGACTCCTGACCCCCTCGAAAGAGGGGGATTTTTATTTTTTATTTTTTGATTTTCAACTTGGGTTATCACCCCTGGCCTGGGGCCCGCGTGCATGCGTCATCAGGAGTTTGAACAATGGTTTAACCCAATGTTTGTAACGAATTCTTTACACAAAAATCGTTAAAACCTATTGACAAAACCATTTTAATTAGGTATATTATAGATATAGAAACCTAAACAACGGAGTCAAAAATGGGATACACGAACTATTTTCACATCAAACCCTGCAAAAATGAATTTTCGCCGTCCGTCATAGGCAAGGTGAAAAAGATTTTGTCAACCTACGAAACAACCTATGAGGAACGCCTTGTTACAGGCTACTGCAATCGGGACGAAAAGCCTACCGTAACCAAAGACTGCATTATGTTCAATGTCAATTCCGATGACACGGGCGAGGACTTTTACCTTGATTTGCACGACGACATGGGTTACTTCTGCAAGACTTGCCGAGAGAACTACGATGCGGCTGTCAAGGCGGTGCTTATGGTTCTGCAATCGGCAGGCTATCTTATCAAATGGAGTTTCGACGGTGGCCTTGAAGACGATGAATATAAGGCTGGTATTGCCCTGCTTACAAAGGCAGGCATCAAGTACAATGACCGTATGAAAGCGGAGGACTAGAAACACTACCCACAACCCCCTCTTGACCGAGGGGGTTTTAACTTTTGTTTAAACCAGATTTTCAACTTGGGTTATCACCCTTTTCCAGCGTCGCCGCAGGCGGAGGCAATTCGATAAAATAATGTTTAACAAAATTTACACAAAAAATCTGACTTTTATCTTGACTAATCCATTTTAATTATCTATATTATTGTTATAACAACGGAGTTATTTATGGCAAAAAAATTCAACCCTCAGAAATACACTTATCACTTTAACATCGGTCGTAACATCAAGTTGGGCGAAGGTGTGGCCAGTTGGTCTACCCTCAAAGGTTCTGACCTTCTTTACATCCCCCGTCTTGAAAAGCGTGTGCGTGGCACTTGTAAGGATTGCGACTACTGCACCAAAGACTGCTATGTAAACAAGTCTTACCGCCGTTATCCAAAGACCGCCATGTATGGACACGCTGTCAATACGATAGGGCTTCGCACCTGTCCGTCGAAGGTGTTTGCTGACCTGCACCGTCAACTGTCCGTCACAAAGCGTTTCAATGTTGTGCGTATCAATCAAAGCGGCGACATTGAAAATTTGCAGGAACTTGAAATGTGGGTTTCCCTCGCTCTGTTGCACCCCAATTTCACGTTCTACCTGTACACAAAGCGGTTCAATCTGGCGGTTGAATTCATCGAGAATAACCCGCTCCCAAAGAATTTCCATATCAATTTTTCAATCTGGCATGAACATGGTGTGAACGAATATTTCAAGGTGGCCCATTACCCGAATGTTCACGCTTTCGTATATGATGACGGCGAAACCTACATTGACGCCACCGACCATTGCAGGGCGTATGTGAACGGCAAACTAAATCATGCTATAACCTGTGAGCGTTGCAAAAAGTGTTACCGCCCTGGTGTCAAGGTAATCTATTGCAGTTCCCATTAGTAGTCGCCCCCTCATTGGGGGCATTTTTATTTTTTATTTTTTGATTTCCAACTTGGGTTATCACCCCTTGACTGGGGCCCAGTCGTCCCCACAGTTTCCGACCCAGTTTGTATAGAAATCTTTACACAAAAATGTTGGAAACCCTATTGACAAACATATTTTAATTATGTATATTTAGGATAGAAACTTAAACAGGTAGGGTATAATATGGCACATCGCAAGACTACAATAAGCCAGCATGAATGGGAGTTGCTCGACAAACTCACATCAAAGGCTAAAATGGATTGGTTTTTTGATGCGACCACCATACGGAAATCCGTGAAGAACAGCAATTGCGTTGAATGTACGCCGAAAGGCTACCTTACATCTTCGCAGGCCAACTGTTCCGCTTGTGCGTTCATTGTTCCAAACTTCTGGGGCTTCACCGCTGATGAACTGCAAGAGATTAGGGATTGCTTCGTGCGTTGCGGCATCAATCCTGACTTCCTCGACTGCGAATTGGAAGAATGGAAGAAAGGCGGAGTTTCGTAACAAAAACTTTACAAAAAAATCCTTGACATTTTATATTTAATTATCTATATTATTTATAGAAACAAAGGAGTCCACCATGTTCACTTTCATCGGCAAGATTTTTGAGAGCATCACAAACTTCATCGCCCAGTTCTTCTTGCTTGTCATCATCGTTCTTGCGGTGGTCTTGCTTTTCCTTGCGACATATAGGAAAAATCACAACCCCTATATCGACCACACGAAAGAACAGATTGAACAGCAAATTGACAGCGAGAGAGAATCCCAGTTAAATGAGGCACTCAAAAGCCTACACGAAACACATTGGGCAAAATAAAGGAGATTACCATGGCATACGAAATTCCAGAAGTACCCAACTTCGAAGACACCCCCGAAAAGGCAGTCTTCGAGCGTCATGTTAAGATGCTGGTCGCATCGTTCGTCCTAGCCAAGAGGGAGGAAAAATACAGCCGCCACGTGCACTATATCTGTTGCGGCGCTTCCCCCGACAAGAACGGAACCCTTCGCGGCTTCGCATCGTCATACACAAGCGGAATCGGTTGCACGAGCGAGATGGACGATTGTAGGAAAGCCCATAATGCGAACCCAGAAGTCTACCCGAATATCGACGAATGGTTCATCCCGACCGAGAACGAAATCGACACGGCTATCCGTGAGGTTCAACGGAAAGGATACCGCATTGAATGGCGGTACAACTCAAAAGGCCGAGCAGGCCAACTCGCAGTCATCCGTTAATTCTCGCCCCCTCATCGGGGGCATTTTCATTTTTTATTTTTTTATTTTCAACTTGGGTTATCACCCTAGCCTCGACTGCAGCCGTCCCCGACGGTCTCCACCAGAAGTTTGTAAATGAAAATTTACACAAAAAAGTTGGAAAAGGTATTGACAACCCATATTTAATTATGTATATTTAGGATATAAAACAGGAGATAACGCCATGAAAAAGGGAAAGTTCATTAACAATAACAACAAGAGTAATGACCCGAAGATTGACAACTGGGTTATTACCAAGCGTGATGCCATCCTTGAATGGTACGAGAACGAGTCTCTTAAGGCCGATTACAGCACGGCTTCTGACGAAGACATGCTCACCACGCTTTCCGCCCATATTGAAAAGATGTGCAACGCAGACCCGTCTCATTGGTGGGATAACGTGATTTGCGAAGTTGCGGAGTGCATCCTTGAACTTGACCAGTGGCAGATGGGCCACTACGACATTGAAGAATGGTTGCTCGAACATATCAAGTGGCGTATTGAAGACCGCACGAAAACCGCAGTCGATTGGCTCGGAGATTTGCACTATCAGATTTGCAACGGCGGTATGTCGCAGGCTTGCTCCAATGGCTATGTTGACGATGTGATTGAAGCCTACGGCTCGTTTGACGCATGGGTAGATGCACTCAAAAAGGAACTGGCCGATACCAACGATGCTGACAAGGCTATTAAAGCCGCAGAGTTCATCGCAAAGGGAGTGTCCGAAATCTCCATGAGCAAGGGTTGCAACGAATGTGGCGGCTCTGGCTACATCATGGTTGAAGACGAAGATGAAGACGAAGATGGCGAACATTCCAGTCATGAAGAAACCTGTTCCGAATGCGGTGGCTCTGGTGTTCTTGATGTGGATTGCTACCTTTATGTTGACTTCGATGTAGCAGGTTGCTACTACACTTGGGATAGCGAATACTACGAACTGGTCGATAGCAACGGAATCGGCAATTTCATTGATGACCTTACGAAGCAGTCGCACACTCACTCTGTCGTGCTTGATGCTATCAAGGCGGCAAAATAAATTTAATTTTTCATTTTTCAAAAGGAGACAAATATGGCAACAGAACCTAATCCTACTATCGCCCTGCTTGGAATAGTCTTCAAGGGTGCTGAACTCCATGTCATAAAGACCCGTGGGAGAAAGGACAGGTATTTCTACGAGATTGTTCGCCCAAATAAGAAAACAATTAAGTGGAACCCTGAAATCGCCGAAAAGATAGGTGAATGCCCTGACCTTGAAGACACTTGGCACAGCGGTAAGGTTGACGGGCAGATGTTCGACTTGAACCTTATGGATTCTTCCGTGTACGGCACTGCTAAAACTGCTCTTGGTGCGTGCTTCTATGAAGTGCTTGGTAAAGGAACGAAAGATGACCACTACGAAACCAATTTGAGCGTTTGGGTCAATGTTCCAGTAAAGTGCTTCTTGCAAGACAGGAATGGAAACCGCAAGCCGTTCCCCTGCAACAAAGCATCAAGGACATTTCTCCACAGGTTTGCAATCGCTGACCCTAACAAGTAAGTTTCCCTTGTCTCCAAGCCCCCTCGCAAGAGGGGGTTTTCCTGTTGCCCTCTGGATTTCCAACTTGGGTTATCACCCTAGCCTCGACTGCAGTCGTCCACGACGGTTTCCACCCAGAGGTTGTAACGAAAACTTTACACAAAAATGTTGGAAACCCTATTGACAAACCATATTTAATTATGTATATTATAAAGGAAGAAACAAAGGAGTCTATCATGCCTGCAAAAATCAATGTAACCAAAGACATTAAAAAAGCATTCGATGCAACATCCAGAGCGATTTCTGACATCGGACTTTACGCATCCTCTGCTCTCTTCAATGTTACCCCAGATGGTGTTTTTCCCAGAAGGGTTCTCGCCAAAGCGGAACGCACTTTCAACGAAGGCCTCTTATCCGTTACAGTCGCTTACAGCCTTGAAAACATCCCTGCACACGGAACATGGTATTTCAACTTCGTGTTCAATAACAGCATAATAGGCTCTGGTTGCTCGGTCACGGTTACACGAACCAATAGTTTTGGCATCTACACTAAGTCCTGTAAATTCGACCAGGAAGCCCTTGACGAAATCGTCAAAGAAATTGCTGAGGAATAAAATAACTCCCCCTCACAGGGGGTTTAACTTTGTTTCAACAAGATTTCCAACTTGGGTTATCACCCCTGTTCCCTTCGCACGCCGTCCCCGACGGTTTCCTCCCAGAGATTGTAAATCAAAATTTACACAAAAAGTTGGAAAAGGTATTGACAACACACATTTAATTATGTATATTTATAATAGAAACAAAGGAGACAACCTATGCTTGATACAAAGACCCTTAATGAAGAAACCATCAAGGAATGCCGTGAAAATGAAACATGGTTCAAAACCAAGGTGGCACAACACGCACCAAAAGGCACAACCTGTGAAATTGAAGAATTGCGTGTGAACGATACCGAATGTGACGAATACATCTTCTGTGAAGTCACCATCACTTGCAACAAGCGTAAGCACCATTTCAACTACTATGCAGGCACCGATGGCGTGACCCTCGTTGAACGCCTCGGTGGTAGAAAAGGTGAAGAGGCTGTTGGCGACACGATGGGCAAGGATTTCGAGATGGAGTTCAATCAGCCCTCTGCTGACGATACGGGCAACCTTGAAGATTTCCTTGAAAACTTGGCGGGCTATGCTCCCAAGAAGCCAAAGGCTAAAAAGGAAAAAATAAACATGGCTGAAAAGAAAAAGAGAAAAATTTTTGTTGTTTCTGGCTTTCACTTTCACCCTTACGAACACGAACATGATATTATCACCGAAGTGTTCTATACCCGTGAAAAGGCCGCAAAGTGCATCTTCGACATCTTGACTGACACCTTCCCCGATGATGCGGACGAATTTACTATCGACGGTTGTATGTGGGGCAATGAGTTCTGCAACGCCGCCGATGAAGAAGTGAAACTCGAAATCGAAGAATTTACCGTCTAACCAAAAGTTAACCCATAGTCCTAGCCCCCTCGTAATAGGGGGTTTCCGTTTACAACATCTGGATTTCCAACTTGGGTTATCACCCCTGTTCCCTTCGCCCGCCGTCCCCACCGTTTCCGTCCAGAGGTTGTAACGAAAACTTTACACAAAAAAGTTGGAAAAGGTATTGACAACCACCTTTTAATTAGGTATATTTATATCAGAAACAAAGGAGACCCCTATGGCAAAGAAAAAGACTACATACTATCAGGCCGTTTGCTACACAACCGACCACTGCGATGATGACCTGATTGCACCCTCGTTTTGGAACCCGACGAAAGACCGCAAGGAAGCCGCTAACGAAATCATGACTGAAATTAAACAGTCGTTCTCGTACGCTAAACCGCAGAACGGTATCGGCCCCGACAGCATCACGATTGAGTTCCGTCACAACACCGACGATAACAACTCGTGGGAGAGCAAGGTCGTCAAGTCCATTGGGCATAGCAAGAAGTTCCTCACCATGCTTGAACAGGGGCTTGCTGACGGCTCTATCATCACGGTCATGGTGACTATTCCCGAATATGTTAATCTTTGCAATGTTCTCATAAATGAACGCAAAGATGTTTTCCACATCAACTCTTTCACAATCTAATTCAATTTAAGGAGACAATATCATGGGACAATTTTCTTGGCGCTGTGCCGACACAAAAAACGCTCTGCTTGATAGGGGCATCAAACCGCAAAAGAACTGCACCACAAAGGCATACCTGCTTATCCCCAAGGAATTTGGCGGGGGCTACTTCTTTGTGGACAACGAACAGCGTGGCCGTGAATACGATGGGTACGGCAACTTCTTTGACGAACAGGGAAAGAAGCACGATGCCTACGAGGAACTCGCCAAGTGGAACGGCTTGCTTCCCGAAGGGTACAATCCCAAGAACAGTGACATGGTTCAAGAGGCTCGTAGCAACGCTATCGAGAAGTATTACACCCCAGAAGACCCGAATGTTTCCCCCTATCAGGATGGAAACTACAACTCCCCCGAAATCTTGAAGTACCCCATGAAAATCACAGAACGCCCCATGAAGTATGAACAGGCGGGTATCGCCCTTGATGACAGAAATCAGGGGTGGGGCTGCGATGATGGTGAAGACGAGGACTAATTTTTTTTCTTTTTTCTCTTGACAATTATTTTTTAATTATCTATATTATCATTAGAAACAACAAAAAGGAGTCCATCATGGCAATCACCACAACACTTTTTGATTTTCTGAAAAAGAAAGTCAACCCGTTCCTCAAAACAAACCCCCAAATCTCGAAAGAGACCATTACCGACTTTATCTCGAAAGTCGCCGACGATATTGTATATGCCTCTGTCGTAACCAAGTACAACATGGTGGTCGTAACGAAAAAGGAACTCGTTGACACCCTCGTTGCAAACGGCATTGACAAAAAGTTCATCAAGAAACATTTGGAAACCCTGCTCAAAATCGAAGGACTCCGCTACATTTTCCTCTGCCCTGCAAGGCGGTTCATCAATGATTGTGTTGACCTTATGTCCAAGTGGTTCCACGAATCAAAAGGCGAGAAAAATTCGTTCTACTCCGAAGTCCGCCACGATTACTTCGACACCGACAAGAAGTGCTGGACCATCGACTGCTGGCGAACCAAAAATCTTGATGAAGATGGGGTTGCTCCTATCGAAGTCTATCTCGACGGCTCTCTCAAAATCCGTGACGAAAACGCTTTCGACTTCGCTATCTGCGACTTCTGCGTGATTGAAGCAATCGAAAAAACTCTTAAAAAAATCAAATCTGACAAAAAGGGGTAAACCATGATTTCCAAAGAAGCATCCAACAACCAAAAATCCCGCGTCCTCCAATTCATCAAGAAGTACGGGAAAATCACTTCCCTCGACGCATTCGCCAAACTCCACATCACCCGCCTCTCCGCTTGCATCTTCAACCTGCGTGAAGACGGCTACAACATCAAAACCCGTGATGTCGAAGTGGATACCGTCTACGGCAAAACCACCTTCGCCGAATACTACCTCAGCCGTGGCCGCCGCCCCAACCCCAAGATTTCCACCGTCACCTATCAGCCGACGGAAACCACCAAGGTCCGCGTCACCGTCCGCAGAACCTCCGTCGAAGACCGCGATGCCATCAACGCTTCCCTCAAAGGTGTAACCCGTAAGGAAGTTGTCAACAGGCTCAAAACCCTCGCGGGCAAAACCAGGAAGAAAACCAAGAAGAAACCCACGAAGAAAACCCCTCTCTACAAGAGGAACAACTACGGACAACTCGAACTGTTCCCCGACCTTTACAAGTAATTCCTCCTCCCCCGATGGGCGTTTGGTTGCTCAGCCATAGGCATACCTCCGTTGTTTCTAGCCCATCGGGGGTTTTCTTTTTTTATTTTTTATTTTTCCAACTTGGGTTATCACCCCTGTTAAAACTGCCCGCCGTCTCCCAGGTCTCCATCAGAAGTTTGTAAATGATTTTTTACACAAAAAAGTTGGAAACCCTATTGACAACCCATTTTTATTTAGGTATATTTTCAGTATAAAAACAAAGGAGTCTAACCATGGCAAAGATGACAAAGGATGAATGGTTCAAGAAGTTCGACAAGGAATTCGAACCTGCTATCAACGAGTTCCGACACTCCGATAAGACCCTGTTCGGAAACGAGGATATCACCACTGAAATCAAGTTCGCCCTCGGGGCCGTCATCCGCAACATGTTCCGCGTGAAGATGGAAATCAATCACCCCTTAGAGGACGACAAGACAGAGTTCCTCCTGACCGACTACCACATGGTGCAGTTCTTCGCCGCAGAGTACTACGACGGATGCCTCTCCATCGGTGTCACTCAGGGCAGAAAGTGCGTATGCGGCCATGTCCTTAACATCGCCGAATATACCAAGGACGACAATTCGACAGACAAGCTCAAGAGAATCATCCGCTACTACATCTCCATCTTCATCTCTATGATGGAAGTCCAGTACAACATCGAATTGATTACCGATATCGCAGGCAAGAAAAATATTTGATTTTTTTCAAACCTGAGCAAATTAGGGAGGGGGTAGCGAAACTTTAAACTTCCCCACACTCCGCTAGCCCCTCCCTTTCTCCACGTCTCAACAAAGGATTTAAACAATGGCAAACAAAATTGAAATTGAACTGAAAGTAGCAAAGGTCTTCAAGGACAATGACCTGCACTACGAATATGGTATCCGCCCGAATGGCGAAGTCACTGTCGATGTACACTGGGGCGACTGGAAACATGACCACCTCTACCTCGACTACGTGATGGAACACAACGGCTTTACCCAGGTCAGAGTCATGCCTTTCGGGGAACCCACAGGAGACGATACCTACTCCGCTACCCATGTCTACAAGTTAAACGAATCAAACTGAGGTTAACATCATGATTTCAAACAAGGCTACAACAGGGATTGAACCCATCGATTTCAACAAGGTCTGCAACCTCGTTAAAAACGACCTTATGACAAAGTTCGGTGATACCGTCCTTTCCGTCGGAAAGGTCAAGCACAAGGTCAACCACTCTATCCTTACCCTCATCATCAACTTCAAACGGAAAGCACCCAAGAACAAAACCGTCGATACAGCCACCATCAACAACATGGTGGAATTCCTCACGGCTGACCTCAAATGCGCCAACCTGATTCCCTCGACGTTCCATACCACCATCTTCAAACTCGAACAGAAACAGTTCACCACAAACCTCAGCATCAACCTCAAACAGTAACCAAAACTTTACACAAATTCCTATTGACATCCCGCATTTAATTGGGTATATTTATAGGAGAAACAACAAGGAGATAACACCATGGAAAAAAGAGTCATCGTCGTAAACGGGATTGTCCTTGCCAACACAAAAGCACAGGCAATCAGCCAGTTCAACACATTCTGTAAGGGAACCCCCGAGTCCTGCCACAACAAGGACAACATCTGGTTTGTCAAGCGCTGCAAAACATCTCCTGTTCCTGGCAACTTCAAGACCCTTACTGCCAAGCCGTTCAGCCAACTCCCTGCCGAAGACTTCAACGAAGCCGAATTCGTCATCGCTAACTTCAAACTCTTTGACACAAAGGCCAAGGAAGATGCCCGAAAACTCTACCCGACTCTCCCCGCTTGGAAAGTCGCCGCAACACGAGAATTCTAAACCTATTCCAATTGGAGGTCCACCATGGGATGCCTAGTTAACCTGTTCAAATGCTTCCTTGCCCTCTGCATGATTATCGTCATGCTCATCGTGGGCTGCAAACTCATCTTCGACCCATATACCCCTGATGAACACCCGAAAGCCAGGACAGATGTAACTTATCCTGCTGATGATGGGGAATACAACACAACCCCGTCACAAACAGAATTTAACTACGATGTCCCCGTCCAATCAGGACCGAACCATGACTACATCATGGAGAATACCTTCCAAAAATCAGGTGTCGTAATGGAACTTACCCCGCAGCTCGAACACGGCCTGGTATATGTAATCAAAGTGTTCAAAAGCCAGTTCGGTGAAGACTTCTCACCTACCATCACATCAGCACATGACTCTTTCAGTAGACATGACAAATGGTCCAAACACCGATATGGACAAGCAGTCGATATCAGAATGAATGACCTGCCCCTCAATGAACGAAGAAGAGTGGTCCGAATCCTAGAACAAACCCTCCCAAAAGAATACAAGGTGATTTGGGAAAGCCAGTATACACCAAACGAACACCTCCACTTCCAATCCACCCACTAATCCCATAGGCCTGTACATCAGGCCTTTCTCGTGTTCCCAAAAAGATTTCCAACTTACGTTATCACCCCACACCAGCCTCGCCTCCACCGTTCTATCCCCCCCCTATATGATTTTCCCCCATCTCCTGTAGCCAAAACTTTACACAACTTTCAACTTGACAATCACCATTTAATTAACTATATTATATCATGGGGTTGGCAACCCCGCTCGAAACACAGACTGAAACAAGGAGGATACCAACATGATTGAAACACCCAACTTCATCGTCGCCCAACTCAACGATGCCGCAAAGAGGATGGAAACCGATGGCTCAACCACCTACTTCGAACAGGTCGCCAACAGGGCCGAAACCATCATCCGCAAAGAGGGTAGAGGCAGACGCATCGTCATAGCACCGTTGGAACCCGATGGCGAAGACCTCTGTATCGACACCTCGTTGCGAACCGTAGCCTACCTCAACAAGTCCAACCACAACTCAATCAGGTTGGCAACCTCCGCTACTATCCCCCTGAAAACTTCCGAGGCCATAAATCATTATTTTATCGACTACCTCGAAAGGGTCGTACGCAAACTGAAATAATTTTTATTTTTTTTATTTTTTGATTTTTCAAAAAAGTGAAAAATTTTATGATTTTTTCTCCGCTTCCGTATTTAATTATGTATATTTATACTAGAGGAGGCTAACACCATGATGAACACAAAACCTATCAGCAAACCCGAAACCGCAGTGAAGACTATGCTCCTCGAAGACCGTGCCGATGCTATGGCCTACATCAAAGAGCAACTCACTCTCAACGCTCTCCGCACCGCAACACAGAACTTGCAGGCGGTCTGCAACATCGTGTATCAAATCCTAGACCAGGATAAACCAAATGTCCTTGATGCATACAAGGTCGCTAATTTCGTGGCAACCGCTTACCACGATGACATCGACATATTCAAGGAAATCGAACGACCCTCTATCGAACACCATAAGGGAAACATCTTCGTCCCTACCTATGTGAACCTCAACGATGCATACATCTCCGATAAGTTCACTGGGGCTAAGTCGGGCTACCTCGTAGAAGGCATCGCAAATATGCTCTCTATCCTGAACCTCACAGCCCATATCCTTTCTAGGGAATGCATTACCAAAAAGTCAATCATTATCACCAAATGGATTCTAAACCAGGCTTCCTACAAGTTCGGTAAGAACATCGTTTCTGCCACCAATATGAACTCTATATGGAATAAGGTAGTAGCCGCAGCAAAGAATACTCTCATAGGGGCTTCCAACAAGTTCATAACCATGGGTGAAACCCGTTCTATCTATGGTCACAAAATCTTCTTTACCCCCAATGGTATCTTCGTAGATGATAATGACCCCGTTACCACCGAGAACGAAACCATCAGTAATAGAACCTATGTGGCAATGTTCTTTATGAACCTCGACGCTTGGCTCTATTTCTACAAGTCGGGTGAGTTCGGTATCCTCCGCCCCAACAAGAGAACATTCGATATGGTGGACAAACTGAAAGCACCTAAATACATCACAGAATCCCTTTATAGGGAACTCGTGGCTTAAAACCCATCCCTTCATCATGGCTCAAAAGGGGGGCGCCGTCAGGCGTCCCCCTTTTCTGTATATGTAAATATAGTTTTACATACAATGATTTCCAACTTAGGTTATCACCCATGCCCTGGGGCCCCAGCGTCCCCCCAGCCTCCCACCTCTCCACAATCTATTCACACCTGTTGATAACCTGTTGATATCTTCTCCCCATTTATCAACACTCTATCAACAAGGTTTCAACAATGGGTTTCAACCCAGTTTTCAACTCGGGTTTCAACATTGGGTTACAACTTCGTTATGAACCCTGATGAAATCAACCGTTTGAAACAATGTTCGAAACCCCTGTCAAAATCCATGGCAAAAACCTGGCGGCTGTGTTCAACTGTTCGCCCATAAAGGTGTTGTAAACCTGTTGAAAACCCTGTTCATAACCTGTTGAAAACCATGGGTGTTGAAAAGAGGGTGAAACCGCCGTCGAAACCCTGTAGAAAACCTGTTGATAACCTGTTGAGACACACGAGGGTTAGGTTCAACCCCTTCTTTATCAGCCCAGTTCCAATATATACATAATTAAATCAGTTTCAAAACAATTCATTTTATAACAGCGCCGCGCCGCTCATACGTCCTAAAAACGTATCGGTCTGGGTAATAACCTATGGCGAAATTTGCGTTTTTTGGCCAATTTTAAAACAGGGGGTTTGGAACGAAGTCAAAATATTTTTTGATTTTTCTAGGGTTCAAAATATTTTTTGATTTTTCTAGGGTTCAAAATATTTTTTGATTTTTTGTGAAAACCTGGGGGGCAGCTTCGCTGCCCCCCAGGGATGGAAAATAATTTTTAATTTTCTTCTATTACTATATTGACAGACAGGGGGAGAATTGTTATATTGGTAATACAGTTAATTAAAGCAAGGAGTTTCCCATGGCAGTTAAGCCAACCGATAAAGAAATTAGTGTTTTCCGCAAGTATTTGAAGAAGCAGGGTTTTATCGAGGACGGGTTATGCAAGGGTGTTTACTACATGTACATGAAGTACGGTTACCTCTGTGTTTCAATAGAGTATACCAAGAAGGGTGAGTTCAAGGAAGTCAGTTCCTTTCTTTCCCTCGGGTGGGAGAACTCCAAGTGCAGCCGTTTTTACTTTCCGAACTATTACAACTTTGGGGGAGTAAGGAGACTGGACAGGGATTATGTGGAGACGTGCACCCTTACCTCTACTAGCGTGATGATAGCCATAAGTGAAATGTTCGAGAATATAGAGAGTATTAACAAGACATTCAAGAAGATACTGAAGCGATGAGATTTCTTCCTTAAATGATGAATCCCCTGAGAGTCAATCTCGGGGGATTTTATCATAGGGGTTTATTGCCGCCTTCTTCTATTAAGCATACATCGACCACCATGAATACCAGTGAGAGGAAGGTTGATTACGGTATGTATCGGAGTTGAATTTCTTGTATTCTTCTCCCAATTTGTCAAGTAGCCTATTATATTCCGCATCGAACTTGGATAGCAGCCTGTTGAATCTTTCCATGGTGGAAGAATCTTGTCGTTCCTGTTTGAGCATCAGCTTTTCGGAAGCGGGTATAGGAGCATTACGCCACTTGGCGCTTTCCTGCTCCATAGCCTTTACATTTTCCTTTGTCAGCTGTTTGATGACTTTTGCTGTCTGGTTGTACATAGGGTTTACTCAAGACTATCTACTTTCTGTTCACCCTTTCCCAGAATACTGAAAGGTACAACTATTCCAGTAAACCTGGCATTCTCGGGAATTCCAGCAATCGTATGCATCATCTTGTTTCCTTCGTCACGTTCAAGGATGGGGTTACCCACATGGATGCCAGGGCCTTCTTCACCTGTAGCTCTTTTGGCGATAAAGAAACTATCGGCATCTACATCATACAGTCCCCCTTCAAAAAACTGAGGGCCAGGTGACTCTTTCAGAAAGATTGTCTTTCCATCATCTGCAATACTGATGGAATTAAGGTCGCCGCCTTCTCCAAACGCATTCTCAACTTCTACATTCAGGTGTCCATAGCCATTGCGGATATAGCTGCCGAGATACTGATATAACTGTTCAAGTACCATTATTACTCCTTTCTAAACAATTTGGGTTTATGCGAAGAAGTAGTTTCCCTTGTGTTTTGTAAGGTAATCCAGTTGGTCTTGGGACTGGTCACTATATCTCTGGTGTTGATAGAGCCAGTAGTAGGCCTTATAGGAGAGCATCCAGTCTAGGTTGTCAATCTCTTCGATTGAATCCCATCTGACATGGAGGGAATCCACATTGAATACATCGGCGATGACAAATCGGACTGTGCTTTCGAAGTGTGCGGATATGTACTTATCCTTGTGCTTGAACTGGAATCCGTTTTCACCCCAGCCGTCGAGGAACTGGCCGTCAATGTTATCGACAATCTTTTTGAGGCAATCCTTGAAGTATTCTGCCGACGAGCGTTGGAGGATGCTGTTCTTGAAGTAGTAGCCTACGCAGAGGAGGATTCCTTCTGTGGGGGAGTAAACGAGGTAGTGCTGGGCGGGTTTGACGCCTTCTGGGAGGTCTTCCGCCTTGTTGGGGAAGTGGTTACCCATGTAGGTCATGGAGAATGCCCAGAGGAGTTCGGGGAAGTAATCCCGTTGGAGGAGGTATGGGTCATAGTCATCATCTTCTTCGTCATCACGGGATGTGGTATTGACCTTGAAGTAGAGTTTGACGAGGGAATAGGACAGGTCATCGACAGGGGGGATATCCTGTTCTGGGATGGAAACATTTTTTGATTTTTTGGGTTCGGACATAGGTTTCTCCATTTTGTCTTGAGCTTCCTTTACCATACGTTTGGCAAGGATGTCGTTCAGGGGGCCTTTGACGGGGAGGGACGGTTCGCCCCAGGAAGGGGAAACGGGGAGTTCAGCTTCTACTCTCATGGGTTATCTCCTAGTTGAAAACGACAATGTTCCCATATACAACGATAGGGTGTTCGGGGCCGTAGCATTGGCGGATGACAGCCCTGTATTTCGCCTTATGGGTTTTATCATCGTTGGGCATAATGTCAATCACATAACGTTCGCCGCCGTAGAACAGGGTGTGGGGGTGACAGATGGTCTTGATGTCGGTGAATACAGGGACATCAAACGGAATCTTGGTGCCATCTTTCAGCACTACTTCGGCAGTGACCTTCTCGTATCGTTCTTCGTAGTCAAACAGGTAGCAGGACACGGAGATTATAGCAAAGTAGGCGACATTATCCCTAGTGATATAATTCAGTTTAGTTGAATCCATTTTGGTTTGTTCCTAGTAGTATTTCGGTCTGGGTTTATCCATGTTGATGATAACCTTGTTGGGTTGCAACTTGGGGGGAGTTTCAACTGAAATAACTTGGGACGTGATGATTTCTTCAACGAGGTCGATATCTTCTTCGTAGCGTGTTTCGACGAGGGCTTCACCGGCGTCGTACTTGTCCCTGATGCGGGTAAGTTGGTCGATGAGTTGGTTTAGGTTTAGCTGCATTGGTTTTGCTCCTTGGTTAAACTGGGGCCACCGCTTCTGCGGTTAAGATGGAGAAATCGAAGTCGATATCGGCCTTGATTTCCTGATTGGCGTTGTCCCCCCAAAGTGTTGCTTTGGGTGTTTTATGGCTTCTAAATGAACCAGACTTCTCCTATATAAGGAATATAGATAAATTTCATACGATTGTCAACCACTATGTATACAGAACACCACTTTGGGGGTACATAGCCTACCTATTCGATTGTATCGGGGATTGAATTGAGATGTTCCTTATACTTCTTGTAGGCTTCCATATCTCGTTCACGCTCACGGACGCCCTTTTCAATGAAGAGGCTGTAGATATCGGCAACCGTATTGATTTTTCCCCTGTAATATTCAAGAATCTTCTTGGCGTGGTCGAGGTCGTTGACCTTGAACCAACGGGTACTCCATACACCGCTGCTACCCCATCCTGAACCAGGTTCATAGGTATGGTCTATAGTACGGAAATACTGCTGAACCTGATTCCAACAGGGTCTTTCGTTCAGGAGGCAGAATTCCATTGCGTATTCGTCTTGGAAGTCATGGACGAGGCGGATTTTAACGGGTTCGCCCATGTGTTTTTTAAAGTCGTATTCGAGTTCTTGTGTGCTTCTTGACATCGTTGTTACCTCATTGGGAAAATCTGGCTGTGGTTAAATAGTTGGGCCCCGTCGAGTTTCAAATCGGTTGGGTTGAAATAGGCGGTTCCATCGGCGCACCTGACAACGGGCATGCCGTTGCAGGAGTAGAGAGACCCGAAGCATTCGAAGTGCGGGGATGTAATCTGGGTTTCCATGTACTTGCTGCAGAGATAGTAGCCACTGCGGTTGGAGTTCTTGGGTACGGGGATATAGATTTCGGCATGGGTTTCCGTGGATTGTTTTTCCTTGGCTTTTGCATCGGGGGCATCCAGCGCTTTGCTAAGGTATTTGCAGGAGACAACTACCCATAACACACATACAATCGCAAAGACGATTATCTTTCCAATAGTTTTTGTTTTTGACATTGTTTTTAATTCCTTTAACTGGATTAAGTTTAATCTACAACGATAGCTTGGGCATCTTTTTTGGCGAAATAGGCCACTTTCGCCTCATGGATTCTCATGGTGTATTCGGGGAAGAGTTTCTTGTAGAGTTCGACCTTTTCTTTATCTCGGTCTTCGACAAGTTCGGCGAGGAGTGGGGGCATGGGGATTTTTCCCCCTCCGACGAAAAAGGGTTTGCCCGCAAGGTCGTTCTTATCTTCCCATTGTACAAGGTCTTCGCACCAGGTCTTGAACTGGATGAACTCGGGGTCCTTTCTCAGTTCTTCCTTCGACCTGGGTTCCTTCTTTTCGTGCAGGTCCCTGCTGGCCATCGTCAGGAGGTAGTCGTCGCACATCCGATTGATGCGTTCCTCTGTCAAGTCAGCGAGGTATTCCACGATGATACTGACACGGGGTTCATGGACATAGGGGGTAAGGGATACGACGATATGGGTCTTTGCGAAATCGGTCAATTGTCTGTCCAAATCTTCTGGGAAGCGGATTCCTTCCGTGATGGTTTCGAATCGTTGCTCATAACGGTGGCCTTGAATCATCTTGCTGTTAATAAATTCCGAGTTTTTCATGGTCGCTCCTTGGTTGGTTTCCTTGATTGACATGAATAATATACATAATTAAACGGAACCTGTCAAGGGGGGTTGAAACATTTTTTGAAACTATCCGAGAATGAACTTGGTGTTCATACCCTTCTGAATGAAGGTATGTTCACCTCATGTTCACCATAGATGACTTCAAGGTGTTCATAGCCTTCTGAATGAGACTATTTTCACCATACGGATGTTGCTGTAAAGGCCGCGCTCGGTGTTCATACCTTTCTGAATGAGGATATGTTCACCTTGTTGTGCCCGTTTATGAATGGCGGTTAAGTGTTCGTACCCTTCTGAATGAGAGTAGGTTCACCTTATTTCACCGTCTTTTTCTTTTTCGGTCTGGTGTTCATACCCTTCTAAATGAGACTATGTTCACCACAGGTGGCCCCAAACATCATAGGGGAATGGTGTTCATACCCTTCTGAATGAAGGTATGTTCACCTTTAAACTCGTAGTAATACTTCTTCGCCATGGTGTTCATACCATTCTGAATGAGAGTATGTTCACCCCTTACGAGGAACGACTGGATGTTCCTTTTGGTGTTCATACCATTCTGAATGAGAGTATGTTCACCATACGGAAACATACGGGCGGAAATGTATTTGGTGTTCATACCATTCTGAATGAGAGTATGTTCACCCTGGGCCGCGCTGCCTATATCGTCATACATGGTGTTCATACCATTCTGAATGAGAGTATGTTCACCTAGGAGGCAAAATGGCCCAGATAATCGACTGGTGTTCATACCATTCTGAATGAGAGTATGTTCACCTGGCTTTTCATAACTACTTCTCTTTCAACGACTTGGAGAACTCGGTGTCTTTAAATTTCACACGGTTTCGAATACAGAATGCGGCATTTGTGTCTGCATTTTGAATTCTGCCGTGCATAGTGCATTCTTGGTTTCCGCAAACGAACACTCTGCCTTGGCGGTAGTTCAGCTTCTTTGTTAGGCACTGTTCCATGGTGAGGGTCTCGTCCTTCTTGGAGCACTTGTTGTGGCCGCACGCATGGCATGTCTGTGAAGTCATCTTTGAAGGCACGGCCTTGAACAGCGTTCCACGACGGGTGACGATGCGTTCGACATCGTTCTTGAGGAGGGCGATATGCATGGCGTTCTTAACATAATGGTCGGCCCATTCACTGTCTCGGCAACGGGCCCCTTCCTTTGTAGGGGTGCACGTGATGGTGGCGACATTTCCTTCGACCTTCACGTCGTCTGGCACGTTCCAGTGCTTGGTCTGTTTACAGTTCGCCAACACATCGCGCTTTTTAACGGGGTGGTCGAACGTGATTACAGCGACATTGCTGTTCTTTCCAGAGTTCAGCTTGCATCCTTGCATCGGGCCCATGTTCCAATCCCTCTTCACGGTCGAGTAGAGGGAGGTGAACTTGCTTCCCTTTTCCACATTGTTGAGGTTCAGGTTCTCCATGGAAATGACTGATGCCTGTCCGAAGCGTTTCGTGTTTAGCAGGCTGGTCGAAAGGATGAACGTGCTTTCGACACGGATTTTGTCGGCGAGCGATTCGTATTCCGCACGGAGTTCGGATGCGACGGGGGACATGTCTGCGAACACTTCGGTAATGGTGTCGTGGCAGACATCCCATTTCGCCTGTTCTGCGAAGTAGTGACGACGGTTGGCGATTTGCTGACGGATAAACTTTCTCCATACCTTTGTATGTCCGATAATGGAAAGCTGTTCCTTGTTGTAAAATTGGTTTCCGTTTTCGTCTAGCCTGTGTTGCATCCACGCGAAGAGTTTTGCGCACGGGTCGCACGAGGGAATCCATCCATGTGCTTCATCGGTGGGCGCTCCATCACGGAGGCCGAGCGTGAACATTCCGATAAGCGTATAGCGTCCTTCGGCATATTCATCGCAGAGGCGCACCAGGTCGTCACGAGTGCTCTTGGTAGCGGTCGTTTTGAACAGCTTGGTTTCGCTTCCGCCATCCTTGGAATAGGCGTATACTGCTTCATGCCAGTCAACCATGTCTGGCCCGATTTGTTTCGGCTTAATCGTAGTGATGAGGCCTCCTACGGCGATGCCAGCATCCATGCCGATGACCTTGCCAAGTTTGATTGCATTAAGGTCAGGCTTGCCGTTTTCATCCGTCACGATGGAGGGCACATTCACTTCGACTTCGTACGGGATGTTCAATGTCAGCTGCACTTTGCACGCACGGCTCGGGTCATCGCATACCATTGCGTTGATATCAGTATTGTCAGCGATAATCAACGTTCCCTTCGGGGTTTCCTTTGTCTGGGCGAACAGGTTTTTCGGGTAATAGGTAGATTTCTTGTCCGAGTGGGCACGGATGTACATGTTCACAGGGCCACCAGGGAGACCATAGATAACAACCTCCCAGTCGAAGAACTTTCCTTTCATACTTCCGTCTCTATGGACCGTAATCTTGGGAACGGTGATTGGGATGTTCTTTTTGGGGTTGGGAAAATTCTCGACTACCATCTTCTTGAACTCTTCGATGGCGGCAAGATAAATCTTCTTTGTGTTTTTCAGGGAATCGAACTGTTCCTTTGTGATGTCAAACGCTTCGCCGTCAATCTTCGTCTTCAGCACTTTTTTGCCGTTCTTTCCGAATGCGGGTGCAGTGTCAGGCATTTCTCCGTTCATTTCGCTCATGACCTGAGGGCCGAGCTTGGAGATAACGCGGGCCGCCTTGGAACGTGTAACGAAATCCCCTTTGGATTTGTTCGATACTCCATAAACGGCATCTCCCCACTTGGAGTCGGCATTTCCTTCGGAATCGCCAGACACCCGTCCGACATAGCCTTTTACCATGCTGATTGCGTTTTTTGTTTTATGTAATAAATATAGATACTTAAACAACCGATGTCAAGGGTATGTCCCGATTTTTGTGGGCATTCTTGTTCCAGCCATCTGGTTTGTCATGGCGGATGTTGGGGAAGGTGTTGGCATCTTTTGGGTAATCGATGGTGTAAACGGATTTAGTACCATCCTTGAAGCTGATGGTGATGGAAGTCGGGCGTTTGGACCAGAAGTACTTAATCATTTCCTTTCTTGGCATCGTGGCTGCGGATACGGACTGTCCGTTACGGTACATCCAGATTTGCTTCAGTTCTTCGGTGACATGCTTTACGAGCTTATCAAGGTCGTCGAACTTATCGACCTCCCATGCGGTCAGGCTTAGGTTGCACGAAATACTAGGTGCGTCAGCGTGTTCTGCGTAAATGGATTCAATCTGTTTCATTTGGATTCCTTTTTCTGGAGGGTGAAATCGGAGTTGTCCGTCCGTTCTTCGATATAGGCAACTGCGTCTATTACGACATCGAGCCAAACTCGAATACGTTTGAGGGCTTTCATCCTTGCGTTCTTGTCAGTGATTTTCTTGTCCTTGGCGTAGTAGTTGTCCACGGATTCACGGAGGGGTGTTCCGATTTTGTAAGCGATGGCCTTGGAGGTATCGTGCCAGAGGTTAGATGAGTAGCCTACTAGGATGCCGAGGGGGCCTGCACCGTCGCCCGTGACCTTGTTTTCGAACATTCCACGGGTGGACGGGTCGGTGATATTGGCTTCAATCCATTCGAAGGTGGGTATGATTGCATCCATCCACGCCCTTATCTGTTTGAGGGCTTTGACCTTGATGTTCTCGTCCTTGATTTCGGCATAGGCGTCATAGAGGTCGTCAACGGTGTCCTGCAGCATGGGGCCGACGGTATCGTTGACACCATCGTAGAACTCGTCTGCGAGACGGCCGGCGTAGCACATGAGTACGCCGAGGGGTTGGAAAGCCCATTTGCCAGCGATTTCGTTTTCGAGTTCGCCAGCGGAGAAGAATGTGTATTTCTGTGTAGCCATGTCTTGAATATAGATAATTAAATCTTGGTTGTCAAGAGATTTTTTTGTAATTTTTAGTCTTTCCCCGCTTCTAGGATATCTATGTCCAGTTCGTCCTGATGGTCATATAGGAAGCCTGTGAGTTTCTGGGCGGAGTTGTCGTCCATGATGAAGCATACCCTGATATCGCCATCGGATAGGTAGCGGCTGGATGTTATCCTGACGAACTCATCCTGTGTCTTATTGACGGTGAAGGCCACTAGGCTTTCGGTCAGGTGCTTCCTGAGTTCGGAGGCAAGGGTTCTGCCGTCGCCATCCTTTCTTGGGTTGCAGAGCATCGAGTAGTGTACGGCCATAGGTTTACTCCAGTACGTGTTGATAGATGAATTTGAGATATGCCCAGAACGACTTGTGGGCATCTGCGGTAAGGGCCCATCCGTAACCTACGATGATGCCGATGACGAGCAAGGTGAATACGATGATTCCGAGTTCCACCTGTAGGGAGAGGAGGAGCCATCCTGCAATGGAGAAGCCACGCATCGAAATGAGGGCAAGACCTAGGGAGAAGGCGGTGAGTATGACAAAGGACACGAGCAGGGTTCTTTTTGCTTTCAGGGACATAGTTTACCTCTAATTGGATTTATTTTGTTCATACCTATGCTTCCTTTGGTGCTGGGATGAAAGCGATGTGGATATCTGTAATCTGGCCGTCCTTTTGTCTTTCGACCTTGATGCCATCGACGGAAACGAGGTTGATACCTAGCTGGTTGACGATGAATTCGCCGAGCTTGTTGGCTGCTTGGTCTTCCTTCATGTCCTGCAGGAGGTTGTTCGGCTTCTGCTTCATGTACTTGTCCACGTCGAAGGGCAATTCTACATGGAGGGAGTATCCGTTGTTGATGACTCCGTACTTTACCTTGCAGTCTTCCTTGCAGCGTTTCATTGCGTCCCGCAGCTTTTCCCATGACTTCTGGGAGACATCGTATTCCAGGGTGCTGTCTGCGAAGTCGAGGAAGTCGTAAAGTCTTTCTTCAAGGTTTGTCAATTCACGTTTGAACATTGGGTTTACCTCTTGGTTGGAATAATTGCGTCGTAATGCTTTTCGAACGTTGACATACAGTCGCCAATCTTGGTTCGGATGCCGTCTACGGACATGGGCAAATCGGTGGGGTCCGCCTCGTCGTATTCGGGGTCGTCGATAGAACATACCTTGTAGCTGTTCGGGAACAGGAAGCCCTCACCGATTTCGACATTGAACACCATGAGCAGGTTGTGCTTTTCGAGGGTTTCTTTGAGTTCTTTGATTTTCTGGTTTACTTCACTCGCCGCTTCGGGAGAGATTACGATTGGTTTGGACATAGCTTTACCTTTTGATTCGTTTGTATGTGGTTGTGCGTTCGAAAGTTTTGAGATATTCTTTGCCAGGGCAGCAGTATAGCCAGTCATTGTAGAGGCCTTCCTCGTCGGCAAACAGGGTCTTTCCGTCTTTTGCTACCTTGACTTTGATAATGGGTTTCGTCATGGATAGGACGACAATTGCACCGCCGTTGCGAACCTCGTCTGCGAACCGCTTGTTGTTGCGGAACTGTTCGTGGATGAAGCGAAACGGGCCGCTATCTGGAAGGACAAAGTTAATCGGGGTTGCCATAGTGTTCCTACATAAAGGTGTGAATCCATTGCATTAAGGGAATCCATACATAGGCGACAAAGAAGCCGAGGGCTAGGGAAGACAGCACTAAGATGGAGTAGTAGATGATTGGGCTATCTGTGCAGATGCACCAATCCTTGAATACGACGAGAGGTTTCTTCATGGTGTTAGCCTTTTTTCCAAAGAAAGATGAATACGCCTAGAATAAGAGTGAATACAATGCCAAGGAACATGCCCAGAACGAACATAGGGATATCGTTAGATGTTGCCGCTGCCATATTGGATATGGTGTCCGAGGGCGACTTGAACAGGCCGTCGTGCAGAGGGGATATGGGATTAATCGGGTTGAGCGGGGAAATCGGGCTTGCTGGGTTCAACAGGTTGTTCATGGTTTACCTCGTACCGTGGAAACCACGGCCTTTCATTGCATTGACATAGTAATCGGCCTCGTCGGAGCATTCAAGGCAGAAGTCGCCCAGGCCGTTGGAAGCGTAGGACTTTCCTGCAAGGGGAGCGCCGCATACAAAACAGATTGGGTTGGACGGTCCGCCATTGACCAATCCGAACGGGCCTGGTTTACACTTATCAGAGAGTTTGTATCGCTCGTCTGTACTCGTGTTCGTAACCGTGGTTTCACCCGTTTCTGTATCGGTCATGTAGATTAAAACGCCTGGTCTTGGGTAAGACATTGGTTATTCTCTTGGGTTCAGAAAGTTCAGGGGCATATTTTTGGCAACCCGCATAAGCTCAATCACGTGGTTGACTACCTCTACAGGGTCCTTGAATTCCTGCATCTTAATAGGGTCTGGGCCCATTTTTACGATGTTGAGAGCGTTAATTTCGACCTTCCCTAGCGTGTCCGTCAGTAAGTCCAGAAACCACTTCATCTGAGGTTTGTAAAAGTATTGGGGTGACTGTGGTTTGCTTCCTGCGCTGACTACCTCGCCTACAAGAATGCAGCCATCAGCCAGTTCCACACGGAGTTTCAACCTGTTTGACATTTTGTTTTCCTTTTCTATGTCTACAATGTAAACAATTAAACCCGCATTGTCAAGCGGGTTAGGACATTTTTTAAATATTTTTACATCCTATTGCGGGAAGCCTCGGGTCATAGATGACGAGGGTTTAAACTGGTTCTTCTCGTAAATTGTCAGTGGAAATACTTTTCGCTTCGTCATTGGCAGAATCCCATGTGATGACAAAATAGATTTTACCTGGTTCTGCACCCCATTCTGGCTTACCCGACCTAATCTTGATTCGAGGATTCTTGAATACGAGCCTGCGGGACATGTCATCCTTCTTAGGATAGCCCAAGGTGAAGACAAGGTCCGTGTAGTCTATACGGACATGAACCCAGTCCTTGAACCCAGGTTCCTTAACAAAGAAACGGGCACACCAATACGGGTTGTATTCACGGTATTCCTCAAGCTTGACCCCACTCTTGATGAGGTCGAACCATTTCCGCTTCAAGGATAAAGTAAGTGTCGTGCTTTTCTTTTTCATCTAGCGCCTTTCAATGGACATTTCTGTTGCAAACGGGATGTATTCCAAGATGACCTTCACCTGTTCGTCAGGATATTTCCTGATGCGGCAATGAATCGGAAGGGTGAACGCAATGTTTGCTAGCAGCCATGTTTCATCAAGCCAGAATTCCCTTGGAGGACAGGAAGTTCCGTCTATAATGATTTTGGATAGATTCGCAATAGCGTTCATCGCATTCTCATACACAAAAGCCTTTAATGCATCTGGGTTCAAAATGTTCAGGTCATGCTCACGGGCCATGAAATCGCACACTGCCTTGTAATTGAATTTATCCAAAGCGTTCTTCATGGCGAGAGTCAGCTGCGGAATGTCAGAAACTTCCAGTTTCTTGATACCGTCGTTTTCCCACTGTGCATCGTGGTTAGGGTCACTGTTATGGTGCTGCGCCTTTGTGAACTTGGCATCCATCTTTGCTTCGTTGTTCATACGCCTAGTCCTCGTCATCGTGAAAAATGTGAAAGGGGTCAACAACATCTTTTGCCAGTTTTTCTGCATCATTGGCAACTCGCTTTACTCCACGGGCACCTGCCTTTGTTGCGGAGGAGGCAACATCGACAACGGAATCCGCAGTGTCTGCAATAAGGTTAAACGCACTAGAAATTAATCCCATAATTACTCCTTGGTTTAAGTTGTTCTGTTAGGATATGGAAACGCCATGAATCGGCTACCTCCATATCGTCAACGTGTTGGTAAATCCTTCCTTACCAAGAATTTCTGCAAGGTCCTTGTTATTGTAACTGGCGTTAATAGCAGCCTTGATGGCACATGCAAAGTTCTTTGCAAACAGTTTTGCACCATTGTCCGTCAGGTTCTTATTGCTTTTGAGCCAACTTTTCGCTTCTCTACGAAGGCTTATTGCAACCTTTGCTAGAGATGCTCCATCCATGTCTGGCTTGATTACAGAAGGGACATCCGAGCAGTCTACGCCCTGCGTCTCCCAATCATCAGCAAACACTGGCGGTTCAACCTGACCCTGATACGGCTTCTTGTCGGTAGCAAAAAGTTTTGAAAGAGGGACACATACAATTTCATCATTTTCTTTGGCCATATATTACCTCCGAGCTTAGTCATCCACCTCATAAGTGTCCATCTGCACATCGAGATAAGAATCTCCGTTACGCAATTCTTCGTAACGCTTTTCCGCCTTCTCTTTGTCCAGATAGACATAGATTACCGAGCGGTCCCTGCCAGAGTAAGGAATGATGCCTGTAAGCATGTAGACGATAGGAGATTCAAGTTTCGTTGTGCTCATGTTGTTTTCTCGCATATTGATTGTAGATTTTCAAAGATTTTTCGATTACTTCACGCAAGTAACGTTCGTTAAAGATGTCGTTGCATAAGAATTCGTGTTTATGCCAATGGAGAACGCCGTCCTTTTCAGGAGCCAGTTTGCTCCAGATGCTCATGTTCGACGGCTCGTCATATTGGATGCTTCCTTTCGGCGGATATTCTCCCCAGACAATAGCCTGAGTTCCTGCATGGCCTGGAAGAAACAGCATGACTTCAGCATCCTTCCACTGCTTGTAGCGACCGACATCGTGCTTTTCGATTTCGAGTCCGTATTCAGCGGCGAGCTTGTCCAAATCAATCCTCTGCACAGTAAACCCTTAAACAGCGACATATCCTATTGCAACGGGGTTTTCTTCCACGATTTCGCACTCGACGAACTCAGCCTCGGCAATCTTTTCCTCGGCTGTCTTCGGCCTATCCTCCTGCATCGTTTCCCAAAAGTCTGGCCAATCAGTCTTCTTCCAACGGCAATAGCCATCATCGTCACGCTCAATGCAGACATTGATGTGTCGAGCAACCCTTTCCATATCCTCGATGAAATCTTTATCCATAAAAGCTCCAATAAAAGTTGTGCGGACGGGAGTTTGTCATGCGCCTGATACTCGCCCCGCCCTTGTGGAATGAACTATCCCGCCGATACACGCATCGCAACGGTAACCACCACCCAGCCCCTAGCCAGGTGTTCTCTCCACTAACGTACTGCACAACAAAAATATAGAAAAATTATTTCTAAATGCAAGGGGTATATTGAAAATTTACCTAAGTATTTTCTGTGAATGCTTCATCTTCGTAGACATAATCGGGAGACTCCTCGATGAAGACGGCATGAAGCCAATCTTTGAGGGCATCCAGTTTCATCTTACCGTACTGCTGCACCTTCCCGTCATAAGCGGTCACCGCATGGAATTCTTCTTCACCCTCTTCTGGTGGGAAGATTGCCAGCAAGTCCTCGTGGTACTTGAGTTTGAGCACAGTCATGCCATCGGCATTTTCCTCGGTGTAGGGAACATTGATTTCGTTTAGATAGTCTTTAATTCGTTGCATCTTATTTGTCCTTGTCCTATTCCTCAATAAACGGGCAATTTTTCGAAATAAATTCACACAGATTTCGGGATGACACCCTCCATTGAGAAAGCCTGATTAGCTTGTCGCTAGGATGCGCCTGGCCAACGTAGTATACAACCACTCTGGACAGATTTCCGAGGCCACCAACGCAACGGGACAAATGTTCAATAGCCCCCTTGAACGTGGTGTAACGAACGGTGCACTCTGGATAGCGTTCGCCCTCTTTATATCCTTCCATTTCAAAGAACGTCATATTAGTACCCCTCGTTAGACCTGATGCTTCCATCTGAATTAAGTTCAACTTCCACATACCCGACAAACTCACGGTCGTTCGGGTCGGTATGGGTAATCTTCAACTGCATTGCAATACCGCCAGCTTCAGCAGGCGTTCCCTCGAACACCTTGGCATTTGTCTTGCTGCGTTCCCATGTGCCGTCTTCTCGGTAATACCTTGTGTTCTTGTAGTCCCACGTCTTGTTTCCAGTGTAGGGAATGCCAAAACGGTTTACAGACGGGATTCTAGGAACTCGCTTGATGATATAGTGCATTAGGTTATCTCCTAGTCATGTGTGGTAGTTTCACCCTTCTGTTTCAAATTCTCTTTCTCTAAACAGCGCTCTGACTAACCAGTGTTCAAATTCCTCGATTGACTTGAAATGGTAGTCAGATTGTCCTTTGGTTCTCCACATGCGGATTTCCTTATCGGAACGGCTGTATAGGATTCTGTCGGCCTCCCAGTAGCCCTTGGCTCGAACCCAGATGTCGTCGAAGTCCTCATCGTCTACATTGTGGATATAGGCATGCGGGTAGTAATGAGTGAACACCGACAGGAACTGTTCCTCGGTGACAGGCCCTTTCTTTGCACTTGGCAGGTGGCGACGCCTTTTGTCAAGCTCGTTAACGATGTTGAAGCCAATGTCGTTGTTCTCGCAGAGCTTCTCGAAGTCACGAATCTTCTGGGTTAGATAATATTCCTCCATTCCCCAAGCCAGGTTCTCCCGTTCGCACTTCTGCGTAAGTTCCTTGACTTGCTTCTGATACCTTTCACAAAGGGATTTCAACTTTTTCGGGTCATCTGGTAGTTTTACCGCCATGTTAACTCCTTGCATACGGAAGGTTTCCATTTCATCCGCCTGCACACGGCCTTGTAGTTGGACACTATATCACCCAATTTGCTATCCAAGTCTTCCATGACTTCCTTCTTTGACACTGTAAGCACGTCAGAAGAATATAAGGTGAGATATACCACGCCATGGTTCTTGGGCGTTCCATTGGATATTGTGACTTTCCCGTCGCCAGCCACAACGCTTATGTCGTAGTGCGTAGGAAACACGAGATACCCTTCACCTTGGAATTCTCCACTGGAGGATTCTTTCGTAGGAGCGTCTACGCCACTGACATGTATATAAGTTCCGTCGTCAATGAACAGCCATTTTCCGACGAACTTCTTGGCGGCGTCCGCTATAAATCTTTTGCGCTCGGCGTTGGCTTTCCGTCGCCTTGCCTGTTCGTCACGGTATTCCGGGTCGAACTTAGCCATCTTTTTATTCTGCAGCGCTCTCCGCTTGGCTTCCAGTTCTGAAACGGCCTTGGTACGCTGTTCAATCTCGCAATTGATAGCGTCCAGTGCAGCATCATAATCTTTTTCAGTCTTCATTGTTTTTTGCATAATTTGCTCCATTTTTCTTTATCAGTTTCAAAACATATTCGCAGCCTGCACTAAAAATCTCTTCGGCTGTTGATACTTGAACCAATCGTTCTTCTCCAGAAGAAGTTGTGCGATTTTCAGCTAATCCTTCTTTTTCAAGAATATCCTGAATTTCATTTCGGTAAGGAATATATTTATCAATCTCTTCTTCGGTCAATTCGATTTCATCCAACTCATCCATAGTTTACCTTTTTTCTTAACATTGGTTTTCTCCATCAGCGGTCCAAGCGAATCCAGCATAAAAATGGAAGCCATAGCATCATCACCATCTTTGGAAGTGGAATGAGCTATATCCACCAACTCTTTAAGGTATGCGTCCAATGTTTTCTCCATCACTCACTCCTGGTTCTGGGATAAATTCTGCTTGCAACAAAGCAACCTGTTCTTTCAGCTTTACAATCTCCTTGTCCTTCTCCGCAATCGTCGTAACATCTTCTCTCATTGATATTTGCAGGTTGTGGATTTCATTTCGGGCGCACGAAAGGTTGTATCGGTATTCGTCACGCTCCGCCTTAATAGTCGAGATTACTTCATCGGCTTCGGACTTGAGGTAGGCCTCAAACCCTTCTCTTGTAATAAATGCTTTCAGTTCGCTCATTTGTGCCCATCCTTGACGAGTGAAATTGACATTTCGGTATCGTGGTTATTCCCTGCAAGTTGCCCACGCACTTCGGCAGGGAGGATGTCGTCTGGAATGTCGGCAATGTAAGTTTCGTGTGTTGTCGGAATATCCGCCGAAATACCGCCATACCAATGAATCGTAAATGCTAACTTCATTTGTACTCCTCTGCCTTTAAGCATTCTTAAGTGCTTCTTCTATCATATTTGACATCTGAGGGCATACCCACCTGTTTTCGGACTGGTCGATAAACGCATTACGAGCAAGTTCAGACATCCGTTTTTCCCAGAATGCTAACGCTTCCTGCAATTCTTCATCGGTTAATACATGCAGCTTTCCAAGGAAACTTCTGCCAAGTTCATAGGCCATCCAGTCGTTACCACGCTTTTCCAAACTAATGAACATCTCAGTGTTGTCATCAAGTGTAGCGTAGGTATCACCACTGTACATGTGTCTAACAGCCATGCACACCTTAGACTTATCACGATAGCTGACTATCTTTGCAAAATAGATGTTGACATAATCATATTCATTGGTGACAACACCATTTTCCTTGCAGTAAGTATGATGCTGTATCACAGAATCGCCAAATGTGAACGCATTGCCTACAAGAGACTTGCAGAAAGGAATGCTCTCGGCATTGTCCGTTATCCACTTACGTTTCTTTTCGTCCTCTTCATATTCCCATTCCTTATGAGTGATTTCATCCTGCTGATTACGCAAGGCTTCTATCTTCTTTTCGAGAGCCTTTATTTTATTAACTGCCTCTTTTCTCATGGTTTCCTCATGCCTTTTCAATAAGTTTCCGCAGTTCGTCTGCGGGAATATCCTCGATACGCTGAGCCTTCACTTCGATGGAATAGTACCCGTGGCACAAGTGTGCATGGCCTTCCTTCCACGCTTTAATACGCTCGGGCGACGGGGCTCGCTTATTGTGGTCCACAAGTACATCCAAGTTAAGCAGGAACCCACCGTCCGCAACATGGGACACTTCCCATTTGCTAATGGGATAGTAAGTGTCATTAGGGGATATGTAGGTGAGCAGGGATGCAATCGAGTCGTACTTACCACGGTAATCCAGATTAGTGGAACCGAGGCATTCACGCCCCGCCATCCAACCAGTCTTCGGGTCATCAGGGTATGCTTCAAACAGGGTGAGCATAGCCGAGCGAACATAGAAAAGTTTTTTCATACAAATCTCCAAACTAGATTTGATTAGGATGCCGCACAGGAAGCAGCGCCACCCATGTTGTTGTAGCCTCGTATGTCGTCAAGTACCTTGGTACAGGCCTTGCTCAACCGTTCTTCTTCCGCATCAGCCTTGGCAATAATGTCTCTGTCTATACGCCATTCTTCAAATGTCTTGACATCAATATGAGGGGAACTTGCCTGAGGCTTACGACCTTTAAGCCGCTTCGAAAATTCTTTGATAATGTAGTTATAATAATTACCGAGGTCTGCCTTCAGAGAAGGTTCATCCTTGTACAAACCCTGCCTCTTGATATCCTTTTCAGTTGCATCCATCAGAGGAAGAACACCAGCAGGGCATAAAGACACTTGGTTAAACGTAGATGAACTGTAATCAAAGTCAGTCAGATTAAAATTAGAGTTGTCAAAAATACGGAGAAAATACTTGTCCAACGACTTTACCGCAGCGTCCACCTGTTCAATATGATAGATGATGCTGTCAATCAATGAATCACCCTGTTTCGCACTCGGGTAGTCCATTGCACGAGTGTACAGATGCTTCACATTAGTGCAATGAACTTTCCACAGTTGTTCATCGCTAAATACACCTGATGATACAATGAACCGAAGTTCATCCTGCGCAGTTTCCACCTTCAATCGGCCCATGAATGGAACCAACTTGGGATTCACTGCGATATTCTTGTTGAACCAGGCCAAAACATAGGCAGGACGGTCGGACTTCGGGGTAAATAACCATTTGAGATATGCAAGCATGTTTGTTCCTTTTGTTTTTGTGCTACATGTGTTAATATAGACAATTAAACCCGCTTTGTCAAGCGGGTTTCTGTAAATTTTATGACTTTTTTAGTTAACAGGTGTAAACATGGTTAATCCATGCGGTTCCAATCAGTTTCTTGTCATTCATGGAATCGCCGAACAATACCTTGTTGTTTGCAGGGTCGCATACGACGCATACCATCTTTCGGTCGAAATCCATTCCGCAGTTGCCGACAACACGATATACCTCGCCTTCCTTGCAGTCGAAGAAGGGGATTTCCGTCGGTTCCTTATACGGTTTCCAGTCGGAAGGGATATCGGCGGCATGGTCGAACGGCCAGTCATCAGCACCGTCACCGAGATTGATGAGGGCAAGCCACTTCCCTGTTCTGGCATCGAAGCCCGTTACCCAGAGCTTTCTAGGCTGGATATCGTCCCTGTCGTTCCAGACGAGCTTTTCGACAGGCTTTTCAAAATGGTACTTGCCGATGGGTTTCAAATCCTGCTTTGTGTAGTTCATGTTTATCTCCTTTTTGAGAATTGTTGCAACTTTTTATCGACCGAAGATTAGAATTCCTGCTGCGATTGCAGCGATAGGATATCCGAACATAATGCACGCGCATCCGAGATTGGACCAGTGATACCATTTGGCATAGGGATATGCCATCCCGAAGCCAAACGCCCATGCGAACAGTGCGGCTAGATAGATTATGAGTGCGACGATGATGTAGATACCGATGTATAATGCAGTCATTTGTCAACCCCCACAGGTTTGATATCTCTGTTGCTACATATTCCGATACCCTCTGGACTTGTCAGGTAGTCAACACATTCCTTGATTGTGGCGAACGACGGGTATACTTCACCATCATCAAACTTGCAGTTAAAAAGGCTAATGGATTTGTCATTATCACTCGTCTCTCGGGACAGAACGGAACTGTACCAGCATTTCGAGATGTTGAAAATCATGCAATGGGTAATCCCGTGAACCATACTGTCGTTCCATTCGAACTTCTCGTCCACACGGCCCTGCCACACGCATCCTGGCAACTTATTCTGGTCAGGGTCGTGGTCTTCCCACATGCTGCCACCAGGAACTTCCTTGAACGGGTCAAGGTTGAATCTTGCCGTTTTAATCAATTCGTTGAGGTCAGCGTGTTTCCACTGCATCACCCAGACATTCATGGGGCCGCCTTTAGGGCTCTGCTCAGCGTGTACTCTTCTCATCATGTACATGTTGCTTCTCCTTTAATTCTTGCTCTTTGCACCACTCGGCGAAATCGCCCATCTGCCTGACGATTTCCTCTTCTTCCTCCTCATGCATCCTGATGTACTTTTGCAAACCCCTTTGGTTGAACCTACATCCGAGTTCACCCTTTTTGTTCTCGTAGATGAATTCGTCGTCATCGCCAAAAAGTCTGCAGGTCGGGTACCCTTCCTGGTAGTCGTAACTTTCGTATGGACATCCGTTGCAACGCATTAGAAGTGCTCGTCGTTGATAAGCTTAGTTAGCGCATGCACATTAGCATTCGCCGCTTCAATAGCATACTTCTGAGCATCCGTCATTCCTCCCATTTTAAGGAGTTCATACATCTTATGCTCAAATTCACGTGCATCCCTGCCGAAAAGATGGCCAACATCGGTGTCCTTTGCATTGAGCTTATCAGCGACTGCCTGTGCTTCCGCATAAGTGGAATAATACTTCTTGTTCTTGTAGAAGTCGTTCTTGATGTCGGACTTCTTCTTGAACTGAAGCACATCCACGCTATAGGTGTAAGATGCCGAACTGAAATACACAAAGTAGTGTATGTCTCTGCGGGCATCATAGTCCTTGATTTTTTCTTCGAATGATTGGTATGCCATTTTTAAACTCCTTTGGGTTAAATGTCTTCCGTCAATTGGTCAATGTAACGGAAGGCTTCGTTAAACTTCTTGAACACCTTAGTAAGTGTCGATTGTTTGTCTTGATAGAAGAACTTGACCTTGCACTTCTTGTACTTGCCATAATCGGAGGCAAGCGTACACACATCGGTAGATACCGTTACGATGTTAAACTCCGTCCCAGCCGTCTCAAGGAACAGGTCGATGATGCTCTTTGTACGAACAGCAGCATCCTTCGGCATGAGATGTGTTTCAGGATACAGAATAGCGCATCCATCCAGTTTTGCAAATTGCTTCTTGATGCGACCGTCATCGTAACCACGAATAAACCTGACGCTTGCAATACGCTCGATTGCTTCCTTTGTAGGATTCACAATGACATTGATTGTCTTTTTCGGTGCTTTCATTTTGGTTTCCTTTTGTGTTTACGTGAATAATATAGATAATTAAACCCCCTTTGTCAAGGGGGTTGATTAAATTTTCTATATTTTTTCAAATCATGTCAATCATAAAGGAAAAGCTCTGCTATTTCCTCAATACTACGCTCGGTATAATAAGCCTTACCATCAGCCGACATTTCGATTTCTTCAAACTTATATTGTATTGACGGAAACGAAAACATCGCGTCAGACCCAGAATAATATACTATTAACGCATCACCCATACGCCTGACTCCAAACGCCTTGGATAGGTTTAACGAGTATGCATCAGTCTTATCTTTCTTGTTTGTGATTTTTACCTTCATAATACTTCCTCGCTTTTTCAAGGTCTTTTTTCGAACGAACTTCCTGTTTCGTCTTCGTAGAACTTCTTTGCACCCTCGTAGCCACCAGACAGGGCGGCAGCGGATATGCCAACCCGTGTGAACAGTTCGAACTGTCTCTGGTCAATCGGATTTAATTCAGTAGTGCCACTCTTGCACATTGTTCAGCCTCACGAACTTGGTCTTGCCCTCTTCGGTCCAAGTACGGTACACTTCCCCGTTGTCCCAACGGACTATGCGTTCATCTGGTCGTTCCATGGATACATCATACTGGATTGTGCATCCGTTTCCAGAGTTAATGAATGCAATTTCTACAATACGGTCTTGTGCATCATAATACTTCAACAGAGTATTATTATCACAGAATTCATGCCTGACGGCGTTCATAAATTCTCCTTAATGGAACTTAGACTTTCCTCTCCCCTGTCCACGGTAACAAGGAACTTCCAGAACCCAATTTCGATTGGTTCGATAGTGACCTTCGCTTTCGGGTATGTTTCCAGAGCAGCCTTGGCATACTGCAACGCCCCGTCAAGTGTGCTTTTCTTCTTCTCGAACAGCAATGCCTGATTATCCATATTACCCCAGAACAGCCTTGGCAGGTTTGTCTTCCACGGAGAAAGTGTTGCCGCAATCCTTTTCAGGGCACTTGACTTCAAGCCAGCGGCGACCGTTCGGGCAACGCTCTGCACATTTGCTATACTCGTCCGTACGGAACTCGCATCCGCAATTCGGGCAAGTGAAGGTCAATACAGCTCTCTTTTCTGGCTCTGGCTTCTTTCCAGGCTTGGTAATCTCAATCATGGGTTTCCTCATTAGTTAAATCCACCGTATAATATACAATATGTACTTAAATATGTCAATCGAAAATTATACATTAAATAGGGAAATACACTTGGAAAAGACATGCTCAAAAGAATAGCAGATACTGTATTGGTAACTATTTTCATGCTCGGAGTAGCGGTTATCAGCCCCCTTTTGTTCGCCGCATACAAGGAAGCAAAGCACAAAGAAGATTGGTTCATGGACATCCTTGACAAAACGGAGTGAATTATCTATATTTCCAACACAAGACCTTCAACGGTAATTTAATGCAATTAAACACAATATACAACATGAACTGCCTCGACCTGATGAAGGAAATGGACGCTGGATGCGTGGATGTAATCCTTACCTCCCCTCCATACAACACGAACAAGAAGGGGTCATCAAAGGTCAACACGAACACGGTTCATGCCAAGCAGGGCGAGTTTACGTACGCCAGATACGACGGCTACGACGACAACCTTACCAACGACCAGTATTGCGACTTTGTTGCGGAATGTTTCAAGGGTTTCGACAAGGTGTTGAAACCGAACGGTGTAATCCTGTGGAACGCCAGTTACGGCAACGAGAACGCAAATGCGATGTTCCTTGCGCTCAACCGCATCATTCAGGAAGGGTTTACAATCGCCGACGTAATCACATGGAAAAAGAAGTCGGCGCTACCCGACAACCAGTCTCCGAACAAGGCGACACGACTCTGCGAGTTCGTCTATGTAATCGTTCGCTCGGGAGAGTTCAAGACTTTCAAGGCGAACAAGAAGGTGTCTTCGGTCAGGCCGACTGGACAGAAGATGTACTCCCCGTTCTACAACTTCATCGAGGCTCCCAACAACGATGGAAAGAACAATCTCAACAAGGCCGCATTCAGTACCAAGCTGGTGACATCCCTGTTGGAACTGTATGCTCCACCAGAGAAGGAAACCGTGGTGTTCGACCCGTTCATCGGTACGGGTACAACCGCTGTCGGGGCCGTCGCATTAGGCATGCAGTACCTTGGCAGCGAAATATCTGCGGAACAGGTAAAGTACAGCATTGAACGAATTAAGGTGGCAAAGGGGGAACAACCATGCTAGATAAGATTAACGAGGCATACTCCAACACGTTTGGCTCATACAAGGATAAAATCGACGCTGCATTCAAGATGTACCTGAAAGAGGGTGTTCCAGCGATGAGCCAACTCGAATTCTGGGAACATGTCGCAAAAATAATGGCAGACAACGCCGACAGTCTCTTCAAGCAAATGAAACGAGAACACGAGCATTTCCTAGCGTACAAGTTCGAACTGGACGAAAAGGAAAAGGAATTAAATTTCACGCACAAATCACCTCAGGAAATCTTCCAACAGTGGGAAACCCAGAAAGAAAAGGCAAGACAGAAAAATGACGCAAACCGAAGAAAAATATGAAAAAATATGCAAGACGTGGGAAGAGATGAACCTTCAAACCATGTGTGCAAAGGACGCCGCGCCCAAGCTCGGTGTGTCCCCGACAACCCTCGTAATGGCTCTGAAAACGAGACGACCTGGGGCATACAACCCTAACAAGTTCAAGGGTAGAAAGCCCCGTGTGTACATCTATCAGAACTGTCGTTTCTGCGGGTCCGCAACAAGCATCAGAATCGACATATCTACCATAGATGAAGCCGAGAACAAGAAAATCGGGAAGACCTCCATCTATCTATGCAAGCATTGCCTATTGAAGCAAGCAAACCTCATCAAGTAAATGTAAAAATATGTAAACATTTAAATTTTCTTTCGCTCATGTCTTGACATGGGCGTTTTATTTATGTATATTTAATCATGTAATCAACCCAAGGAGGCCAACATGGCTGAAAAAGAAAACAAAGAGCAGCTTCAATGCCAAGACAGACTCGGTTTCGACCGCAGATTGAGCGGCGAGGCGATGCAGGAAAGCATCGTTGCCATGGCCCACCTCAACGACATGTCCGAGTGGGACGACGAATAAATAAAAAGGAGACACTATGCCTACAATCACATCATCAGATATCATTTCCTATTACGCATCCATGGTTGGATTCGGTCTTCGCCGCCTCATTGAAGGCTTCCGATTCGATAGCGGAAAGGGAAAGTTCGTCAAACTGCCTTACCCCACTGGCAGCCACTTCGATAGCCGCCTCGGTAAATTCGTCAAGGGAGATACCGAAGCAATCGAAATTCCCGAACCCGATTGGGAAAATCGACATGGCCAGCACAAAATGGTCGTCAAGCTCGCCGAACCGAGCAAGGATATTCCCGTGGAAAAAATCAGTGACAGGAATTCCAAGTTGATGTGCAAAGATTACTACAAGGAGTCCTTGCAGAAACTCTTGGCAGAACACGGATATTAGGAGACATCGTATGCCCATATATATTGGTGAAGGTCCGTTAGAGAAGTATTGGCAGGGCAGTCAGGGTAAATGGCATCACGCTCTCGGGTGATTAAACTCCACTACCCGTCCTCAAACATGCCTGTTTAAAAGTTCTCCGACTTTGGTTCCCGCAGGGTTATTGACCATTTGTTTGTGGATTGGGTCAATAAACATTATCCAAAAAAGGAAAAGTAAAATGAAGAAAATCTTTGCAATCATCATGCTGTTTGCACTCTCATCTTTCGCAGGTGAAATGTGCGTGGTCACGTTCAAGATTAAGCAGTCCACCTTCACGCTGAGCATCAGCGAGCATTTGAAGAACGAGGCCAACAAGCAGTTCCTCCAACTCCCCGTTGACTGTGATTTCTACAACACATTGAGGATTGGCCAGGAACTTCACAGCGAGTTCAAGGTAGGCTCGTTCATTTTCAACGGAGATTTCTCCAAGCTCGAAATCACCGTTCACGACAAAAAGAAGGTCAAAAAGTAATGGCTGAATGCAAAAAAGAAGTATGGTCTGACTGGATTGAACTCGGAGATACCCACCTCTATTGTTCGATTCCCGCAGAGATTAGTGGTGGTTGGGATTATCACAACGTCCAATACCTCATGAAAGACGACAGTATTGTAGACGGGCAGTTGTACCCAGACGAAGTTCCTTGCAACTACACCGACGACGATGGTAATGTCGTCGAAGATTGCACAAAGGAATGGTTGTTCGTAGACGACAACACCGACCCTGTATACTCTGTTGACGTTAAGGCATGGCGTTACCAAAAGGAGTAGATTATGGCAGAATACATTAGCACAGTAAGGGTAGGCGACACTATCTGCATCTTGTCACTGGCTCCTAACGCCGACGGCACTCACGACCCCGCAGAGAAGCACTATGTGGGCAAGGAAGGTGTTGTCCAGAGCATTGACGACAAGGGCAATATCCACGGAACTTGGGGCGGCATCAGCCTTCTCCACGGTATTGACTCCTACGCTATCATCAAGCGTGCCCCGTTGAAGGAAGGCGAGTTTGCCAAACTGGATTACTTTGAGAAGATGGCGTTTGGAATTCCAGATGAACTCTTCTACGAGGGAAGGGAAGACCGTTCTGGAAGCCACAACTTCGACGACTTCATTCACAGTCTTAACGGGAGGTAACAATGGCTAGATATATCGGTGAACGCCGTGGCGAAATGTACTACCAGCGTGACGGCAAGTGGCATCATTGCAGAGACAACGGGCGTTGTTTCGATTCGTTGGAAGATGCCCAGAGAGACTTCGACAAGGTTTGTCCGAAGGCCCCTGGAGACGCTTTCTTCGGTGCTCTGTTTATCTTTCTTGTATGTTCCCTAGTTTTGAAATTGGCAGCAGGAATTTTCATGGTATGAAACAGACTGATGAAAAGAAACCGATGAAAATGGAAGTTCTGTCCGACGAGACACGAGCAAAGCTGAAGGCAATCGCCGCCCGCATAGATGAACTTAATGCGCAAATCAAGGAACTCCAACAGGAAGCGTACGACCTTGTTCCCAAGCATACCTTCGACGAATGCCGTGAAATGAAGTGCATCCACACTTACAGGAACCGTTGGGACTGCCATCGTTCCTGTGTCCGCAGGAAGAACGAAATGGGCAACCTTAAAGACTACTACGAGAAGGAACAGCCCGTGTTCAAGCCCAAGGTGGAATACCCCACATTGGGCTGGAAGAAAGTGACCGCCCCTGGAATGAAATGGAATGGCGAATGGCACGGCGGTTGGGACGTGGTAAAGGAAACAGAGAAGACCCTAGTTCTCAGCGACAAGTCTATCCTCCTGAAAAGTACAATCCACATGATTGAAGATGTCATCTACATCTCTGACCGTAGCGGAGGTACCTACTTCTGTGCAGACGACCCTGCAACTCTCGATATGCAACTGGAGCTCAGGCATATCGAGTTCAAGAAACAATGTGAAAGAACTAAGCCTCTGACAACTCCTATGACAGACATGCCAGCGCCCGATGAAATCCCTATGTAGAGGTAAACATGAAAAAGAAAAGATGTCCGCTGTGCCAACCCAAAAATGGCAAAGGCAAGTATTTCAAAGAGTTCATACCAAAGAAAATATTCGGTGGTGCTTATATCGGAATGGGGATGAACAAGTGCTATGAACTTGAAGGAAACCACCTGAAGGTATATGTTGGCGCATGGTGCGAAACAAAGGAAAGTATCGCTTATGACAAAGAATGCGAAGCGAAGTCTTTGGCAATGTCCTTCACAATTTCCAGATGCCCCCTGTGCCACAGGAACGTTTTCCCTATTTCCCGTGCGAAAAATAAAACATAAAATTTCATATATTCTCTTGACAATCGGCTTTTAACTTACTATATTATTTAGTACAATGAAGTATACATTCCTCCAATACGAATTTCGAAACAAGTGGATTCACACAAGCTGGTGCGACAAGCTGTTCGCATCGGACGATGAACACTTCGACCGTGTACGTGATGCAATCTTCGGGTTGAAAGACGGTTCACGAGAACTGGTTTACCCAGAGGCTGCATCCCTGTTGAAAAAGCGTGAGCGTGATGCGTCGAGACATGCAATCAGTCTATACGCATCTCTCGGCCTTCTGAACAATTTAAATTAATTCAAACACAACTCTCAAAGGAGAAACCAATGAACACCAATACCAAAATCATCATCCTCATCGCGGCAATCGTGGCAATCTTCGCCCTTGCTCTCGGTTCTTTCACTTGCGTGGAACCGACCGAAGTCGGTGTCGTCAAGACGAAAGGAAGCATCTCTGGCACGATTCCTCGTGGCAACGGTTACACCTTCAAGATTCCGTTCATCCAGTCAATCACAACAATCCCACTTGACCCGCAGAAGGACGACTTCACCTACGAAGTTGGCGATGACGGTGCTATCACGAAGGACATGCAGACTGTCGGCGTTTCCACATCCATCATCTACGTGTTCAATGAAGATGAAGCAGAAAACTTCGTCCGCAACTATACCAGAAGCTCTATGGAAAGCTTCTTCAAGTCCAACATGAAGACTTCATTGAAGGTGGTCATCGGCAAGTACTCCATCTATGACTTGACGAAGGAAACCGACAAGATTGCGGAAGAAGTTAAGAAGTTGATGGAAAAGAAGTGTGCAAAGTTCCCGATTACCATTCAGGATGTCAACATTTCCAACTGGGACTGGACGGGTGACTTTGACAACCAGATTAAGGAAACGATGATTAAGACACAGAAGGAAAAGACTGCCAAGGCTGACGTGGAAATCGAAAAGGCAAACAACGAAAAGAAGGTTGTCGCCGCCCGTGCCCAGTTGCAGGCTGACTCTGCCACCTACCTCAATGCCCTCAACAAGGCTCAAAACGAACTCGAAATCGCCAAGAAGAAGGCAGAGGCTGTCGTCGTTGCAGCAAAGGCAGAAGCTGAGGCTATGATTGCAAAGAACAAGGCTATCGCCGCCAACTATGCTATTCAGCAGAGTGCATGGAAGCATGAAGAAACGATGGCACGTCTCGAAAAGTGGAACGGCAAGATGCCTGGTGCAGACGCCAACACAATCACCCCGAACTTCTCGGGCATCAACATGAGCAAGGTGGAATAAAATGGCGGTACTATTCGCTCTTTGTCTCGGATTTGCCCTCGGTTGCCTTTTCTGTAAGCTTATTGATGTCATTCGTGAAAACAATAAGTTGAAGAAAGACAAGAACAACAAGAAGTAATCAAATCCTGTTTAGAAGGCCCGTATGGATTTCCATACGGGCTTTTATTATAAACTGTAGTTGAATTACACTGGTGTTTACTATGTTTCGCAAAAAACTGTTCTTGGAAAGCGTTCACAAACTTGGCTTGGGTCCAGAGAAGGAAAATACCGTTATCTCACTGTTCGAGGCAACGCACGAAGAAGAACCCAATCTCATAGCAGATGAAAACCCGTCCGATATGCAGGACGCTCTTAGCGGAGAAATTGACGAGAAACCCGAGGGTTCAGCCTTTGAGGAACCGTCTGAGGAAGTTAGCGAAAACAAGCAGGAAATCCAGCGTATCATCGATAAACTTGACGTAATGCTTGAACCATTCAGAACAGCGAACGTACATCAGCATAGCCTCCCAAGCACACCTAATGGAACCCGCATGATGGTGGAACTAGGATACAGACTAAACGAATTCCATTTGGGTGGGGAATACCATGACATGCGTCAGGCGATGCAAATGATGTCATGGGAAGTCATCCAGTTCAACAAGGCTGAAAGCCCGTCAGAAGCATGGAAACTACAATTTAACCCTGGTGCCGCCCAAACTAAGAAATACAATGCCATTACAATGATTCGCCAATACATGCAGCGAATTGACCGCAACCTTGAAGCTATCAAGGAAGCTGTCGGAATTATTTAATTATCTATTGACAAACCACATTTAAGTTTCTATATTATTTATAGAAACTCAAAAAGGAATTGTCATGAAAAAAGCAAAACACCAGATGGACCTTATCGGAAACCCATATCACGTCGATGAAAAGCATAATCTCGTCTTCGATACAGAATACGACTATGCAATTCATCTCGTTAAGAAAATGCTGAACAGCCGTCGCAACTCCAAGGCCGACCTTTCCTTCGTTCTTGGAGTACTGGGCCACGGCAAGAACGCCGAACTCCAAATGCGAAAGAACCGTATAGAAAGAAAAGCGCTGCGGGAATACCAGATGCAGCGCTTCGGCGTGAAAGAGGTACGAAAGGACGCTACTCCTGCGGGGTAACGCCGAATTTCTCAGGATGTTCTGTACTGATAGTAAGGTACGCAGTACTCCCGCCTTTTTCCGCACTAGGCATTGCAACATCGACCTTGACATCTGGGTCGATTCGTTGTAATATATCTGATGCAACCGCCTGGATATCCTGCTCCTTTACCTTCATCTCCTCGTCGCAACCAATGTACGTTCCTACATAGGAATTCATTTCCTTCCGTATTTTCTCAACAGCAAGTTTTGCGTGGATATTTGACAAAGTAGGCATATTTGTGTTCGCGTCACCGTAAGCCATTTGGTTCTCCTACTTGCCTCTGTTTTCTTCAATGTGTTTCTTCACCATGTTCTTATCGTAGTGGTCAGAACCTGTGCAGATATACTCAAATTTACAGCGGCAACAGTAGTGCCAGTCTCCACGATACGGGCAGTTTTTCATTTCCTCGTATTCATCGGCAAGTTTGTGGGGATGGCTATCCCGCTGTTTCTTTTTCTCAAACAGTGATTTCACCTTGGTCTTAACACTCATCCCCGCCCAATTATTCTCGGGCAGTGAGTTTATTATTTCCGTAGCTTCATCTTCTGTCAGTTCTAATTGAATTAGGTCTTGACGGCTCTGCATAGGCTATTTTCCACAGAGGTTGAACACGCTTAGGATGAACGATGCGACCTTCTCCAAATCCTCAGTAAGGGCGACTGTGCATCCCTCTCCCTCGGTATGGTTCTGAATCCACACATCGTACATAGGCCCCATACCTGTCTCGATAATGATATCGACATCATCGGTAACGCTTAGATGGAGACGGTTTGAACCAACGCTCATGCGCTCACCGTCGGCATCAATCACTTCCTTGACACTGGTCGCCTGCATGATGTTCTTGACCAAGTCTTCTATTCTAGTATCCTTCATGGCTACCCCTTGTAAAGCTGGTACTTCTTGCTCAGCTTATGGCTGATTTCGTCAGAAATCGGTTTGAACCAGATACCAACACGGCAACGGCCAACACCGTTCTCGTCGGTGAATTCTGGGGTCAAATCGGTCTTGCAAACATCGTCGATGAAACCATAGTCGATACCTTCGACCAATCCAAGTTCCTTTGCAACGTCCACAACCTTCATGAGATGGTTCAGGTTCTTCGCCTCGCAGATAGTCTTGGTGAAGATATCCTTGATGTAGCCTTCCCAGACTTCCTTCGGGATTTCAACAGAAACAGTAACGGTAGGACGGGCATGTTCGGACTTGTACTTGAATGTCTTCTCTCCACGTTCGTGTGCAGCCTTTGCCGCTTCATATACGGCTGGATGACGATACATCTGCCAGTAATCGGGAAATTCCTTTGTTGATACTGGCAAGGTGTCATACTCGTTATCCTTGACTCTACCATGCGTAAGCAGATTAAGCCAGAAACCTTCTGCACAGTGACCCACCATTGCAGCCAACTTTCCAGGATGCAGCTGCAAATCCTTTCTGATAATAAACAATCTTCTCATTTTATTCCTCTTCCCATGCGTTCTTACATTTGAGTACAATACGGTTACGAGCATCACGCACAACCCAGTATTCGCCTTCAAGTCCCCATCCCTTGAAGTTCAAGGCACAGCACATGCCGTCGATATATCCCTTGTAGTAGCGCATCTCTGGGTTGGTTATTTGAACGCCGCAGCATCCTCCATCGGCATTCTTTGCGGCATCATTCAGATACTCAGTCACGAACGACTCAAGTCTATCTTGTAATAGTTCCTTTATTTCGGGTCTCATAACGGCCTCCCACATTTCGGACAGAAATTGATTGGTGAACTTTGGTCTGCATAGCATTCGATACGATATGTACCGTCGCTGTCTCTACACAGATGAAAACGGTCAGTCCAACTATCGTCATCTGTGAAGTCTTCACCGCAACCAAGTCCATCCAACTGTTCGCAATACTTACACATGACCTACTCCAAGATTTTGCTAACCCTTACCTTCAAGTAGGATTTCTTGTAGATGTCAGGGTCTTTCTTACATAGTTTTGCAATATACTTGTTAGCAGCTTCCCGTGTCTTACAGGTAGCCATATACCAATGGTAGCCCATGCCCGATACTTGGAACACATTGTATATTTTCATTTGGTTTCCTTCACTTCGTTGATAGACGACATGACCGCAGTAGCAAGGTTGATTGCGGGTTTCAACAGATGATGATTGAACAGAAGGTTCTCGTACTTGTCCAACTGGTAGTTAAGGCTATCAAGGACATCCTTCAAGGTGACAGACTCGCCGTACACCCTAATCAGGTCAAGAACCATTCCCTTGTGTTCCTTTGCAGAGCAATACACTTCAAGGTCATTATGAAATTCATTACGGTCAGCCATATTAGTCCTCAAATACGATTGCGGCAACTGGGTTAGTTTCACCTGGAATCGGAACATATGCCAGTTCTACATCCTTGACACAGGGGTAGATATCAAATCCACCACGCTTCTTCTTTCTGGCCACGACCACCCTGAATGTCTTGTCCAGTTCCGTATTAGAAATACGTTCACAGAGTTTGGCTTTGAGTTCTTCTACGTTCATATCACACCCCAGTTTTCTTTGCAAGTTCCCTGCGACGGCGTACAATGTACTCGCACACTTCCATTGCCTTTCCTTCGCTCAACATTTTCTCGATTTTTTCACAGAACATAGATGGAATATCCAGAAAATCTTCCATCTGTCCAGCAAAAAATACTGCGTCTTCTTTATTCATTGGTTGTCTCCTTTTTATTCTTTTTTTCAACAGCCTTGAGTTCTTTCATTATGTTAGGGAAGATGGTGGCCGGTGCGAAATCGGTCATAAATCCCTCATCATGGCACAGGTCACGGAGGGCAGCAAATTCCCATTTAAGCCAAGCATCATCCTTGTCCTTGACTTTAATGTTGTGGACTGCGTTTGCAATCTTGGTCAGTTCGCTGTAATTCAATTGAATTACGATTTTCTGTTCGGCAAACCTGTCAGATGTAAGGTCGATTTTCTTGATAACCATAGTTACCTCCGTTTAGTCAGATGCCTTGAAGTTGTACACAGGCTTGATAGTATCTTCAACATCGCAGCTATCCTTGATGTTCTCGATGATTTCCTTGGACGGCTTGTAAGCCATCGGGGATTCATCCAAAGTAGATTTGTTTACGCAAGTAGTGTAGATGCCACGCATAGCCTTCTGGTAAGCTTCAAGGGAGATACTTTCCTTAGCCTTGGAACGGGACATCTTGCGGCCTGCACCGTGCGGAGCAGAGAAGTTCCAGTCAGGGTTGCCCTTACCTATGCAGATAAGAGAACCATCCCTCATGTTCAACGGAACGATAAGACGCTCACCTTCCTGAGCCGATACAGAACCCTTTCGGAGTATCATGTGCTTCAAGTCGATGTAGTTATGCAATGTACAGAACTTGTCCACAACATGAAGGCGGAGCGCCCTGACAATCTCTTCAAGCATCGCTTCACGGTTACGTGTTGCAAACTCCTGTGCCAACGCCATGTCATGCAAATATCCGTCAAACGACTTGCCAGTGAGGTAAGACAGCTCCTTCGGAGGCGGGAAATGAGGGATGCTGTCCAACGCTGCAGTAAGCTCGGCTTCACGTCCCTCGCTCTTGTACTTGGCGATTATGGCCCCACGCTGCTGCGTAAGGTCGTTGCATTCGTCGATTGCAATTCCCTGCCAGTAATCACAGGTTGCCAGCCCAAGATGACGGGAACCTGAGTGGATTACGATGTACAGATTGCCGTGGGAATCCTTGTCCACTTCTATGAAGTGGTTACCACCGCCGAGTGAGCCAAGCGACAACAGCTCGGTGTACTCCATCTTCCCTTCCTTGTAGACAATCATATCCTCGATAGGAAAGTCCTTGGCCATCGAATGCTTGCTTTCACGATGGGACTTACCAGACGGAATTCTTTCACGAATAGCCTTGTCCAACTTGTCGAAATCAACAGAACGGTCTTTCAACTTTGCGACAAGCATACCACAGTTCCCTGTCACAGATATTCTGTCATTACGGCGAATAACAAATGCTCCTGTCGATGTATTGAAACAATATTTATATCCATCCACACTATCAACAACATCGACATCCTTATAGGATACATATTCGTTTTTCGTAGGAGTCACAACATACCAGCAGTTCCAATTTTCATTGGGTGCTTCATACTTGCATATAGACGCACGAACTCCAACAGCGGAAAACGCATATTGAATAACGTCCGCATTTGCTTTTATAGTGCTTGTATAATTTTTATGTGAACGTTTATCATCTATTGTTCCATCCCATAGCATAACCTCATCACAAATAATAGAAAGTTGATGCTTTGATGCACGATAAAATTGGGTCAAATCTTTGGTATTTATAACTTTATCGCTAAATGCAATTAAGGTTGTTCCATCTTTAAGGGTGTTGATGGTATATTCTATTTTAGCACTATTTAACAATTCCTGTGCTCGACGAATTTTCCGTTCCTTCATGAAGTGAAGTTCAGTGTATGTCTCACCATTTTTAAGTGGTTTAATCCTACCGTCAGCGCTAACCATAACGAATATACGCACTTGTGTATCGGAATAAGGTAACCCTGTATTTTCGATTTCAAAGACGCTTTTCGCTAGGTAATAATCGCATTTCTTCATTTTCTTTGTTTTTTCAACAAAATCAGATGCAGTAACATCATACCTAGTGAATCCACGAGCTTTTGACCCCTTATACACAAGCAAATGATGTTCATCCGAAACCATTTGGTCTAAATTCTTGGAATTATGGAAATGATAAAATTTTGAACAAGGGTTTTTAATATACGCCCTCGGCAATTCAAAATGTGCTTTGCCTGTATTAGGGTCGTATAACAACACCTCATCATCGTTATACTCGGATATTTTTTTCCATCCATACGGAGTCAAAAATTCCGTATCTTTATCGAGGCACCCTATATCCACCCCGACCAGGTTAGGAACAACCTTGTCCTTGATGGTCATAGTGGTTCCTACCGTACATCCCTTTCCAGCATGTACGTCGGGCATGATGCGAACCTGCATGTCCTTAGCCCAACACTGGCACATCATGTTCAACAACTGCGTGTAAGCCTCGGGTTCGATATTGTCTGTGAACACCTTAGCTGTATTAAACTTTCCCTGTATCTCAATCATAATTACACCTTATTTTAATCGGGCAGGTGGGATTCGAACCCACACTGAAGGGAGTTTAAGTCCCATTCCTCTACCAGTTGGGTTACTACCCGAACCAATTCAATTTAGTCAGAAAGCAAACTCTTGATTTTGTCTCTGGCCCTCATGAAGTTCTCATGATAAGTGCCGTTCAGGTAGACAATATCTTCGGTGCAGTAGTGCTTACCTATAATGTTCATCAATACCTGATACTGCTTCTTACGGTCTTCGAAACTGTTGGTGAGACAATCCCTGCTGCCGTCCTGCACCCAACTGTCCTTCTTCGGGGGAAGAACAAAGATTGCATCGTACTTCAGGAACTTTGCATGCGCTTCGATACGCTTGTAATCTTCTTCGGTGATGGCATACCTGTCATCCATCGAATAGTATTTGGCATACATGAGCGTAGTCATTGCGTCACTGTCACAGATGTTTACCTTGTGCCAGCTTGCCGAGTTGACACGATACTGTTCGTCAAGGAAACGAATGTAGTCATCGTAGGTCAGCTTGGTATCGTCTGGATGTGGTGTTTCACCATTCACATCGGCAATATACGTGTGTCCGTATTCCTCGGTGCAACCCGCATCGAAATATCGTGCAAGGTCTTGAGTGAGCGTAGACTTACCTTCCGATGCCGTACCGATAATCAAGACACGCTTGGCGAACTGAGCCTTGAACTCATACCCAATGATTTCGTCCCAATACTTCATCGGGTGCTTGCGTATCTGTGTCGCAGAAATCGTGTTTAAATCCCTTGACAACAGATACACATTAGGGCCTTTCGTGAACACCGACAAGATTGCCTGCCTGTAAGAAGTTTCTCCCGTAAAGATAGTCGTGCGTTGAAGCAACTTCATGCACTTTCTCTTGCCGACATCAGCATTTCCGTACACGATTTCAGCAATCTTGTAGCTGAGAGCTTCAATCCATTCAGCCCACTTATCCATGTAGCCTGCGATGCCGATATCGTTGTCCTTCATCATGACGACGTGTACAAGCGGGTCGCCTTCAAACATACTCTTGATGATTTCGTAGCGACGCTCAATCGGAAGACCAATTCTCGTGCCACGGTCTCCATCAAGACCGCAAACGGCAATGATTGCCCCTTTCGGGCAGAGTTTCTTCGCCGCCATGACAAGGTCAAGATGGCCAGTATGCATCGGGCTGAAAGACCCGAGGACAACCCCGTATTCACGAGGGCCACCACAGATGCTGTTAAACATCTCGTCCAGCATTTAAGCCTCCACAGTGTCCGTTTCGATTTTCTTCTCGTTATGAGACCATTCAACCCATCCGTAAATGGTGTTGATGAACCAGCACACATACATTGCAACCATGGCCCATTCGCCAATCAGTGCGAACGTTACGATAGAAATTCCATCAAGCACGAACCAGAAGAACCACTGTTCACGATAGCAAGTGACAATGAGAATCTGGGCGATAACAGTGAAGCTGATGCTTAACGCATCCATGTACGGAACTGCACCGTCAAGAACAAACTTATCGAACGTACCGAAGCCAACCGTAAGGACGATTGTCGCAACAATGGAAGCGACCCACGCCTTGGGGGACAGCCTCTTGGGGATGACGTGCGTCTTGTCCTTTTCAAGCTGCTTGTACCATGCGTAAACACCATAAACCATAGTCACGTTGTAGAAGATGTATTCGCCAAATTCAAGCCACAGGCGGCTTTCCCAACAGATGTACATGTACATGAAGTTGAAAACGAAACTGGGTACGTAAGCCCAGATATTCTTCTGTGCGAACATCACGGTGGATACCGTTCCCAGAAGTGCGGTGAGCATTGCGAACCACATCGCCGTATGGCCGTCAGGCATCATGATGGTGAAGATGACGGTGAAGATGATGAACGCTGCCATGTACAGCGCACGGAATTTGTTTTTGATAAAAGACATAGGTCCTTCTTTGTTGATTGTTGTTTGTTGTTTGAAATATAGTAAATTTAAACCTGGCTGTCAAGAGGTTAGCCGCCTGCAGGCCAGTCTACATGGCACATGCCTTTGTTTTTCTTTACATACTCAATTACCATCTTCTGCATAAGCTTGAGGTCATCTTCTTCATACTCGTCAGTATGCTGGATGATAACCGCATTCGGGTCCAGAATAAAGGAAGCAAGTTCACAGAAGTCCAAGTAAGAATCCCAACGCTCATCTACTCCCAGAATAGACAAATCTGCCTTGGGCTCGGTAATCTTGTCAATCGTTCTGAGCATGTTGCTCATAATGATAGACTGGAAGGCTTCATGCCCATAGCATCCGTTCGTAGCCCAATCCTTCGGAGAGATGTATGCTCCGTTTTTCATAGACTTTACTGTGTAATTCTTTATTGTAAGGTTGATTGCCCAGTGCTTCTTAAAGCTAGCCTTCATGTACGTAATGAACTTACGATATGCAGATATAATCTCATCATTGCGTTTGACTTCCTTATCTGTAATGTTCAGGTAGCCCTTCTTTTTCTCAGACCACTTGCCACAAACCAACTTATCGGTCCAGTATTTCATGATAATGAGAAAGCAGTAGCTAGCCTTTTCGTCAGGCAGCTTTCTTTCGATTAGCCTTCTGTCGCTAAAGTCCATGCTGCCGTCCATACAGACATTGACAGGTTCCTTGTTGAATACGTTACCCCTCGGGATAACGATGGCGTGCATCGAAGATGAATTTGTTTCGAATACGGAATTCCTAATTGTTTTCATGTGAATCTCCTTGATTTGCTTGGTTATTGTCTATCGTGTCCTCCGTCTTTATTTCCGTCAACCCATCTCGCAATAACGGCGGGTTAGCCTTCAGCTTCTTGTATATCTTCATGTTCGTTTTTGCGAAGACACACGGCTTCGTCTGCTTACGGTATTCCAGCAGAGAGCACAGTTCTAGCCACTCCTGCGGAGTCAGCGTTATTGATGTCTCCTGGAAGTCCTCGGTGTATGCGATTCTCTCGTTGCCGTCCTGGTCACGTATCAGCATGTTTTGATTCCTTTTTTATGATAAGGTCTTTGAATGGGTTGAGAAGCAGTATGTTGTAGTAAGGACGGGTATTGTGTTCCTTTTCACTAACAAGGTCGTCTATGATTACATATTCGCCGCCTTCGTATTTGCTCAGGTCGTTGTTCTCGAACTGTTCAACAACCAGATTGATTTTACCAAGACCGTACGCGGCCATCATGCCTGGGTTGAGAACTTCTTCCCTGTCCTCTTCATGCAGCCAACCACGGCTTATTGCATAATTAACAGAGTCGTTCTTCGTGTAAAGTAAACCACGGTTGAACCCGTCAACGCCAAGTCGGTCATATATCCTGTCGGCGATTGCAATGTCGGCCTCACTGCCTGTCTTCCAACCCCATGTAAACAGATGTACGAACAGAGGGTCATACTTCTTGATGAACTCAGCAATCTTCCTACAGTTCTCCTCCATGAACCTGCACGAGAACAGGCTGTCTATTACGGTGTTTTCAATGTCAAGAACGATTTGCATTGTAGTCTCTTACCTTCTTCACATATTGAGAAATGTCTATTGCTTGCGGACAGCACTTTCCGTCCTTGTAGATACTGAACAGAAGGTTCTCAACGATTTCCTTGCGTTCATCTTTCACAGCATCGTCGTAATCGTCAACACACTCGATGTCGGCATGCAACGCACAGTCTCGGCAGTACGGGCTAATCCAACCACGGTTCACCATAGGGACATCCAGCTTTCCGCATACGATGCAAACATTGCGGGAGATTGCACAGTACGCTTCGAGGATGTTGAACAGATTGTCCGTCATGTGCGAGGTGTACACACGGAGTTCTCCAAACTTTTCCTTGATGTCGGTAAAGAAAAAGTGTTCCTGCTCTTCCTTCGGCCAAGTATTCACCTCGTTCTGGATATCCTCGAACATCGGGATACCGAACGCCTTAGCCCATCCCTTCGGCATTGCGTCGAGATAGGTGTACTCGTCGTTGTTATCAATCGGTTCGCCCGTGTAGACATTCCTCTGGCGAAGTATAGGGTACTTCTCCAACAGAGCCTTATTTTCTTCCACTGTTCGACTCATTTCTTCTTCCCCTTTACATGAGCTTTTACACACATACTTACATAGTCAGCAACATTGTGTAGAGTGTATTTCTTACCATTTTCTACAACAAAAGTCGAACCGCCTTTAGAAATTTGGTCCAGAGCCTCATACAGGAACCATTCGGCACCATACCTGGCTTCATTCAGGTTTCGCATAATCCACTTGATTAGATAATCGTCAAACAAGTGGCTAGGCCCGAAATACATCGAACGGGTATCACCGCCAAGAACACCTTCCATTTTCTTGTTGAACTGTTCCATTTCGTCTGCAATACCCTTACGGAGCTCTAACAGCTTTTCGATTTCTTCGGTAAGTCTTTTTTCTTCGTTTGCCATATAAACCTCTTTTTCCAAAATATACATACTTTTTTCTCGGCTGTCAAGGGGAAATACCTAATTATTTTTCAAAACCCTTGCCAAGATAAACAGAATATACTATATTAAATGGCATAACCAAGGAATTACACATGGCCAATAAAAAACCTACACAAGAAAATACACCGTCCTGCAGCTTCTGCGGAAAGCCCATTGCACCGACAGCAAAGGCAATCAGCGGAATGTATGCAACGATTTGCGAAGACTGCGTCAAGCTCGCCAGTAGCATGATGGGTGCTAGAAGCCCCATGCCCAAGGAACCCACGCCTAAGAAAGCTGCAGCCCTGCCATCCCCGCACAAGATTAAGGAACACCTAGACCAGTTCGTAATCGGTCAGGACAAGGCCAAGGAAGCCCTTTCTATTGCCGTGTACAACCATTACAAGCGTCTTGACTACAACGCAATCCGTTCGGACGACGATGTGGAAATCGAGAAGTCTAATGTTCTCCTCGTGGGCCCGACTGGTTGCGGAAAGACGATGCTTGCAAGGGCTATCGCCAAGATGCTCGACGTTCCGTTCGCAATCGCCGATGCAACCGTACTGACCGAGGCAGGCTATGTGGGCGAAGACGTGGACAGCATCATATCCCGTCTCCTCCAGGCTGCAGACATGGATGCGGTCGCCGCTGAACACGGCATCATATTCCTCGACGAAATCGACAAGATTGCAAGGAAGAGTTCCAACCCATCTATCACCAGAGACGTTTCTGGCGAAGGTGTTCAACAGGGCCTGTTGAAACTCCTTGAAGGAACCGAGGCTAAAATCAATCCGCAGGGAGGACGAAAGCACCCTGAGCAGAAACTTATTTCAATTGACACGAGGAACATCCTCTTCATCTGCGGTGGAGCGTTTGAAGGCCTGGAAGACATCATTTCCGAACGTACCGAAAGTGGCGGCATGGGCTTCGGTGCTACAATCCACAATAAGGAAACGAAGAGCCTCAGCGAACTCTTCGATAAGTGCGAACCCGATGACCTCGTGAAGTTCGGTCTCATGCCTGAACTGGTTGGGCGCCTTCCCGTCACCGTCGCACTCGATGAACTTGATGAAGAAGCCCTCCGTCGCATCCTGACAGAACCGAAGAACGCAATCATCAAGCAGTACACAAAACTCCTTGAAATTGACGGAATTAAACTCACGTTCGACGAAGAAGCCCTTGGTGAAATCGCAAGGCTGACAATCGACCGTCATACGGGCGCTCGTGGCCTCCGCTCAATCGTCGAAGAGTTGCTCCATAACGCAATGTTCATGGGCCCCGACAGCGAACAGAAGGAAATCCACATCACGCAAGACATGGTGGTGGAACACTTCAATATCCAAGAACGGAAAGCGTCATAAGAAAATTAAGTTAAAAAGCCCACACCATTAAGGTGTGGGCTTTTTAATTCCCGTATAAACGGGAAACATCTGGCTTATTGAATAGCTGAAGTTTTTCCAATGTTTCAATTCCCGCATGGGCGGGAAACATATACAGACACATGGGTTAGTCCAAGGGACAACTTTTCAATTCCCGCACACGGGAAACATTTATCGACTTCTCCACTGTCGCGAATCACGAAGTTTCAATTCCCACATATGCGGAAAACGTCATTCAAATACGTTTATGTTACAGCGATTGAGTTTCAATTCCCGCACATGCGGGAAACATATGTTCAATGAAGACGACAGAGCTTTTTACTCATTTCAATTCCCGCACACACGGGAAAAATTAAAAAGGCGGACAGGAAACATATCGTGCTCTATTTCAATTCCCGCATAAACAGGAAACTTACCCTTCTGTTACATAAATCATCCCGAGGCCTGCGAAACGGAACTTTCCTATTCCGTTCACCATAAGATTATGCACATTATCTTCATTTTGGCAAAAACATTTGACAACAATGAATGACACAGGGAGTTTAGATACACCGTGCTTACGGTCACTCAAATCAATACGACATACGTTATGTACATATTCCATTACACGAACATCAGACATACCCAGTTCTGTCAGTCTGGCACACACCTTTTCGCATATTTGTTTTTTTGCAATAGCAGGTGAGTCGTATACCTTTAAGTGTCCGTCCTTGCGACGTATGGCAGGGTACTGAAACGATAATGTAAGAGAACCATTTGGAACATGCACTTCACGAATAGAATAAACCTTGTCGCAATGTATAGGCATTTTGTCACTAACAACTTCAATTAGCGAACCATTGGTACACCAACGAGGGCAAGGCGACGTATCAGTAGGTTCTTTGTAAATGCTGTCTATCTTCTTGTGAATATCGTTTGTTTTTTTTGTATGGTCAGTAGGGATAGTGCAGTAGAATACAGTTTTCATGTGAGTTAATCCTGTGCTGTTAAGGTTGCTGTGTACGGTTTTGGTAAATTATCTGTTTCATGTTGCCAGTAATCTAGGTCAAGCGTTTCGATTTCTGCTACCCCTCCATCTAGGAATGTGGCGAACCCTGGACCGTTTCGAAACATGTTCAATTCATTCTCGGTAACCTTCACATGCAACACACCAGAGACAACCTGCATCATGATAATTCCGTAAGTATTTGTCTTGGTATGAATTACCCTCTCAATAGAACTCTTTCCGATTGGGTTATCGATGCGGAACACCCTGTATCCATCACCATCAGTTACAGGAGTGCCTGTTGTCACTGGGACAATAAGCAAGTCACGAATCTTTGTTTTGGTATCCTTATAGGTTTCGCAAAACTGAATAACTTCATCTTTACCATTGACATAAGCATCACGTAGGGACGTAATCATCGAGGGTACAGTGTATGCCCCTGAATCTGCTTTTGAACGATAATCCGTGCCAAACACTTTTATTAGCATGGTTTCCAGATTTTGCCAATCTACATCATCGAGCGTAGCACGAACCGTTTCATAAGTTGGCCGATTACGCCACATAGAAAACCGATTTCCATCAAGGATAAGTTCCCAGGTGTCCTTTGTAGGAGAATGCGATGGTTTTTTGCTTCGGATAATTTCCTTGTTATCACTTGGAGTTACTATATCAACATATGTACTATTCGCCATTTCAATAAAATGGGAAAAATAGGATGGAACCTTTCCGCATTCAATATCTGACCTTTTCCAAGGTCGTTTCCCAGCAAGTTTTGCCAGAATGTTGGCTACCGATGTCATTGGAATGGTATCATCAGGGCATTCATCATGAATATACTGAATGTATTTCTTGGGCTTGCAGTCTCGACTACTTCTGTTTGTACGGTCTGACATCCGAACACGCTTGCCATCGGTAAGTTTAATTGTAAGGTCAAGAAATGCCATGATTACTTGGTTTCCTTTGCAGCCTTCTTCGCAGCCTTCTTAGCCTTTTCTTCTGCCTTAGCTTCTTTACGAGCAGTCTGGTCCTGCTTTGCCTGACCACAGACATCGTCATGAATTGTCTGCGAAGCTTCCTGGTCGTCTGTCAGGAGATATCGGCTATTGACCGTGAATTCAACAGGTTCGTCAATTTGTGTCCACGAACCATTTTCAAATTTGAAGAATTTCATTGATTCAAATTCAAGATAACCGTTGGCACGTACTATACGGAGTTGCTTGATATGAGCAATCAAATCACGGAAAATATCCACAACAGCGGCATCAGAAATATCTACCCCATATTCAGGAACTACACCTTCTTCACCGTCCATATGAAAGAAACCTTCGGTGATTGCACCATACTTTTCGGCCAACTTTGCCTTGAACACGTCTTCACCATCTGGAAACACGCTATTGCGACCATAAGTGTCCGAAAGAGGGAAGTGTTTAAGCTCAGAAAGGTCAATAAACATGTCTGACACAAAGCGGGTTGCTCCCACCTCTTCAACATAGTAGAGGCTCGTATCATTGCGGTCTCCGCTGTTACTATGTACGTTAAACATAGAAATCGCACCGCTTACTTCATGAGCATCGGTTACACCAAGCGGACTTTTCCTTCTTGCCGCCCCCTTCTTTTCGTTAACATACATGTAACCACAAACGAGAGCAGGCTTGGATGTTATAGAATCATTAAACAATTCAGCGCTATACATGATATTCGGATTGTGTTTAACTCCATATATAGCCTGTCGTAAACACTGAGAAGACACCTTCAGTGTACGAACAATTTTTCCATCGGCATCCTTCGTATATGACGCCTTGGCAATCTTGGTATTGTCATGGGAAATGACATTCGCTCCAAGACTCTTGTTCACCATCCACTTTTGGTCGGTGCTGTCAAAGTTGACAATTCCCTGACCCTTGAACGTTACCTGAATTTTAATGGTTGAAAGCTGTGTAGACATATTTGTTTCCTTTTGTGTGTGATTTGCTATTAAAAATAGTTAATTTAATCATGAATGCCAGTCGCATTATGTAAAATTATATTTACAAAATCACTTTATTTAGTCTTCCATATTCGAGTTGAATACAACTCCATTGAACGAGTCGTATGTCATGTACCTAGCAGATACGACAAACGGGCTTTCCGAGTTTCTAGCCAACTTATCTGCATTCTCCTTATACCACCGTTTCTTGCGGGTTCCACCAGAGAGATATTCCGTCGTTCCGTTCACAAGAGCAGGAGATGCCAGCTTAGCCTTTTCGTATTCCGTTAAGTTGTTCACCTGTCTGAATATTCTACCATACTTCGGCCCGTTTGCCGTGGCAATGTCGATACTGAACGGCCCATAGTAGGTCTTCTCGTCGGCAGATGGGACTATGTAGTACATATTTGGTTCTGGGTTTCTTATAGTACCACCGCTTTTGCCCTTGTTATTTTTCGGCAAAGCAACTTCAAACACACATGGGGCACAGTTTGTAACGAGGCAGTTAATGCTCTCTTGTTGCAGACCAACCATCCACCTTTTAATGCGGGAAGCATTTTCTTCCATGAACTTATCGTAGCAACGATACATTTCATCAAGAGTAATATCTTTTTTATTGAATTCCCTACGGATAGTATCACACCATTCTGAACGAAGCTCCGTGGTAAATTTCATATCCACATAGTCTCGTTCACCTGGCACGCTTCCAGTCACGAAGGTTACCGAGCATCCACTTTTGTTTCCAAAGCGGTTACACCGCCCAATTCGCTGCATGGAATCCATAGGACTGCATACACTTTCATACAAATGTGTACACGATAGGTCAAGCGAAGTGCTCAAAATCGGGCCTGCTGACACTCCATCGACTACATTGGTCTTTCCCTTTCCGAACGAATTCAATAATTGGGATATGATGCCGTTTTTGTCTTCGTCAGTATACTTGCTATGAAACATAATTCCACACTGTACTTTCTGCACACGTGAAATACTGTTGCTGATAGCGAAGCTATCTCCACTAACCAAGGAGGGCATGCTGTCAGCAGTTTCTATATGGTATGGAACTGAATGCTGTGCTTGGTAATGCATGTTCTTACCTGGAAGATACAGCACCTCATCAGGGTTCACTTTCAAACACGACATGATATCTAACGGTGTTGCCGAAACGAGGATATTTCTACCGTTTGCCTCCATTCTTGCAGCCATGAGGATAAGAAATGCCGACCACATCGGGCTATTTCCTACCAGTTCATGATATTCGTCAAATATCATTGTTCCACTCAGCATATCACACTGCAAACCCATATTTCCATGTTGACCCATCGGCTGCAAGATAGCATCAATGTTAGTTACTGTAATGTCGGAATTTTCTGGGCCAAGCTGAACCTTGCCGCCAAAAATCATGTTCAACGAATATATTTCCGATATATTCAACATCGACAGCAAATCCGAAATAGAACGATACACTTCTTCGGCAATAACGTTTCTTGGAACAACCCAGTAAATCTTTTCACCTCGATGAAGTCCTGCAAGCAGACCAATAATAGTTTTTCCAAAACCTGCGGGTGCATTTATCACAACAGTTTTCTTGCCAGATTCCACGGCCTTCTTTGCAATTTCATTTCGCTGAAATAGAAATCGTTCTGCATTGAAATCAATCGGGCATGCGATAGAATCAATATCAATAGGTGCAAGTTTACTTATAGAGTATTCGGAAAACCCTCCACTTACAAGATAGTCAGCACGGATGACTACCGACCTCACCGCATGAATTCGAGAATTGATTTTACCAGAAAGATTTCTGGTATAGAAATAGGAAAAATCTCCACCAGAAAAATCAAAATCATCGTCAGAACTAATGCTCCAATCAAGTGTATCAACGAGTGCATCAACAAACGACTTGATTTCGGCATCGAACTGTTCATCGTAAGCAAACCGACTTTCCTCAACAGGAAAATATGGCTTGTGGTGCCATGTAACAGCACGGCACAAGATTTCACTAGCTCTGCCATTCACACCAGGAACCATCTTATCGAACGTTGCCGCATGGTTAGCCATAAACCATCCGCTTACTGCACTGTGACGAGCATTGCAATCGTCGTTCAATTTACCATGTCCATGCTCATTTTCACGCAGTATTTCCTGAAAAGGTGATATTGCTTTGCCGATATCATGCAAAAGCCCGGCCACATAGCATAGTTCTGTTAACACACTATCGAAGCCAAGTGTTTCAGCAATTCTCTTTGCCATGTCCGCTACTGCTCTGGAATGAGCTATCAATGTAGTGCCATCACTTTTCGCCAATAAGTCGTTCGAGTTCATGCTTTTATCCATCTCTCTCGTCTTCTGGACTTTCTTCACATGTAACCTGTCCAGGTTTGAAAATCAGGTCTGCATGTGCTTTCATTTCTTTGGTTATCGCAGCAACGATGTTCCAGTCGGGTTCAAGCAGGGATGATTCCAGTTCTTTGAACTTCTTGGAAACCCATATTCTCCAAGAGGCAAGCTTCCCGTACTCATCAAGCATGCTTTCAACCCAGTTGTTAATTTCAGCATCGCTCCATTCCTTGTAGTCGCCAAGCAACGATGTTCCAATCAGTCCAACAGCATCCTGAACATGGATGAACTCGTATTTTTCCTTCGGTGGGTACTTCATGGTCACACATGGGGAGTGCTCCTTGTCATTTACAACCGACCTGAACACGACACCGAAATTGTTACCTAAATTGCCACGGAAAATCTTCAACGAGATTTCATTGGAAACTTCCCGCTTGAATACGTAAGTAAACCCATTAATCACGCATTCATTGTAGGCCAATACGGTAGGATAACCGTGACAAATGCTCGACCACAATCTGTCGATGAGACTCATAGCATCCTCCATTAACCATCGAACCATGCGGCACAGGCTTTAATGAAGGTCTTGTCACCTTCCTTAACTTCACGGACTTCGGAACGCTCCCATTCGTAGTCACCCACTTCGGTAAAGTCGTCAGAGAGGTCTTTCATTTCCTGATAGTTGCTTGCCTTGTGGTAGTCATTCAGATTGTACAGCAAATCGTCAATCGGGTTTCCGTCATTGCGATGCTGTACGGTATTCCGTATGAACGTCTCGACAAATTCCAACGGCAATATACCGATGCTTTCAGGATAATGCTCACATAGGTATTTTGCATAGTCCTTGACTTCGACAATGTTATCGGTCTTGTCATACGGAGTATTTTCAGCCAGAGGGTTGGAACGAAGCCAAATCAAGTTAGGGTCTCCTGCAACGAACCTTTCCCATTTTTCCTTCTGGGTATAGGTCATCACATGAGCCGAGGACGAATTGGTTTCAAATACGCCTAATCTAATTGTTTTCATGATAGTTTCCCATTTTTGATATTTAATCCATCCAAAGTGCCAATAAGATAATACTTCACACCAAACAAGATTTCTTCTGGCGACTTGCCTTCTGATGACAACTTGTTAAACTGGTCCATAATAAGAGCCGCATACGACTTTATCGTAACAGTCTGTGTATGGTCCTTGTTAATCTTGACACTTCCGTCAATAAGCCCGTTGAAAAAGCCAGTTGCAAACTCGACTATTTCCTGCGGTGACTTACCATACTCATTCATGTGTTCGTACTTTTCCAGCATATCCTGAGCAAACTCTCGGACAGTTTCATTCACTACATGGTTAGCTGCATCCATATCAATACCTCGCTTTATAAAGTAAGATACTACCTTTTCCCAAAATATAACAACAAAACGGATGGCTGTCAACCATCCGCTTCAAAAATATTCTAAATTAAATTAGAACTTCACGGTCGGTGCTACATCAGCACCAGTCACTGCGGAGAACGGAACCTTCGGGGTAACTCCAGCGAAACCCGCAACGAGAACGCCAGGGAAAGTTCTTACCTTGTTGTTCAAGTCGTTGACAGACTTGTTGAACTGACGCCTTGCTTCGGCTATACGGTTTTCGCATCCTTCAAGTTCAACACGCAAGTCTCGGAAAGCGGCATTAGCCTTCAAGTTGGGATAGTTTTCCGTGAGCATCATGAGACGCTGCAAGGCACCACCGAGACTGTTCTGAGCTTCCTGGAAACGCTTCATAGCACGTTCGTCGCCAAGCATGCTTTCGTCCATCTTCATCACGCCACCCATGCGGCTGCGTGCCTCGATGACTTCAGTGAGCGTGCTCTTTTCAAAGTTCGCTTCACCCTTCACCGATTCGACGATGTTCGGGATAAGGTCATAACGACGCTGATACTGGTTTTCGACATTGGCCCAGCTCATCTGCACACCGTTTTCAAGGGTGCGGATGCCGTTGAACTGGCCGATTAGCGATGCTCCGCAGATGAATGCGAGAACAGCGAGAACGATAAGGATGATTTTGCCCGTAGACATGGTTGTTTACCTCTTTGGTTTAATGTTTTGTTGAAAATATAGTATTTAATTGGATTCTTGTCAAGGCTACCAGCCACCGTGACTTCCGCCACCGCCGAATCCGCCTCCACCGAAACCACGGCCACCACCTTTACCAAGGCAGGAAAGAATGAGAAGCAACCCACTCAAACACGGAATGTCGGTGACCGCCTCGATGATTCCCAACAGGATGAAAACTGCGATGACAATAAAGATAATCAGACCCTTCTGCCAACCTTTGAGATGGTCTCCTTCGACAGGAGCGAGCTGTGCCGTATCGAGGGTTGCGGACAGAGCAATCTTCTTCTTTTCCTGCACCTTCTGTGCAATCATGCTGGCAAGCTTGATGGCACCCTGGCCTCCATTACCCTGTTGCAATGCGGGGATAAGAGAGACTTCCTGCATGTGTTCCACAAGGACATCAGGCAGATAGCCTTCAGAACCGTAGCCAACCTGCACGCCTCTCAGGTGCGGCTCCATTACGACATAGATTAGGACACCCTCGTTGGAATCCTTGCTGCAAATCGCCCACTTCTGGGCAACCTTCAAACTGAATTCAACTGGGTCTTGACCGTCAATCGACTTGAATGTGGCCAAGGCAAGACCGAAGTTTGCGTTCTTTGCAAGGTCAGCGGCGATTGCATTGAACTGGTACACTTCGTTTGCGGACATGATACCAGCACCGTCGTACACAAATGTGTTTTTCGGTGTCGGTGGTATCTCGATAGCGGATGCCATCGAGAACAAGAACAATAACACGAATAGAATTTTCTTCATTTTCTCCTCTTAGCTGTGCCAGAAAGTTAGTGACATTTGTTTTCTGAGAAGGTCACGCGGCATGTCGTAGTTCTTGCCCGCAAGGTCGTCCCTCCAATCCTCTGGACCAAAGTACGACATCGCATCAGCGAAAGAGTCTCCCGTAAGGCAATTACCAGAGATGCCAATGTAATGGGCCAGCTTAGGGCAGTCAGGATAGTCGCTATCCTCATGGAACCTAGCGACCATGGCATCGTATTCGTCACGGTCCATGTCTGCAGGGTCAAACTCACAGTTTCTGTAATCCTGCGGTTCATCCCCATCGATGACAACCTTGTCGCCATCCACTGTCAATGCATAGCAACGGTAGTCCTTTATCTCGGGAAGACCGAACTCCTGATACACTCCATTGAGCAGGTCAAGGAAGTCCTTATGGTTCTTTTCCCTGATATCCTTCCGCACCTTGTAGACAACGCCCTTGTCTCCGTCAATTCTCCATTCTGTAAGAACGGAATATACAGAATGTGCGGCAAGATACTGGATAATCCTCTTGACATCGTGAGTGTAGCACTTTGAGTTTCCCGACTGCCAGAAAGTATCCAGCTCGATTTCGAGCAATCCGTTCTCGTCAGGCAGCGGAAACTCTGACTTGTCGCGGAGGGCAGGTTCCGTTCCCTTCGGATAACTAAAGGCATGCTCGGACGACGAATTGGTTTCGAACACGTTCATTCTGATTGTCTTCATGACCTTACCCTAGTTGTCGTTGCCCATGGAAATCACAGAGCCGCTGAACACGAAATTGAACAGCTCCTCTGGGTCGTCGAGCAGGTTGCCGATGCTTCTGCTGTCTTCGTCTTCGCTAGGACCGCTCTGGTGGTCGATGTAGCCAGACGGCTCCCCATTGAAGTCGAAATCTACGATGACCCCATGTTCCTCGAAGTATTCCTGAATAGCAGGGAGCTTGTCACGGAGGCCTTCGCCGAAGATATACTTGCCCGCCACGAGAGCGTAGTCGAGGTGGTCGTCTGGCGTTTCCACGTCGGGGCCGCTCCAACCATACTCACCGCTACCGCTTACCCTGATGCGGGGATAACGCTTCGGGTCAAACTTGCGTTCATTCGTGATGCTGAACGAATGACAGCTAGAACTGTTGGTTTCAAAGACTGATTGTCTTATCGTTTTCATTTTTTACCATCCTTGTGTAGTAATCTGAAGAAGGTCGTGTATGTTTTCTTTGCCAGTGAACGGATAACGCTTGTCCAAAGCAGCAGTGCTCATGCGGGCCACCTGCATGTTGGGAACGTCGATGTACATCGTGGCACAGGAAATGTTTCCGTCGGCGTCCATAACATCCGTGTCAGAACCCTGGAACAGGGTATCGTAACGGGCGTCGGAAATGTTGAGCAACGCCTTCGGGTTAAGCTGTTCGATACCGAGGCAGTCAAACGAGATTACCTTGAACGGATTGATATTGGTTGAACCAATCCGTACCAACAGGCTCTGCAACCACTTGATGTTCGCCTTGATTTCTTCGGACTGCTTTTCGAGCAAAGTGTGTCCGCGACGCAAGTCCTTGTAGCCAAGGATAAGAATCTTGCGGCCAAACAGGGGAGCAACGTCGTTTTCCGAAAGAATGCCAGCAATCGTGTGGATGACAACATTGTTTCCGAGCGTGTCGATAAACGCAAAGTCATCCGTGTTGCTTGCATCGGTCAGCGAAATGCCAATTCCGTGAACAAGGCCGTCACCGACAATCTTGCAGATGAGGTCTTTGTACGGTCTCAGGTGACGTTGGTTGATGGTGATGTTGGCAATGACACCCTGTTCCTTCAAGCGTTCGAGAAACCATACGAGGTCAGGGTGAGCCAATGCGTTGCCACCACCGACAGCACATTCCGTACCCGCCTGCAATGTTGCAATCATCGGTTCCAGTGCCCTGAGGTCGCCATGCTTTCCGTTCACCGTAGAGTTCTCATGGCAATAGGCACAGCCACCGTCGCATTGGTCGGTAATCTTGATGTCGAAGTTTTCTGGAAAATCATAAGTGAAATGGTCGGCCTTGGGGTCGATTGTTTCTTTGATTTTGGTGCCATCGGAATAGATGGTCACCTTGTGGTTTCCGTTTGTATATGTATTGAGTTTCTTTTCCATTTCAAATTCTCTTTGTTGTTAGTCATCCCACATTGAACGGTGCTTCGTCTGTTCGATGAAACCATCAGGGTAGTACAACTGGTTGGACATTCCTTCATAGGTTCCAGACAGATGCACGATTTCGGACATCGCCTTTTCGTAAGTCTGGCAAGCAACGCAATGCCCGCAACGTCCCTTGTAGGTAGGCGCATAGCAGAAAGTGCAGAGTTCGGTCGGAAAGTGGTAATGGTTCAAGTTACGGATAATGTCAGCCTTGGTCAAGAACTGCAGGGGGAAGCTGAACATGATGTTCTTCTGCCCGGCCACTGCAAGCAAGTGCTCCTGTGCGGCAAGGATATTGTGAGAACTGTGCCAGAAATCGTCGCCACGATGATATCCGAAGTGGTAGCAAGCGTTGTTACGGCCACCCATAGACACCATCGAAAGCATGAACGGCTGCTGGAACAGTGACGGTTCAGCACCAGTCCAACCAATCATGTCGCCTTCAAGCTTCATGTAATCACGGTTCGGTTCGTAGTCGTACTTCTTGGCGAGATATTCGAGGATTTTTTCCTGGGCAGCAATTTCCGAAGTGAAATGACGGTTTTCACCAAACTGGTTGCACTGGAAAGTAAGCAACCTGGGCTTAATGCCCTTTTCAAGCAGGTCAACCAAAATCAAGGTGCTGTCAAAGCCCCCGCTGAAAACAACAACATTCTGCTTAATTCCGTCAAATTTCTTGGTAATCGGCCTTACATCAAGCGGCTTAGGGGTAACTTCAGGTGCGGGTTCAGCTTCCTTTTCGGCCATAACTTCTTTCATCGGAGACTCGCCTTCGTCCAACACGTCAACAAGTTCTTCCTCCTTCTTGGTCAAAATCTTGTCAAGAAAATGTTCCTTCTTTTCAGACTTGCGCTTTTCCTTACCGAAATTGTCAGCGATATGTTTAAGCGTTTTGAGAGTTCTAGTGTTTTTTGCTTTTGTCATATGAGACCTTTTTGTTGATGTTGTTTTTCATCAATATAGCATATTAAATTCGTCTTGTCAAGTAAAAACCTAATAAAACCCTTGATTTTTTTATTAACTATTATTATATTTTGAAACATGAATACATCAAACTATAAAGAACCATCATTATCCGATATAACTCTCGAACCGCCATTCACGTTTCAATCTCCTGGTGTAACCAGAGCATTCCTTCTATACGTGGAAGTAGAGGTCTATGCACCATTAAAGATAGGGCATGACGGTGGCACATACAAACATTGCATTGGAATTTTCACTGATGTAAAGTCACTTGACGAGTTCACTTGCGTAGTGTTCGGAATTCCGTACAGCAGCCTAGTTGAATGGCACCGCTACGAAAACGCATCGTGTGACGCATACTCGGTAGAAATACTTCCGCTATTCAGGGGCACCGAACACATCCAAAAATATGCGGCACAAATGCGGAACGACATTCTCCAACTCTTGCCACCAACAAGAAGACCAGAAGTGCGAGCGGAAATTAACCGAAAAATCATTGATGCTCTATCATCAAAATAGAAAGGAGATACCTTATGATTAACTCAATTGACTTATACACGCACGAACTATTAGTCTATTCGGCAATAATCACATCGATTTCTTTTCTATTGCTTGTCATAGTCGTGATATTCATGTACAAGACAGCGAAGAAGGTGAAGTCTATTGAATCCTCTTGGCATTCATTCCTTCTCGGGTCGCCCAGGCATAAAGAAAAATATCCAGTTCACCATCATCACCATTAAAAAAGGCCGCCTATAAAGGCGGTCTTTTCGTTAAGGCGAGTTTTCTTCTTAGCTCTGTTCAAACAAATAATCAGGATAGCCTTCTCTGTATGAATCAAAGATTGCAGAAGCGGGGCGGTCAACATCCCATCGGAGACTAGAAACATGTAGCCAACTTGATTCAGCTTCGGTCAACTCATCATTTTCCGTAGCTATTACACGTCGGATGTTTTTGTCGCCAGGATATTCTGCAGTTTTAAGTAATGTTTGCCTATTATATTTAAACAATTCTTTTAAAGCATCATCTTTGTTTGTAGCTTTTGCTTGGAATTTGTATACATGAATAAACGCAACATTAGTTATACTAAAAAATATATTCATCTATTGCCCCTTATTTATTGACTTTAGTCAACTTTTTTGTCAATTTTGTCCACGCCAACGATGTCCTTGACCTGCCCCCGAATGTCCTCTAACAATTTCATCACGGCAGCATTCTTGTCGGTAACGTTATTAATGATGCGTTGCTGAAAATTGTCCGAGTAATCGGTAAACTTTACGCAGAAATTACCGCTACCAGACTCAACCTGTTCAACCTGAATTCGAGTATCGGACAGAGCTGCAGCAATCACGTCGTCCATATCCATGTATTCGTACAAGCCTAGACGGCCAGTTGGAACAATCTTTTTCGGCAAGTAGCCTAGAATCTTCCAATACTTCTCCTTCTCGCTTGCAAGAGGATAGTATTGCTCATCACCGAGCCTGTACTTCACTGGATACTCGAACGTCACGATAGTCTTGCCATCATCCATCTTCTCGCGGTTGAAGAACTTATGCTCAATTGACCGCGTGTAGCCGACTTCCCCAGACGTATAGTTGACAACTGCATTCCCCTGCCAGTTTTCTGTCGGGTATTCCTTCTCGACAAACTGCAACGAACGCCAGTCAAGCCAAAAGTCGTCCAGTCCATCCTCGTGCACCATCCCGGCCACCAGCTTGTCGTAGTTCATGACAGCGTTCAGCAACTTGGATACGTCACCAGAGTAAAATACCTGGTCGAACTTGTCCATACCATGAACCTCGTGACGGTACATGTCGCTCAGGAAGTTTTCATCGAAGTGAATATCATGGCCTTCGAACATGTTCTCAATCCACTTTGTGTAGCCTTCCTCTGGAATTCCCTGATGGACATCATTGAAGTAGTTGTTGTCGTAGGTGAACCTCAGCGGCAACCGCTTGATTATCGACGGGTCAAGTTCAGTACACGGTCTTCCCCACTGCTTTTCCGTGTAATGCTTGATAAGCTTTTCGTACAAGGTAGTACCAACAAGCGAGATAGCCTGTTCCTCAAGATTTCTCGGCGTATCAAAAGGATGGGAAAGCTTGTACGCCGCGATTTCACATTGGATAGCCTCCTTGACAATGTTCGGAGTAACCCTCTTTACCGCCAGTTCACGTTCAAACAGACGTACAAACGTGTTCATGTTGAACGGCAGGTTGTACGTTTCAGACTGCCCAGTCTTTTCGTTGAAATACACGGCAATCGGACTGTTAACGAAATTGTTGAACGAGCCGAAACGATTGGCGAACTTCCATACCTCTTCATCAGACGTATGGAAGATATGCGCACCGTACTTGTGAACGGTGATTCCATCAACATTTTCCGTATAGCAGTTCCCACCAACATGGGAACGGTTCTCGATGATGGTGATGTCAAGTGGATACACGTTGAATTCATGCACCAGTCGTTGATAGATTACTGCATTATACAGGCCAGCACCAACTAGCAGATACTTCATTCTTCCGCCTCCGCATAAAGGATGGTTGGATTGTCCTTGTGGACACCAGCAGTGAACTCGCCAACCGTCATGTTGAAACCAGCGATGTCAATCTTGTCATTAACCTTGCGGTAATTCTTTTCCATGACATATACATCCTCGTCGGTCAAGTACGGATGGTCGTCAGATTCTTCAATCTGTTCTTCTCCACGAAGGAAAGTGTTCAGCGTGGCGATGGGCACCTTGTTCACGACAGCCCACTGCAAGACGGCATGCATCATACGGAATTCCTCGGTAGGACAAGCAACCACGCCTTCCTCGATGTAGTTTGCCGCATTGAACGGATGGACAATCAGGTGAATACCAGTCCTTGAAGGAATCTTGGCAACAATCATGTCCTCTGGGGCAATCTTCATGTTCATACCAGGCTTCATAATCTCGGCTTCAAACGCCTTTACGATAGGGCTGTCAAACGTGCAGTCATCCAGGTCGATAAGCCATGTCGTAGTGGCCCTCGGTTCGGAATTGACCTTGCCACAAGCCGTACTCATGGCACGAAACGGGTTACGCTGCGGGTCCTGCTGGTGATGCTCGAACTGCTTGGTATCGTTCTCCTTGGCACGGTAAATGAATTCCCGTACATAGTGCCAACCGATAGCCGCATAGTTCCTGCGGTTGAGACGGATGTAGGCACGGGCGTTGAACTCGTGGCACAGCTTGATGATTTCGTCACGGAGTTCCTCCAGATGGCCTTCGTGGTTCAGAAGGATTTCACGGATGGTTCTATCACCGTTGTTGTGCTTCTTGCGAACGTCGTTGCCGTCCTTTGCTCGAAGCAGGATTTCGAGGTAGTAGCAGTCACCCGTTCGTTCAAAATGCAGGAGCTTGCTGATTTGTTCGAAGTTGTCTATGATTTTCATGATGGTCTTCTCACGTATTCGGTTGAAAGGTCTAAACAATGGTCTGTTATGTTGTATCCTACTATCGGAAGCACGTCACAAATTCTCACATCTTCCGTATCCCTTCTGATGTAAATGAATTTCTTTTCATTCAGCGGAATATCGGAGGGTTTCTCATAAGGACGGGGAGGGAGTATCAGGCGGAAACCAAGAGGTGGCGTTCCGTCGTGAACTATTTCCCGAACCCTTGATGGGTCATAGTTCACGTCAGGAAGAGTGATGAACTCTGGTTCAACATACTCTTCCTCGCCGTAATCGTAGTCCTCGACAAGGTCTGTGCAGTCTTCCTCAAATACAACTATGGATTCCATTGGCGGATTTCCTGCATCTTCTCTTCTGTCTGTGGAGGAGGCGGAACCACTGTTCCGTCCTTCGCAACGCCATTACCATTGGTGTACAACTTATGGTTCACAAAGTCGTAACGAACATGGCTGACGGCATGCTTCGCAAAGCGGATTGTCAGCGTTGTGTCATTGAACTGGTAAGTGCCGATGTAGCCACCTTCAGTCTTGACACTTCCCGTACGCACTCCGTACTGGATATTGTCTTCACTGGCGAAGGCGAGCATTGCAACACACAGGATTGCAAAAATCGGTTTCATTATGCCCCCTTCTTGGAACGGGCTTCATGCCTTTCCTTGGCCATCTTAGCCAGTCCCTTGTTAAGCTTCTTCATAGAGCTTTCCATGCGCCCAATGTTTACACCAGCCTTCTTTTCACGGAAAGTCTGAGTCGGGGTGAACTTGCCTGTGGTCTTGATATCGTAAATGCTTTTCATAATATCCTCGATTTGATAACTAATTCATCGTGCAATATAATATATTTTTTTGAATCTTGCAAGATGAGTAATCAGGCACCACCGTGCGAATCCTGCTCGGTCAATATCCTAATCTCCTCCTCTGGGGACATCTTTCGGAGGGCTGGACCTTTCATCTTCCGCATTTTCCCAAACACATTGACGATGCTGGAATACTCATACCGTTGCTGTGTCCATGGGTTGTAGCCTGTCCTGTCGAACCCATCTACTATACCAAGAAATACTTCCCATCGAAAAGGATATGAGGTACGGTATCTTATCACCCCGTCGGTAGCCACCGTGTAGTGGACAACTATCCTATCTATCTTCGGCTCCAGTCGTACATCAATGATATCTAGTTTGTGACCACAGTGTATCATGTCTACCGAGCATTCCTGGTGGACTGCTATATATTCGGCAATTGCATCGACATTGTTGTATTGGTTGAACAGCTGGTCGAATATTTTAAATACAAATGTTTCGTCCACAGTTACCTCTTAAGATAAGGAGAAACATCCGTAATAGTTTCGGCAGGCTTGATGCGGTTGTCGTCATTTGCTGCAACCGCATCGGCTTGCCGTTTCTTTTCACGCCTAGCCCGGTCCAGTCTATCACGCATATCCCTATGGCGATAGAACGAGCGCATAAACTCGGCCCCTTCGAGGAACCCCTTCATGTACCCAGTCTGAAAACCAGACATCTCGTTGGTATCACGGAACGGTTTGCTCTCCATTTCTTTGAGCGCCATTCGTTCGGCAGCAGCTTCGATTACGGGGGTATCGGGTGAACAATCTACTTGGTTCAACATATCAATCTCCTTGAATTTCACATTCATCAAGCTTCTTGTCGAGCTTAATCTTTTGTTTTTCCTTGAACGTCCTAACGCTTTCGTCGCATCTGACCTTAGTGTTGGATTCAGTCAGGCTGCACATCCTGTAATAATCGTCCATCGTAAATCCATACTCTTTCAAGACTTTATCACGATGGGCAACCCATTCCATATATCTCATCGGAGTGAATTTATCGATTTCCTTCAGACATTTTTGCAGCCTGTTGTAGTATCTATCTTTTTGCGAATTTTTCATTAAGAAACCTTTTACTCCAAACTGAAATCGTTTGGCTTAAATTTGTACCCAAAAGACTTGCCGTCGTTAGCACAACCAACATCGCCTTCCATGTTATGCAGACGCTCCTGTATCGACCATTTCAGGTCTGCCATCACGAGTGAAATAAGGTTTTCTGCGGGGACACCAAAGCTGCTGTAAGCATGGATATCCAACTCGATTACAACCTTTTTCTTCATTTCAACTTCAGTATAGGCCATGATAATTCCCTTATGCAAGCAGAACCAGTTCGGCCAGTTCCTTGCAATGCTTGTTCAGTTTACGCTTCAACAGAAGTTCACAGACATTCCTGTACATCCTATTCAACGCCTTTTCACCAGGCTGGTCGTAAGAATTGTACACCATGTCAGCGAGCTTGATGAGCAAAGCTGGCTCACTCATTTTAAGAAGCTTTTCCGTGATGTACGCTTCCTTGCCCATTTCTTCCTTACGGATTTCATTGTTCCTGAGTTCCGTACAAAGTTCGGCACAGTGTTCGGAATTTGCCACAGCCATGATTTCGAGATAAGATGTCTCGGTATCTTCAAGCAAGTCGTGTGCAAGTGCGGCGTTAATCTGGTCAACCGTGCCCCCATGTTCCATCACGATGTAAGCAACGCCTCTCGGATGGACAAAGTAGGGAAACCCAGAACCCTTTCGTTCCTGGTGGGCATGCCTTCCCTTGCTGAAATAGTACATTCCCCTGCACTTCAACGGGAAGTCCGTAGACTTGATTCTTTTGAACATCGCCTCGTACATAGGTTACTCCTTTTTCTCTTTTTGTTTGTCAGCCAGAACAGCCAGCTCGCTCATGATGGAACTTGTTGTATTCCATTCCGTTCCGTTATAGATGTCGCACACGAAGCCTGCCTGACTAGATGTCCAATACTTGTTGTAGACAGTATGCCAGAACTTTTCACGCTGTTCCCAATCGGGCAAATCAAATCCATCGTCAGTCTGATTTTCATACCAGAACTCCCGTAGGTTTACATTCTCTTTCAAGAATTTTACAACAGGTCTACTCGGGAAGAACTGCAATGCGATGTAATTCACTCCATCAACTTCTCGTGCAAACATAACACACTGGAGCTGATAATCCCACACCCCGCCAATTTCTGGGTCCTGCGTATCCTTTTGCAGCTTCTCCATTTGTTCAACACGGCTAAGCTTCATAATGGTCTTCCACTTTATCATATCGGTCGGAACCCACTTGATGAACTTCTCTCGCAAGTCGTTGATGTACTGCCTCGCTTCTTGGATGTCTTTGAATTCTGCGTTCTCCTTGAACAGATACGCATGGAACACTTTCATACTCATACTTTTTCCTCTTTTTTAAATAAGTTTGCAATTTCAGGGAAATCCTCTAATTTCACACTTCTCTTTGGGAACATGTGGTCTAACAACATTTCCGCACATTTACGCCTGTCACTCGGAAGCGAGTTTGTAAGGATATCGTATGTAGGTGCATCCTTTCCGCTGAAATGCAACGACGGTCCCACCGTATAATTCTCGGCAGAAATTTCCATCTGGTTCAAGTTTGCCACTACAATAAACGCACATGCAATACGGTGGCCAAGCAATCCTTCTAATACTTCAATCGCATTCATAATTAACCTTTCAGTATCATATTGATTACTGCGATAATGACACCCCAGAAGATGCCACATGCCGAAAGTATGCTAACGAAGCATACGAGAGGACTATATCTTTCCTTGACTGCCATTGTTAAATCTCCACGGTAAAGTCGTTTGCGGACAAGTTATTCAAAGCGTACGGATTTTCTTGATGAGTGCCATATCCAAGCGGGTTCAACATTACCTGCATATCGCCAATCTTCAACTTGTGTGCATCGTGAGTATGGCCACATCCCCAGTATTTAATACCAGAGTAGTTGTAATGTTCAATATTGAAATAGAAATACTGGTTTTCCCTAGTACCAAAGTATTTTGGATTGGTACTGCACTGATTTGGCGCAAAATGAGTCAATACGATTTGTGGTTTTGCCTTCGTGATATAATCGAGCCTATATCTTTCTTCAATAGCTACCTTTTGAATACCAGCATCTTTTCCCCAGTATTTACCATCAAACCACTTGTATCGCCAATCATACTCTTCGATATAGTCGTCGATTTTATAATCCCATATACCCATTGTGCCGCCAATCAGGATATCGTTCACTAGGGTAAGATTTTGGCTATGCCCCAACATGGTAGCATTGCCAAGTGTACTGGCAAATTCTTCAATACGCTCAATCTTTTCTGCCGTCTTATCAATATCCTTATCCCATTCAACGGTCAAGTCGTGGTTTCCCAGAACAAAGACAAAACGTTTGCATGAATTGGATATAAAGGAAAGACACTCCTTAATCGTTTCAATGGAGTTGCCAAAGTCGCCAGCAATCAACAGCAAGTCTGCATCCTTGCCGTATTCTACAATTTGTTTTTGTTTTTCATCACGAGCGAAGTCGTAATGAATGTCTGATAGAAATTTTACTTTCATATAGTTTCCGCTGGATAGTTTTTAATAAAAATATAAATAAATAATCGTTTTGTCAATAGGTTGACGAATATTTTTAATTAAATCAAATGTAAACATTTTTTCACAAATACACTGGATAAAAGATTGTCTGGGAATGAACCGATAAACTATATGTATGGACCATGGAAAGACTATAATGAAGATACAGATGTTGGTTATAGGAGCCTACATCATGAGACAACGAGCGGAAGGCTCCGACGAATCGTCGGATGTCCTAGCTCGTCGTTGGATTGATGACCACGGTCTAGAGTTCAGAAAACTGTTCAAAACACTTAGTAGGCCTCGGACAGACGATTCTTTTTCTTCTGGAAACGAATCCGCTTAATGCGCTCGCTTGTAGCGCTTGGGGCATGTGACGTAAGATGCCAGTACCCGCACTTGTCACACTGGTATGCCCTAGAACATATATTATGATGCTTGTTTTTCGAACGATGCTGCCGCCTAATCTCGCTCATAGCCTTCGAGTAGCTCTCGAAACACCTCTTATGACAGACATTACAATATAAAAACTGTCCAAAACGCTCATTTTCGACGATTTCACAGCATTTTTCGTCCTGTATGTAGTGCGACATTTAGACCTCCTTGATATTTTACCAATATAATCTCTAAATCCCCGATTGTCAATAGGTAAAATAATTATTTATATTTACCCCTTGACAATCATATTTTAATTTTGTATATTAAGTGGTAAACATATAAAAGAGGTACACTATGCAAACTGAACCTAATATCAAAAAGACCGATATTGTTGGTTCCGCTGACGTATCCAGTGGAGCCACCAGTACGGTCACTCAACCGCCTACAACTCAGGTGGCAACAGCCGAAAAGGCCGAGCCCAAGAAGCGAGGTCGTAAGAAGGGCTACCACCACTCCGAAGCGACAAAGGCCGCCATGCGTAAGGCCCGTACAGGTGTACATCCGTCCAAGGAAACCAAGGACAAGATTTCCAAGGCGAAGGAAGGTAAGAACCATTCTGAAACTGCAAAGTTGAAGATGAGCGACACCCGTCGTTACAACTTCCTGCGAAAAGCGCTCGAAGCGACTTCTGCTGGTAATTGGACTCTTGCCGACTTGGTCGATTTCCTGAACGAAAAGAAGACTAACAAAAACACCATGTCCGTGTTCGCACAGACTATCTACGGTCTGGCGCAGGCTGAAGTCGATGAGCTTATAAAAATCCCTACCGACACAGTAGCACAGCATACTGTCTACGCAAGACTTACCGCACGAATTAAGGAGCTTTACGATGAGCGAATCCAAGACCTCACTCAAACCGAACACATCTCAGCCTAATGAGATTCAAGAAGAGGAACACGCCAAGGTTGTGTTCGACGAAATGGATTTTCCGAAACGAGAGCGTCCTAAGTCGCTAAGCGAACTGCTCCGTTTCTGCAAGAACCGTCTCGGAAAGAATGCCGAGTTCGGGTACTGGGATAAAGGTGGCTTCCCGAATTGCACCTACTACAAGGCGTTCCTGGGTATTCTCGGGGACGGTATTCTCGCATACAATGCTGACGAAATGATTGCCCAATGCGCCGAAGAATGCGACATGTCATATGAAGACGCTATGGAAGCACTGGACTACAACACATTCTGCTGCTACATGGGCCCGAAAACCCCGAAGCACATCACTCCCGTCAAGTTCCCCGACAATCCCGAAGAAGAATTCAAGGAAATGGACGGCGCACTCATCACATATATCCCTGGATGCGACAATGCCCTTGTCGGGTTCATGGAAACCGCAGAGGGTGAATGGGTATGTGTGTACAACAAAAAGTTGCTCCCAGAAATTGTGAAGGAAAGCAAGTACATGCGGCGAGCCCTCCTGCTCGACCCGTACGAAAAGATACCATTCGACCGAAAAGCTATGAAAAAGAAGATACAAGAGGCGAAAGCGAAGAAGGCCAAGAAAAAGGCCAAGAGGAAAAAATGAACTTCGCAATCATGATAAACTGTAGAATGATTGGTAGGGCCATGAAATGACTTACGAAAAATTTTGCAATATCATGAAAAAGAGCAGACTGCTTTCAAGGGTTACCATCAGTAACTCAGGAAGGCGCTATTGTATCATAGATAAAAAATCATCCAAGCGAAGTGTAACCATATCCCCTTCGGACAATAGCATGATTTCCATTGCGTTCAGCAAGGTAGACATCATCGGATATCCGTTCAAGTCAATTCATTTGGCATCGTATTCCAATGCAGTAGTTGTGAGCGTACCGCTTAGCGAATTGAAAACAAGTATCGACGTAAACATCCTGCTGCGTTGGGCGATTGCCGAGTGCTTACTTGGCTGGCCAAGGCGCAATCTTCTGAGAAGAATATTGGTACAGCTTATCAGGTTGTGGCAGCACTTTCTCATTAAGTTTGTTTAAAGTTTCTAATACGATTATGCAATTACAAGAGGCAAAAAATGATTGCTAACCCTTTATATTGGTGGAAATATTTGACAGGACCAACGGTCGATAACGAAGAACACTGGCGTATGTCAGACATGAAAACACTTAAATATGTAGGCCCAAACAATGAATGTTATTACACTTTGACCTTCAACGAAGACAATACTTGTTCACTGGATTCAAGCACGGAAAACAAGTACGTGCTTACTCCTGTGCATAAGTTGATAACGATGCCCGCCCTTCTAAAAACACTAAAAGAAGAAGGCCTCCTTGAACATTGGAGACCTACATGGTTGAGCTATACCGAAGAGGAACTTAAACTCCTCCAAGGCTAGACTTTACCGAAGAACTTTTCGTTATTGATTATTGTAGGAGAGTCTGGCCACATTGCCTTGGCAATCTCATGGAACCGCTTTCCAGTCAACTTATCTCCAGTATACCAGTAGCAACAACTTAGCCAAACAAGGCTCAAGTAAGTGAAATCCCGTGTATCGCTGAAATAAATGCTATCTACTCCCAACCCGTTAACTATCGCAAGGAAATACATCGACGCTTCTTTGTATTTCTTGGCAGTGTAAAGAGCGAAACCACAGTTATATAGAAGCGTCTTGTTCATTCCATACTTGACAATACCTTGTGCGAGGACTTCAATCATTTCATCGCCCCTACCAGTCTTTCCGAGGATGTCAGCCTTGATTTTCGTAGCCTCGATGCAATCCTCAACCCAAGTATCCGTCCGTTTGAAATACTTGTCTATCCAGCGAAGGGAGTTCCTGTAATCCTCATTCCAGTAAAACTCCTTAGCACAATAGAGGATATCCCTTGTTGTAAACTCAACCTTTTCCTTCAACTTCTTTTTGAAGATTTTAAGATTTCTTCCAGCATCACGTTCAAGACTAGCTGATGTTTTCTTGTGGGTAATCGTAAAATTCAAAAGAGTTCGTTTTGATGACGCAGCAAGATACTCATGCACGAAACCTTCCCACTGGCATGACCCCCTTTTCACAATACGGGTTACGGTAATTGAACGGGACGGTGCATAACAGTAGCGAGACATAAATGCGTCGCAACCGTAGTTCGAAAGAGAAGACTTCGCCTCTTGGATTGCCCTCTGACTCGCCTCATCTATTACATCATCGCAGTCCAGCCACATGACATAATCCTTGGTCGCCTTGCTGAAACTGAAATTCCTCGCCGCAGCAAAATCGTCTATCCACTCAAAGTCGAACACCTTGTCAGTGTATCTAGCCGCTATCTCCTTCGTGTTATCCGTAGACCCAGTATCCACTACAACAATCTCGTCAGCAAACGATTTTACACAATCAAGGCATCTTCCGAGGACCTCAGATTCGTTTTTCGCAATCATACAAACGCTTAATGTAGCCATTTTAATCCAATTAGACCTAAAAACTACTATTAAATTACATTTTTTCACTTTTTTTCAAAAAACTCTTGACAACTGGCATTTAATTATGTATATTAAAAACGTAAACACAAAGGAGTTCATCATGAAACACACAATCATCCTCATCATCTGCATCTTGGCAACCTCCGTGTTCGCCGAGTTTGTACCCACATACATGACAGAAGCCGACTCTGGAAAGGCCGATACCGTAAATATGAACGTCAGCAAGGTTTATGGAACGGGTATCGCATTCCACGAGCACTACATCCTTACAACGGGTGACGTTGCTCGCCACGCAAAGAAACTGGCAGCAATCGTTGTCATGGTCAATAACACACCTGTTGTAGCCAGAGTAGAACGCTCTGCCGACACTCTGTTCAACAAAGAGAAAAACGAATACCTCAACATGGCTATTCTCCAAGTTGACAACGATGTTCCACTAAACGCATGTAAAATCGAAGAGAGACTAATCAAAGTCGGTGAACCCGTAACCGTCACTGGCTTCCCTGAGGACAGTAAAAAGGTACAGGTGAAGTCCTTGCCAGCAAAAGTCGTTGCAGACTCTACATACCCTGATTATGTGGCAAACGCCATCAATGTGAAGTTGCCTGGTGGTTTCAGCGGAGCAGCACTATCTAGTCACGGAAAGGTAATCGGAATGGTATTCGGGTACAGCACACGCAAGGCCAACACATCGTTCTTCTATGACGGTATTCTGATGTCCGAGTACATCTTACACCGAAACAAGCCAACAACGACAGACGTGTCGAAATGCACTTATCAGGTACGAAGCTACGTCCAAGTGAAGTAATTGAAGTTTAAGCAATGAAGAAGCCCCTCCTGTTGGAGGGGCTTCTATCAATGTCAATCGCTGAGTATTACTTCACGCTGTGACCCGCTGATTGTCCAGCATGATACTTGTTCCAGTCAACGTTGGGAGGTGGTGCTGGCTTGTTAGAAGTTTGTTGTTCCTGTGGTGCAGGTTGAGCTTGTTGCTGTTGCTGTTGCTGAGCCGCCTTCATAGCCTCATACTTTTTCATTGCAGCCTGTGTTTGCGGGCCCATGATGCCGTCAACAGGAATGTTAATACCCAATGCTTGATTCAACGCTTGCTGTTGCTTCATAACACGCTGCCGCTGCTGTGCAATGGCCTTATCCTCTTTCTGTATCTTATCGACCTGATAGACGTTGTTCTGGTACTGTCCGTCACGAACATTCGCCGCCATCTTGTTCATGTTGGCCTGAGTCCTAGCATCCAGCTTAGTACCAGTACCAAGTCTCTTGCGGTTCTTCATGTAAGAAGGAAGTTCGAAGATATTTTTCGTTTCCTCAGGCCAAGGCATAGCGCTGTCGTCGAACTTGGTGGGTTTTTTACCAACGTTCACATTACCCTGCTGCTCATTAGCGTATGAACCAGTACCATTTGTTCCATCAGCTTCAAAGCACGCCTTGAAACAGTCAGTAACAGCTTCCAGCTGGGGTTTAGTCAAATTCAGCTGGGAAGCATAGTGTTTAAACATTTCTACATTGGACATTATTGTATCCTACAATTGTCATTCTGCATATAGTTTATACAATTCAGAGTTTCACCATAAGCGAAAAAAGGTTATAAACTATTGGTAAATATAGCCACTCGGTATATTATGGAATTCATCGAAAATTATAAGAATTTGTTTGACTTGGTCGCAGACCTTCCTGAAGACGACCCTTGCGGCAGTTACACGAGCCTCATGAGGCCGGTCGAACTGAAATCGACAGCAGAAGCAAAGAAGTTTACTGGTGGGGATGACGACAATCCAGCAAGCGCATCGTTCGTTGAAACCGAAGAAAAGAAGGATTTCAATGAAGTGAAACCAGGCAAGGATACAGCCCTTAAACCGAAGGTGTCTGGTGCAGCTGAGGTAATGAAGAAGAACGGCGTTGTCACCGAAGTCGATATGCCCGAGTCTCTAAAAGAAACCGTCAAAGAGGAAATAACTAAAATCCGCAATGGCGATTCCGACGAAGATTCGTGGAACAAGAAGGCAAATCAAGTCAAGAACTTGTTTAACAACAATGTTGCAAAGATAGCAAAGCCTCGAACAACAAGAAATATCATCAACGCAGTCGCTGACCCCGTTTCCGACGACAAAAAGTTTCCGAAAATAAAGAACAACCCAGAATTCCTGAAGGTCAAGGACATACAGCCAGTAACCAAGGTGAAGGTGGAAAAGATGAAGGCCGTGAACAACAATATGGTTGGCTATGACGAGCTTGATATTCCAGTCAACACAAAGTTCATCTGCGACGACTGGGACGAGAATGCCGACGAAGCCATGAAGAAGTTCCGTGACACCGTTGATAAGATGAAGGGCATGGCAAAATACACGGACGAATACAAGAACCGTTGTGCCAATCTTCTCTACAAGTACAAGGACTTGCCCAAGAAACAGTTCGAGTCACTGTGCAACATCATGGAATCGGTCAACCGATAATTAAATGAAATTGAAACAGAAAAGCAATCGGAAATCCGATTGCTTTTTCATTTAGGTTTGACTTGAACTCGTGTCAGCACATATGTTTTCGTTCGAGAGTGCAGAACTCTTTCCGAGGACTGTGCGTCCTGGTCCGCCCCATGTTCCAACACGATATCCCATCTGGCTTTCCTTCGATGAGGCAATCAGGTTCTTAACTGTCGGGTCATCCGTCGCCACTTTGCTCTCTGGGAACCACTCTGAGTTTGTATTGTCGTAGCCAACTTCCTTCTTACCCATAAGGCTTGGCAGACGGTTTATCTGTCCTGTATGCCTCCAAGGAATAGGAGATTCTGGATTTGGCTTTGCGTTCACGTCGAAAGCAACCTGTTCAAAACACGCCTTGTGAATACTAGCAATGCACTCGAAGACATAAGCATCCAGTCCGAGCTTCTTGACAGTATCGACAAATGTTGAATGCTTATCCATTAAAAACTTGACCCTGCATCAGACGTGTTAAACTGGAAGTTGACCGTGTCGAGACCTTCGGAGTCGGAAATGTTTCCACGAATGTCCTGAGCATGCCAGCACTTCGGCCCGTTGTTGCGTCCACCACCTACTGGTACATATCCATTTGCAATCACGTCGAAATGTCCGTTGCTGTATTCGACTATGCTTGCCTCGTGATGTTCAGTAGGAACTGATGCAACTATGCGTCTCGGATGGAGAGCTATCTCAGGCTTGTCTGGTGGAGGAGGTGGAAGCGGTCTAGGCGGGATAGGGGGCATAGGGCCGATAGGGTTTGGCCATATCGGTCTATGATGACACCCACAGTCATGGTGATGGGGATGGGGAGGTGGCATTCCTGGTCCCATACATCCGCACACAGGGGCCTGTTGCGGCATGCACTGGTAATGAAAGGTCGGACCTCTGAACCAACCCTGGTGCCACGGATGCGGCCAAAAATGTGGGTATGGTGGAGGAATATGTGGAAGAGGACCGCATCCGCACGGTGGTGGGCCTGGATACATTCTCGACGGAGTGTACTCCCACGGGCCAGCCTGCCTCGGTGGAGGCGGAAAGCACGGTCCAAACCATGGTGGCGGCTGGAACGGCATAAACAGTGGAGGCGGTGGCGGACAGCAATGATGATGCGTCGGGGTTTGCCTCATATAGGGCATCCTGTCATAAATTTCGTTCGGTTTCCCGTTGTTGCATCCACAGCTCATACATCCCCCTCACTTTTAAACATCTTTTGAGTCTTCCAATCTGTCAATTCGTTTTTCAATCGTATTCAACGATGTGGATAAAGTCGTTTTGATACCCGACAGGTTTTCGTTGATTGCATTCAAGGCCGTAGTAATCTGCTCTAATTTATAGTCCACAGTCTTCAATTTGTCCTTTACACCATCGACATCCTTCTGCGTCAATGCAACCTTGTTTTCCAGAATAATAATCTGCTCCCTGTAAGCAGCCCCCTTCTTCTGGTACTCCAACTGCATTTCAAGGAACTTCTTGTCCACTTGACTGAACTGTTCGTTTCGTTTAACCCCTGTATCCTTCCTTTGTGTTTCAATCCGCTTGATGAGATAAAACAATCCAAGAGCAACCAACGTGAATATCAGCAATACTGGACTGTTAGTCTTCAACGCCGCTATCCACATTTCTGCCATATACTTACCCTCGGGTATCTAACCATACCCTTAGTTTATAGTTTTCGGTCTATTCAGACTAAAAATTTTGGATAGCTTTCTCTCTCAAATCCCGTACAATTTCCTTATAAATTTGAAGGACATCACGGATGAGTTCGACGATGTTAACGTCATGCTTGGACACACTTCCACACAAGGATATACCGCCCATCTTGTTGTAGTTGAACAGGCTGTGGTAGTCCGCGCAAAACTGTTCGTAATACTCGTAGAACTCGTCATCTACGCTGATGCTTTCGCTTGAATCGAGCCATTCCTTGTCTTGGTCATCATCCCAGCATATGAATGGGTAGCAATATATTGCTGGTCTCCCGCTTGAATCAAATTTGCCAAATGTGATGTTGTCATAGATTATCATCCCATCCCTGGTTACCGTAAGGCCCATGGACGTAAGCGATTTAATTAGCTCTTTCATGAGGGCTCCTGTGCACCTAATAAGGGTTTATATCTTTTGGAAGACACTAGACAAAAACAGGGGCCGCCAGATTGCTCTGACGACCCCAGAAACCTTTTCTACACTTGCAGATAGGCTAAAATAAGATAAGTGCCAGCGACGGTCCCATGCCCATACGATGGCGACACACTTCGCTGGCACTCATCCTATTGTTTATATATCGAAAAAATCCGATTAATTTTTGCCCGTCGAGCCGAAACCACCACGGTCTTGACCTGTCAGTTCGGATTCAACAAAGTTCAGCTTCGGCTGGTTTTCAATGATGCGGAACTGTGCGATGCGGTCACCCTTGTTGATGGTGGTGTCTTCGGTTGCGTACACAGCCATCTTCCACCAGTCGTTCGGGCCACAGTAGGAACGGTCAACCACACCGACGCTGTTCGTTTCGAGAATCTTGAAGTTCTTGAACGTAGAACTGCGGGGGGCGATATGAGCTTCGTAACCTTCGGGAAGCTCCATAGCAACGCCAAGGTGGATAAGCTTGAATTCTCCCTTCTTCAACGTGACAGTTTCAGCGGCTGCCAAGTCAATCCAGTCTGACTTTCCTTCCACGTAGGTCAGACGCTTGATGCTGTCGTCAAGATACTTGATTTTGATTTGTACTTCTTTCATTTTAATCCTCTTTTGTTAGTAAAGGTCTGACGAATCCACTTCGTCGGTTTCTTCCTTTGGAACATACTTCCCTTCGATGGTAACGCAGAAGTCAAACATCGAAGTGGCATTTACGTCCAACTTGGAATATTCTACATCGTAATGAGAGAGAACATCTTCCAGGTCAGCGGCAATCTTCTCCTTCAAGTACTCTTCAAGAGCTGTTTCCGTTTCGAATGCCCTTCCATCAGGGTCGGCAACCGACCAGTCCTTGGAATGATATCCTACAGTGATGACCACATCGCTGTCATCATCGCCTTCGGCTTCGCTCTCAACATTCATGCAGTCGCAATCGATTTCAACCTGGTCCAAGAACCATTCCTTGACATCGATGCTCAAATCTTTAAGTTCCTCTTCTTCCATAAGAACCTCCGATTACAATATAGTATTTACACCCTTTTCTTTCAATAGGGCAAAGAACTTTTCTGGGGTAATAATCTTTACACCGAGCTGCTTCGCCTTCTTGGACTTGGTAGATGTCGAGTTTTCGTCAGCCTGAACGAGATAGTCTAGCTTGGCACTAACGCTGCCCTTCACAAGTCCACCATACGCCTTAACGGTGCGTTCAAGGTCGTCTCTATTGTATTCCATCGCACCAGTGAAACAGAAAGACATCCCACCGAGAGCATCCATTTCTACCGACTTCTTGAATGTAAATTTGCCCATTTCAACCGTTCCAGTGATTTCATCAAGGCGGTCGAACATTTGTGTAAACAAATTCAATTTAACTTCGTAGGCACTGAAGCCAGGGATAACCAACATGGCCAACTTCTCTGGCGTATAGGAGCGGAGGGTAGCCAGTGTACCCAACGGATTTTCATACCATCCACCGAACACTTCAAGGCGTTCTAATCCAGACAACTTCGCTTCCGAGAACCCATCAAAATCAAACAGAGAGAGGAACTTGCTCATGGAAATAGGTTCATTCATTGCGGCAAGCATGTTCTTTCGCAACTTCGCCCCATTCACTTGGCTCTTCATTGCTGCAGACAAGCCGTTACCACCAGAGATAGCATCGGAAATCAACTCAGGAATACGTTTCATCCCTACTTCATTAACAAGGGCCGAAACACAGCTTTCTCCCGCGCCATCAATCGCCAAGACATCGAAGAAGTTTGCAAGCTTGTGGACACTCTTCTGCGGACAGGACGGGTTAACGCAGCAAACCATCCCGTTGTCCAATACGTTCAACTCACCGTGACAGACAGGACATTCCTTCGGAAACTCGATGTTCGATGCCACGTATTCTTTATATTTTTCTGGAACCATTATACCCCCCATTCTGTGTGAGCAGACTTGAATACTTTCTTGCTGTTCACAATGCTGATAACACACTTTTTAACGTTCTTGGTGTTAGGATATTCCCTTACACCGTTTCTACGAATAAGACGAATCACTTCGGTAGACTTAATCAGGTTGCTGGTATTCCTTTCCATCGTCGATATCGACTTGCTCACTCCACCAATTCGACCATCCGTTGTAAAATTGGGACCACCAGACATGCCAAGCTGCAGAGTTCCAGTCATGCGATAATAACTATAATCACCGTCGTAACGATATTGAACACGGATGTTCATCGGGATAACAGTCAAATCATGGTCAAGGAACGGTTCAGGGTAGCCGTACGAGGTAAGTTTTTCCCCGATAGGCAATTCTGTGTGTGCAATACGACATACCCTAGGCATTTCAACAGGTTCCTCGTCCAGCTTCAACAGAACAATGTCTCTGTCCTTATCGTAATCAACGATATGCACCTTATAGCACGAATCGTTCTGGATATCGTAATAACAATTGTAGTCGTAATCCTCTACGACATGATATGCCGTTACGATGTACTCGGAGTTGATAAAGAACCCCGTTCCATTATGAAAGCCTTCCGCAAAGGTCATTGCGACGAAAGCAAGGATGATGACGATTAGCTGTTTCATGATGTTACCTCTCTTGTTTATACCTAAAATATACCTAATTAAATACTTTTTGGCAACACCTTAAATGTAAAAAATCATTTACACAACCTTATCAACCTGCGGAATTACCTCCCCATGACGGGAAATTTGCACTTTACAGCCAATTTGGATACCCATTTGCATCATCTTATTCAAATTCGCCAATGATGCACGCTCGACAGTAACCCCGTCCAGTTCAGTCGGGGTCAGGATGGCTACAGGAGAAAGATACCTACCCTTGCAGCTCCATTCTATTCCAATTAGATTGGTTTCGGCAGTTTCCAGCTTGAACTTGATGGCACACTGGGTCATCGGGGTCTTGCGGCGAAGGTCTTCATAATCGATGTCGTTTATCTTGACAACAATGCCGTCGCAACCATAGTCGATGGATTTCTTTCGACTGGCAAACACCTTTTCACGGAACGCTTCAATCTGCTCAATCGTATCGACCAGTTCATACATAGGTACTTCAAACCCGCAGGATTCCAGCCACTGCATCTTTTCCAGTTCAGTCTTGAACTGGGTCGGAGCCCTGTTGAGAACATCGTATGCGACAAAGGACATATCTTCTGAGCCAGAACCGTCAAGACGCTTCGAGATTCCTGCACTGGCGTTTCTAGCTGTCTTCTTCGACTGGGAATACTTCTCGATGAAAACACTTTCCTTCAACATGAACTCACCACGGATTGAACCAGTAAAGTTAGGAATTTCATGTTGGAGACCCTTCCACTTCAAAGCAGATTGAGTTATATCCTCACCCTGAAAACCGTCTCCACGAGAAATCGCCTGGATGATATGGCCATCCTGATACATCACTTCGCTGCCAGCACCATCACACTTACCGTTCAACATAAGTCGATGCTTTCCACCATATTGAGGGAACCATTCTTCCGCAAAAGCTTCCATGTTGGCATACTTCTGCTGTGTTCC
>JAFXNA010000010.1 GCA_017529865.1 Bacteroidaceae bacterium
AGGTTCAACTTATCTATTAACCAATTTATTAACCCAACTGTAAACGGTAAACCGTAAACAGTAAACTAAATCTCAAAATTATGGCAATCAAAGTAAATGCTCGTGAAACCGAGCTCAAGATCGGAAAGAATCCCGGTTACTATTACGTAATGACCCCAGAGCTCTATCTGGCGCTCAATCAGAAGAAGGTCATCAAGGAAGCTGCCCTCCGCAGCGGTGTGAGTCAGGGTGTGATGCAGGCCTGCTGGGACGCAGCAGGCGAAGTGATCAAGGCATGGGCCACTGAAGGTCACTCCGTAGCAATCCCAGGTCTCGGAACCATCCGATTCGCAGTCCGCGCCCAGGCAGCAAAGCTGGAGAAGGTAGGCGTGGACCTCATCAAGGCGAAGCGCATCGTGTTCACCCCATCCGTGGACATCAAGCAGGAGCTGGCAGACACCAGCATCAACATCACCTGCATCGACCGCAACGGCAACATCGTGAAACGCATCACCACTGAAGGCGGTGACGTGGAGGACGGTGAGGAACAGGGAACCACTCCTCAAGGCGAGGGGAGTGAGAATAGCAACAGCGACAACAGCGGTAGCCAGACCCCATCCGTTCCAACCCTGACCATCAGCCGCAGTGGTAGTGGCAGCTCAGCAGTCACCGTAGGCGGCAACGCAGTCAACAGCGGCAGCCAGATCGCAGCCGGCACCGAGGTAGCCCTCAGCGTCACCCCAGCCGAAGGTCAGACCCCGACCGCAACCCTCAACGGCAGCTCAGTCACCCTGACTGAAAGCGACGGCACCTACACCGGTACCTTCCAGATGCCCGACGGCAACGCAACCCTCGTCATCAACAGCGGCAGCACCGGAGGTGGTGGAGGAGTAGATCAGAACTAAGGAAGGAGGTAGACCATGAGCACCATCACAGGCAACAACCCCGACAAGAACGGCACGAACCTCAGCTTCTGGATCAAGCTCCTCATCGCAGTCCTCACCGGCATCGCCAGTGCACTCGGCACCAGTGCAGCCATGCACGCCGCAGGCGCACAAGGATTCCTCCACGCAATGCTGTAATCCTCATCAATCAGGAGCGACAATGTCGCTCCTTTTTTGTACCCATTATCCTCGTTTATACAGCAAAACTTAGGATATTGACCAGAAAAACATAGGAAATTCACATTAATTATGCATTATGAATTGTGAATTATGAATTTTATTAACTATCTTTGCAGGTGGAATAAACCAATAGCTGAATATGACAAAGAAACAAGCAATAAAACTTTTTGAAGAAAAGAAAGTCCGCACCGTGTGGGACGATGAACAAGAGAAATGGTATTTCTGTGTTGCAGATGTCGTTGAGGTTCTAACAGAAAGTAAAGACCCTTCAGGCTACGTCAAGACGATGAAAAGACGAGACCCAATGCTTGCCAAAGGGTGGGGACAAATTGTCACCCCCCTTTCCGTTCAAACCGCTGGTGGACGACAGAAAGTTAACTGTGCAACTATGAACGGAATCTTCCGTATCATACAAGCAATCCCTTCACCTAAAGCAGAGCCATTTAAGGTTTGGATGGCACAGGTGGCCAGCCAGCGTCTTGATCAGCTGCAAGACCCAGAGAAGAGTATTGACCAAGCCATTGTCGATTACAAGCGTTTAGGTTATAGTGACGCTTGGATCAATCAGCGAATCAAGAGTATCGAGGTACGCAAGGAACTGACGGACGAGTGGAAGCGTACAGGTGTGCATGAAGGATTGGAATATGCGTCCCTGACAGACATCATTACTCGAGAGTGGAGCGGATTCTCCACCAAGGAATACAAGCATTACAAGGGGCTGAAGAAGGAAAACCTACGCGATAATATGACGAACCTTGAAATGGCATTCAATATATTAGCTGAAGCATCTGCCACAGAACTATCGAAGCAGCGTAATCCCAAAGGGTATAATGCTCAGACACAAATAGCTAAAGAAGGGGGTAGCGTAGCAAAGGCCGCTCGTAAGCAACTGGAGAGTAAATTGGGGCATAGCGTCATTTCACCAGCAAAGGCCAGCGACTACCTGTTACCAAATAACGAAGAAGACAATAATCAAGAATAAGGATTAGGATTTCATTATAAGAACAAAAAGCTATTCCCTCGCAGGCTGAGAAGCTCGCGAGGGATTTTATTCACCTATTAACCAAATAACCTATTTGCTCCATCTATTCATCAAAAACGGAGGATATTGACCAGAAAAACACAGAAATTCGCATAATTATCAATTGTCAATTGACTTGAAAAGTCTAAATTGCTAGCGTTCGGCAATAAAAACAAGCTTTTATTGCACTTTCTTAACCGCAATTTTGCTGAATTATCAATTAATTTAACTATCTTTGCAACTGAACTTCGCCACCAATGTTCTGGTGAGAGCTGGCGGAGTGGAATTTAGTGGAATTAATAACAGCATTAGCAGTTATTCGGAGTGTCTGAAATGTAGGAAGTTTTAGTAACATATTCCAAGTAACGATAATTGTCTAATGTCTGCGCTTTTAGCGTGGACATTAACTTATCTCTTGGATGGGCATTCCTACAGCCTCAGACACGGATAAGCGTCCGCGCTTTTTTCGTGTCTTTAGTTGTTGTGCCCATTTCCCGATAAGTGCTTTTGCCATTAGCTATAAGCACAAAGAATGCCAAACAGATTAATTACTGAACAGCAGCGGGTCTCTCTGGAGAGTCGCCGATATATAGGTTGTAAAACCAAGTTGGTAGACTGGATATTCAGCCTCATTGACGAGCAAACCTATGATGTCCACTCTTTCTGCGACATTTTTGCAGGTACTGGCGTGGTGGCTCATAGGGCTTTGCAAACTTATGAACGAGTGGTAGTAAATGACTTCCTCCACTCAAACAATGTGATGTATTGTGCTTTCTTTGCTCCTGGCGAATGGAGCGAAGAAAGGGTACAGACCATCATCAACAAATTTAACGATATCAACCCTGCAAAGATTGGTGAGAACTACTTTTCCAAGAACTATGGCGGCAAGTATTTCTATCATGACACAGCTAAGATTGTGGGCTACATCAGAGGTAGGTTACAAAGTTTACGGAAAGACTTGACGGATAAGGAGTATGCTATACTGTTGGCTTCTCTGATATATAGCATAGATCGTCACGCCAACACAATGGGTCACTTCGATGCCTATCATCACAAAGCACCTGCAGCACACGAGTTCCATATGCGAATGATTGAAGTAGAGTCGTTTGAAGGAGTGGAGATTCATCAAGAGGATGCAAATCAATTGGCACGAAATATCAATGTTGATTTGACTTATCTCGACCCTCCCTACAACTCACGTCAGTATAGTAGGTTCTATCATGTTTACGAGAACTTGGTGCAATGGAAGAAACCGCAGTTATATGGCACAGCCTTGAAGCCCAAGGAAGAGAATATGAGTGACTATTGTCGTAATGCTGCTTTTGCTGCATTTACGGATTTGGTGAGCCACATCAACAGCCGTTATCTAGTGGTGTCGTATAACAATACCTACCATTCCAAAAGCACATCTTCGGAAAACAAAATCAAGCTTGAACAGTTGGAAGAAGTGCTGAATAAATGCGGTAAGACACAGGTGTTTAATCACGAGTTCAAGGCGTTCAACTCTGGTAAGACCGAGTTTGACGATCATCGTGAGTATTTATTCATAACTGAAGTTGACAATGAGAAACGGAATCAGTCGTTCCCCAATGTTCTACGTGGGTGATAAGTACAAGTTGATACGCGAAATTCGTACTCACTTTCCAAGCCACATCAACAGACTAATAGAACCGTTTGTTGGTGGCGGTTCTGTGATGATGAATGTCGATGCTGATGGGTACCTATTGAACGACATTGACAGCTATGTGATAGGACTGCACAGAATGCTTTGCGGCTATGTAGGCAGGGAACAGGACTTTTATACAGAGCTCTATCGCATTGTTGACCAATATGGCCTTTCACTATCATACCGAGAGAATCCTGTTCCGCAAGAGTTGAGGAAAGCCTATCCCAAGACCTATTTTGCTAAATACAACAAGGAAGCATACAGCCAACTGAAAGCAGATTTCATAGCTGGTGGCCAACAGAATTGGATGCGACTCTACGTGTTGTTGATTTATGGCTTCAATCGTATGCTGAGGTTTAATAAGAAAGGACTGTTCAACCTTCCAGTCGGTAATGTGGATTACAACCAAAACACCCACGATGCTTTGGACGATTACTTCCGCGTGATGACAACAAAACAAGTAGAATGGCACAATGAGGACTTCCGTGAATTCTTGGATAATATTGATTATCAAGAAGATGATTTGATATATCTCGACCCACCTTATTTAATTACTTTCAGCGAATATAATAAGTTGTGGAATGACGAGACAGAGCGTGACCTATTGGTATTGCTCGATGATATGAATGCTCGTGGAATCCATTTTGCAATCTCTAACGTCACCCACTATCGTGGGCGCACGAATACTCTTTTTCTTGAATGGTCTGCCCATTATCACAGCCATCCTATAAATAGCAATTACATCAGTTTTAACGACAACAGCATTAAGCAGTTCAACGAGGTGCTGGTAACCAATTACTAAAGATTATGCCAAACAACGTAAGACATGGTAAAAGACTCTACAAGCAGATGTCGCTTGAAGTAGCAGTTAGAAATCCTGAGCGCTATGAAGGAATATTGAAAACTTTCGCAAAATTTGAAGGTGTAGTGCTTGACGACAAAGGAGTGTTGGATGTCTATTCGCAGCTTTATCTTGATGAAGTCGTTACGGCAGATGCACTAAATGAAGAGAATCTCACCAAACGATTCGTCAGCAAATGGATAGAAAACTATTGCAGTCACAACAATGAGTGGGGATACCCTACCGGCTATCAAGCAGCTTTTACACGCTACTTAAAGACCTTGTCAGAGTTTGGCTTTATTTATGCCCAATACGAACAAGAACTCCGTCTCTCTCCAGTTGCCAAAGCTCTGGTTAACGGAAAAATCACTTTGTCAGAGGCATTTGCCCTGCAAAGCATGAGATTCTGGAGAAAGTCACCTTACAGGCGAGTTTTGAATGATTTCAACTTCTTTGAATTCATTATTGACTCAATGATAGAACTGAAGAAAAAGGGGCATCGTATGTCGTACAACCAATTAATGGTGGGCCTTTTCTCTGATAATGGTAACGTCAATGAGTTTTTGGAACTGCTGGAGAAAAACAAGGTCGGAGATGATGCAGACAAAGCATACACTCTAGTTCGGAGAAAATATAGTCAGGTAGATGCAAATCATGCAAAAGCCGCTAAACAGGAATCTGCCTTTAGAGATTACGGAAACACCGTTTTTCGTGTTTTACAGCTAACAGGATTCATTACTGTAGATTATACTGGTGTCCTAATGCTGACTCCAAACGAGAACCGAATGCCATTATACAAGGCTTTGAAAGCAAGAAATTTCTTTGTCACAGAATCTGCAAAAGAAGATGAAGAAGAGTTTTTTGAGCAGTTGGGCTCCTTCGACATTAGCCTCGAATCATTGATACTATCACATCGAGAACAGGTAGATCACTCAACAGCAGAGTACAACAAGAAAATACCAAGAATAATTCAATCATACGGGCTTACGCCTGAGTTAATAGAGCAAGCATTAGTGAAGGTTTCAAATGGTGACAAGAAGGGAAAGGATACATTTTGGTTTATACAAGACCCTGTAAAGTTTGAGTTCCTGCTGACTCTGTTTGTATACACCTACTATGGTGATACCTTTGAGTATAAGCCCAACTTTATATGCGATGAGGCCGGCATTCCATATTCACATGCACCTGGAAATATTGGCGATATTGAGATTTTCAATAAAGACAGGTACTGGCTCATCGAGGCAACCTTGATTCGTTCCAAGAACCAACAGGTGAACAACGAGACGGTCAATCTATTCCGTCATATAGATAACACCATGAATGGGCAGAAATATCTAACTCTTGTGGCACCATATATTCACGAAGACACCAAATTGATTTTCAATGTAGCATCTATTATCACAATGATTAAGAGCAACATGCTGAGTCTTAGTTCTGATGCCCAAACGACAGATGAGTTTATAGGTGACATGAAAGAGAATGCATACTTTGGCGTAATTGATTCACGTACGCAGGAGTTTATAGGAATAATAAGGAATAAACTAAATGGAATTAAATCAGGAAGTAATATACATAGGCTTCCAAATCCTTATGTTATCAATGATGAAGAGGAAATACCTCTCCCCATGGCAGCAGAAGATAAGTTAGTGTAATTACCACCCTAGCATTCAAATGCCATAACAAACCATCATGTACACCCCAACACCACTTCCCTGCTCAGCTGTTAATAGCTTAATGGCTTAATAGCTTAGTAGCTTAGTAGGTTAATAGCTTAATAGATAATAGGTTATTGATGAAAGTGACTTGGTTAATCAAGATATAGTAAGAAGGATACTTTAAGACCTACAAAATGGTAAAATAGTGCATTTGAAACACAAAAAAATAGTAAAATAATGCGTTTAAAAACTCCAAAATTGGTAAAATAATTCATTTCAGAAATTAAAATACAGCAAAATAATGCGTTTATAAATATTTTTTGTAACTTTGCACCCGCAATTATTAACAAAAATACCGCAATATGAAACGCAATACGGAAGTCAAGGTGATAGATAAGAAGGTAATAGAGTACGTCCTAACGGAGCAACAGGAGGAACTTAAGGAACGAGTTGAGGAACAACTGTGCCATCGAAAGGAGGAACGTCTCGTCGACTTGAAGAGTTCGCAAGCTCAATGCGTGATTGGCGTACGGCGGAGCGGCAAGTCAACGATGTGTTATCAAGCGTTGCAGGATTCGGGATTGAAGTACGCCTATGTTGACTTTGACGATGAGCGTCTGGAGGGCATGGGTTCTGGGCAACTGAACGATGTGCTTGAGGTGCTTTATATGATCTACGGCAACTTCGACTACCTGTTCTTGGACGAGATACAGAATGTGGAAGGATGGCACTTGTTCGTGAATCGTATGCTGAGGAGGAAAATGAAAGTGGTAATTACAGGTTCGAACGCAAAACTGTTGAGCGGCGAGCTGGCGACGCACCTGACGGGTAGAAGCAAGGAAATTTCGCTGTATCCGTTCTCTTTTGAGGAGTTTTGCACGATGAAGCAGGTGGACATGAAACGCAAGACGACGAAGGCAGAAGCTTTCCGAAGGGTAGCGTTTGATGCCTATCTGAAACAGGGCGGTTTCCCAGAACTGATGTCAATGGAGGATGGTAGGGCGTATGTAAGCGGTCTGGTGGATAACATACTAAAACGAGACATAGAGCAACGTTACAATATTGCGTATAAGGCCGCATTCGAGAAGATGGCTCATCATCTGCTAAACGTGTCACCAACGATAGTAGTGATAAAAGACTTGGCAAAACTGTTCCAATTCAAGTCGGAACATACTGTGCGGAATTATGTAGAGTACCTAAAACAGGCGTATATGCTTATAGGTGTACAGAAATATTCGCAAAAGAGCAAAGTGCGGGCGGTGCAGGAAAAGGTGTATGCCGTGGATGTTGCAATGATGAGCGAACGTGAAAATGCCTTCGCGGGCGAAAATTTAGGACATCGGTTAGAGACGATAGTGTTGGTACATTTGATGCGCAGGTGCAAGCAGGAAGGTCTGGATATCTATTATCTGAATGAACGCTATGGGGAATGCGACTTCTTGGTGTGCAAAAACAACCATGTAGTTCAAGCTATACAAGTATCATACGACATCTCTACCGCCAAAACGAGGAAGCGTGAAATAAACGGCTTACTTCTTGCAGCAAGAAAGACAAACTGTAATAACCTCCTTTTGCTGACAGACCATGAATATGGCGAGGAAGAAGCGGCTGGACATTTGATAAAAATACAACCAGTTTATGATTGGAGTTTAGAATTGGGTACATAATAAGGATTGTAGACGCTTCCCTGATCAGTAGTTAATAGGCTTAGTAGGTTAATAGCTTAATAGGCTTAGTAGGTTAATAGCTTAATAGCTTAGTAGGTTAATAGAAATGGGGACAAAAACAAATTGAGGAGGAGGGAAATGAAATAGTTTTCCTCCTTTTCGATTGTGCTTTATTGGAATCCAAACCATTCATATTGTCTTTTTTGTAAGTTTTTTTGATGTTTTTTTTAAAAAAACATGCGGATTCGCTTGCAATCTAAAGATTTTTGTATAACTTTGCCGCTTAGAATGTGACAAATTAGAATTAATACTTAATATCAACCTAATTAAAACCAAACAATTATGAGAAAAAGATTCTTGTTGTTAGGAGTGATGTCATTCATTGCAACGATGATGTTCGCACAAGGATGGGTGGCTCCGAAAATCACCTCGGCTGACTATGCTGATGTGAAGGTGTCGACTGCTGCTGTAGGCGACACAACTTACTATTACCTTTACAACATCGAAGGTGACGGCTTCCTGACAAACGGCAGAGCCGACAACCACACGGGTCAGACATGGAACACGCATGCTGTCATCAACGCTACTGGTCACAGAATGTTTCTGGACAAGTACGAGCTTGAGAATACTGCTTGGGACGGCAAATCTGTCTTCATCAACAACTGGCACGACAGCAAGTGGCAGAAAGTATTTGCTGTGAATGAAAACGTAATGTATGTTGACTATGCTGACCAAGAAGATGCTTACCCTGTATGGGAATTGATAAAAGAAGGTGGTAACATCTACAAGTTCAAGGTAGCAGAAAGCAACAAAGCAGAGTTCACCGCTGAGATGAAAGCACAGAAAGACGTTTCGTTCATGGGATTCAATATCTATGACGAGGACTTTGTTCAGGATCAAAGAAAACCTCTTACACCTATGATTGATGTCATGTCGGAAGAGGCAATCGCTGATGCTTGCATCACATGGGCATTCATTCCTGAAGCAACTTACGATGCATACCAGACGGCTGTTGCTAATTACAACTCTGCTGTGAAATTGGGCGATTATATCGCATCGGTGAAGGAGAACTATCCAGCTGTGAGCGTTGCAGCAGCAGAGGCTGTTTACAACAATACCAGCTCATCTGCAGAACAGCTCGATGCAGCCAACAAGCAATTACAGGAAGACGTGTATAACTATCGAATCGGCACAGAACTCGTAGGTGCTTCCAACTCAGATCCTAAGGATGCTACCTCATTCATGACCAACCCAGACTTCGAGACAGGTGATGCTACAGGCTGGACGGTTGATATAGGTTCTGCCAGCGCAAGCGGTTATCAAGGCGACAGCTATCAGAACGGTGAGGTTGCCATCAGTAACTTCATCCAGGCTTGGCGTCCGACATACAACGTAGATACCAACAAGCTGGGTGACGGAAAGATGTACACCATTGTGAAGAATATGCCTGCCGGTAAGTATAAGATTGCGTGCGATGCAATTGCCGTATTCCAGAAGGCTGGTGCACCAGCTGTTACAGGTGTTTATATGTATGTGAAGAGCGGTGAGAAAGAGAACCGTCGTGATGTAGCAACCGAAGACCAAATGCCACAGCACTTTGAAATCACATTTGCCCTCAACGAACAAGCAGATATCGAACTTGGATTCCTCACCGAATCAACAACTGCAAGCTGGATTGCAGCCGACAACTTCCAGCTGACTTATTTCGGCGAAGTGACCGATCCTAACCAGCCAGTTCTCGAAGGTCTTGTAGAGCAGTATGAAGGCGAATTCCCAGATCTCGACGACGTATTTGCAAACAGCGAAGTAAAGGAAGCCTTTGCTGAAGAGCTGAGCAAGTCAAAGGCTACTGCAGAATGTTTCGAAGAGCAGATTGAAGCCATGAAGGCTGCTTACAACGCACTCGTTGCTTCTGTAAAAGATTATGAGAAGTTAGCTGCTGCCATTGCCGACGTTACAGGCTATCAGGAAGCACTTGAAGGCTCATTCTCTGAACTGGCAGGAATTCTTGCCGACGACCTTATGACCATGCAGAGTAAATACGAAGATGGTAGTGCAGATGCCGAATATTGCGAAAACATCGGTAGTGACATTTACAATAAGGTAGCTCAGTACATCGCTGAAAACGAAAAGCAAGGCGACGAGGTTACTGCCCTCATCTTCAACCCAGACTTCGATAAGGGTAATGTGGGTTGGACTTGGGATCCTAAGAACGCAGCCGACGTGAAGGCTATGAACACAGGCAATCCTGTTATCACAGCTTACCACACAACTTACGACTGCTATCAGACCATCACAGGTTTGAAGCCAGGTATCTACAAGCTGACCGTTCAGGGTTACTATCGTACCGCTAGCGAGAGCACAGCTTATGAAGAGTATGTAGCTGGCACCATTGGTGACATCTGTGCAGAAGTTTACCTGAACAACTTCTCTGCTCCACTCCTCAACGCATTCGACGACTATTATGATCAGCCACTTAGCAGCGGTTCATACGAGTTCGAAGAAGGCAAGTGGGCACCTGCAAGTAGTGCCGACATCGCTAAGGCATTCGGCGACAATAAGGAACTCTACCTCAACACCATCTACGGATATGTACTCGACGATGGTAAGTTGACATTCGGTGTACGCGAACCATCCGCTCCACGCGATGCTTGCTACTCTACATTCGACAACTTCCACCTCTACTACGCAGGTGTTGACCCAGAAGCTGTTGCTGTAGTTACCAACAAGTTGCAGGAAGCTGCTGACGAACTCGACGGAGTCGTCATGTCAGAGGAAGCTCGCAACAACATGGATGCAGCCATCGCAGCTGTAAAGGCAGCTACCGAAGACAATATCATGGCTTGCATCGGCAACTTCTTCAACACAATCGAGGAAGCCAAGGCTTCTGCTAAGTTGCACGAAGAGATCGATGCTACGATCGAGTTGCTCAATACTGCTATCCTCGAATACGAGGAATCAGCTCCTGCTGACAAGATTGCTGAGGCTCAGCAGATGATGGCCAGACTTGAGGCAGTTCAGACAACTGGTTGCAAGACCGATGCTGAGTGCCAGGCTATTATTACCGCAGCCGGTCGCATCGTAACAGCGTTCAAGTTGCCAGAAGGCGAAGCAAGCGAGGAGAATCCTATCGACTACTCTTGCGTGATGATTAATCCAGATCTTGATCAGGAAAGTGGAAACATTAGTTCTCCTGGTCCTATTCCAGGTTGGGACAATAGTTCATTCAACGGTTACAAGTCGAACACTTTCAGCACATATGGTGGTGCCGGTCACCTCTATCAGACGGTTGTAGGTCTGCCAGCTGGTAAGTATGTCATTGAGGCTCAAGGTGCATACCGTGCTGGCGATGCTGCTGGCGATGCTGAGCGTTACAGCGCCGATCCAGAAGGTGACAAGCGTGCATGGGTATTCGGTACCACTTCTGAAGGAACTGTGACTGGTTATCTGCACCGCAACAGTGAATACGGCTTAACAGAAAGTCTGCACAGCGAAGCTCGTCAGGTAACCATCAACGGTCAATCACTATACGTTCCTTACAGCACCAAGTCATACGTTGAATGGTTCAAGGCAGGCTACTACATCACTCGCATCGAAGTCATCGTTCCTGAGGACGGTAAGCTGACACTTGGTATCGATAAGCCAGAATACATCAGCGCTGACTACATGAACATCAACTATGTTCACCTCATCTATTACGGACCTGTAGTTCCAGAAAGCATCAACGACATGACGATTGCCGGTAGTGCTGCTAAGGGAATCTACAACCTCGCAGGCCAGAAGTTGGCTACTCCACAGAAGGGTCTGAACATCATTGATGGAAAGAAAGTTCTGGTTAAGTAATAACCAGCCCCTCTCCAGCACCCCCTTCGGTTCCCCCGTTATCGGGGGACAGGAATCCCGAGGGGGAGAGGTAATACAAGTTGCCCGAATTTCAGTTCGGGCAACTTTTGTTTTGTTGTTTGCACAATAAAAACAAAGTTTTTACGTTTACTATAGTATGCGAACGAGATTCTATATACTCATCATACTGACGACGACGTTGTTATGCCTGGCTTGCAGCAACGAGAACATCAGCTTCAAGAAGGGCGAGCAGTTCTACGCAATGGGCGAATACTACCAGGCAGCACAGCAGTACAAGAAGTCGTACCAACGTATTCCGACGAAAGAAAAAGCATTACGTGCCGACCGTGCATTCCGCATGGGTCTGTGCTACGAACGTATCAACAATCCACAGAAGGCCATGCAGGCATTCCAGAATGCCGTGCGCTATCATCACACCGACTCCACTGCCCTACTCCGTCTGGGACGTCAGCAACTGAAACTGGCAAACTACAAGGGAGCACGCGAGAGTTTCACAGCCTTCTTGGACATCGATGCCAACAACGAACTGGCATTGTCGGGCTTGCAATCGTGCGAGTTGGCACCCGAATGGAAGGCCAATCCCAACGCTTATACTGTAAAGAAGGAAGCGCTGTTCAGTTCATCTCGTTCCGACTACTCCCCCATGCTCTTTGGCGACGACTCCGAACAAATGCTGATCACCTCTACCCGAAAGGATGCAACAGGCGACGACCTCAGCGGCATTTCGGGCGTGAAGTATTCCGATATGTTCTATGCGAAAAAAGACGAGAACAAGAAATGGAAGCAGGTAGAGGAAATCGAGTCGGGCATCAATTCAGAATACGACGAAGGCGTCAGTTGCATTTCGCCCGACGGCAAGACACTCTACTTCACACGATGCAGCAGCGACCCATCCTATCCACGCTATGCCGAGATATTCCGTTCCACTCGTCAGGACGCAAGTTGGGGTCAGCCGGCCAAATGCGAAATCAGTAAGGACACCCTGTCCTCATACGCCCACCCAGCTGTCAGTCCCGATGGCGACTGGCTCTATTTCGTAAGCGACATGCCAGGCGGCGTAGGTGGCTACGACATCTGGCGAACCCGCATCACGAAGGAAGGCTTCGGAGGTGTGGAGAATCTGGGCCGTCCCATCAACTCCCCAGGCGATGAGATGTTCCCATCGTTCCGACCCAACGGCGACCTCTACTTCTCCAGCGACGGACATCCCGGTATGGGTGGTCTCGACATCTTCAAGGCCGTAGAGGACAGCTTGCAAGGATGGATTGTGGAGAACCAACGATATCCCCTCAACAGCAGTGCCGACGATTTCGGCATGACGTTCGAGGGCATCTACAACCGCGGTTACTTCTCGTCGAGTCGTGGCGATGCAAACAAGGGTTGGGAGAACATCTACAGTTTCGAATGTCCTGAAATCATGCAGACCGTCACCGGTTGGTTGTACGAGCGCGATGGTTTCGAACTGCCTGCAGCACTTGTCTATGTGGTAGGAAACGACGGCACAAACGAGAAGCTCAGCGTTCGTGGCGACGGGTCGTTCACCATGGTGCTCACACCAGGCGTCGACTATGTGTTCCTCGGCACCTGCAAGGGCTACCTCAACATCAAGCAGGAACTCAGCACCGAACCGTCGAACGAGAGTGTGGAATACACCATGCAGTTCCCCCTGCCGCCAATCAACGTCCCCGTGCTCATCAACAACATCTTCTATGAGTTCGACCGTGCCACCCTCACCGACGAATCCACAACGGCACTCGACAGCCTCGTCATCATGATGAAAGACAATCCGAGTGTCACCATCGAGCTGGCAGCCCACTGCGACTACAAGGGCGACGACGACTACAACCAGCGCCTGTCACAACGACGCGCAGAATCGGTCGTCAACTACCTCATAGCTCATGGCATCAAGTCCGACCGCCTCAGCCCTGTCGGCTATGGCGAAAGCCGTCCAAAAATAGTGCGCAAACGTCTGGCCGACACCCATCCGTTCCTCCACGAAGGCGACACCCTCACCGAAGCCTTCATCTTGAAACTGAAGGACGACGAGCAGGAAATCTGCAACGCCATCAACCGCCGCACCGAGTTCCGCGTCCTCCGCACCACCTATGGTACAACCATGCAGGAAGCAGCCCCAGCCGCCCCAGCCGCCCCAGCCGACTCCCCAGCCTCTCCCCCCGCCCTCCCCTCAGAGGGAGTGAGCCCAGAAGAAGTGAAGAAAGAGGAACCAGCCAAGGAAACCGAAGAAGTGAAGAGTGAAGACGTGAAGGGTGAAGAGGTGAAGAATGAAGAAGCTGCCAAGGAACCTGCAAAGGCACAAGAGCCAGCTAAACAGGAACCAGCTAAACAGGAACCTGCAAAGCCAAAAACACAAGAACCAGCTAAAGCCAAGGAACCTGTAAAAGCCAAGGAGCCGGAAATCATCGAAGTAATCGACGACGACGAACCCGACTAAGCGACATGTCTTTAATCGTCAATGCTTTGTTATTATCAAATAAGTCCTTGTTATTATCAAATAAGTCCTCGTTATTGTTGCATAAGGCTGGGTTATTGTGACCTTATGACCCCACTTTATGCAACCAAATTAGCCATTATGCCACATAATTCCTTCCGATTGAGGTCAAGGTACTGTAATTCAAAACAACTGATATGTGCGCCAAATAGGGGGGAAAACATCGGAACGAGGGGGTATGCATGTCTTTTGATGCCTAAAAGAGCAGGATTTTGATACATTCTGTACATTTTCCGAGCTTAGGCATCTCGGGAGCCTTGTGTTTACTAATATCGTATCTCATTGTCTTACAGCTATTTAGATGATTTATTACTGACCGGTCATTTCAATTTCAATTATTTCAGTTTTATTTTTGAGGTATCAAATTCCC
>JAFXNA010000011.1 GCA_017529865.1 Bacteroidaceae bacterium
TCACTTCGTTCGTAGAAGTTAATTCGCTGTAAGACTCTTCGAGTCCTCCTTTGGGAAGATAAATCTTCCGTCGTCGCAAACCGAGCTACAATTCCGCTCGGTCATGGGAGTTAACAAGCGTTGCTTGTGGACGTTACTTTGTTGATGTTAACACTAGCTATCTATTGTCCTGCGCTTCAGCGCATAACTACCTGCCTGCTTGCAGGCTTTACTTCCTATTTTACTTCCATTTTTACTCCTTTTCTCAACTTGCGAAAGTTGAGTCCATATTATCTCAATCTATCGAGTGAACGAACGAGTGCTTCATCCTTACGGATGGCATGGATGGCCAAGCAGTTGAGGATGATGCTGACGAGGGGCAGTACGGCTGCAAAGCAGAGGTGATACTGTACTTCTGCATTGATTTCGGCCAACTGGAGCTGGAACTTCCAGGCGAGGAAGGCATAGAAGCCTACATAGCCTATGAGCATGAGTGTGCTGAAGATGGTGAGCCGGAGCTGACGCATGCGGAATCGGAACAGCATGATGCTGATGAAGGTGAGCAGGATGATAATGCCTGCGAGGATGCAGAATGCGAGTGGTGCCAAACTGAAATCTCCGAAGGTGTCGTATCCCTCAACGGCATGATAGGTGAAGCTGTTGAACGATGCTACTGCTTTGCTCCCTTCGAAATACTCCGCTAAAGGAAGACAAAGCCCCAGTATGCTGAGAACGGCAACAAGGGCTAAGTAAACGGTCTGTATACGCTGTATCATTAGTATAACCTGTCTTGAGTATCCTTTGAAGGATTGCGGAAATAAATCTTGTCTTCGAGGAACTCCTGTGTGGCAATGAGTGTCGGTTTAGGCAGTTTCTCATAATGCTTTGAGACGGTGATCTGCTCGTCGTTGTGGAACTCTTCCTGGAGTTCGTCGTTTGCATTTCCGAACTCGTCGAGCTTGTGCTTGATTTCGTCTTTCAGATCGGCTGCAATCTGGTTGGCACGTTTGCCGATGATTGCTACGCTTTCGTAAATGTTTCCTGTCTCTGCACTCAGATCCATGAGGTTACGTGTAACCGTGTTGGTAGGTGCGTTTGTTTTCTTGAAATCCATAATTAAATCTATCTTTTGTCTTTACATTTTTACTTTTTCGCTACAAGTGCGGAACATCTTGTCGGCTTCCTTGATGTACTTGCTTTCGGGGAATTCGTTCTTGAATCCGTAGTACTCGTCGATGGTGGCACGATAGCGCTCCTCGGCTTTCGATTCGATACTGTTGAGTGCGAGTTTGTAGCGTGAGCGGAGGATGAGCATCATGAGTTCCTCGCGGAAACGGGTATAGGGATATTGCTTGAGGGTGTTCTCGGCTGTGATGATGCATGCATCGAAGTTGTTACCGCCGAAGATACAGTTACCTGTGTAGTTACCCAGATTGTAGTAGAGTCGGGCCGACTCGTATTCTTTCTGTGCGAGACGTTCCTGCAACTGGTAAATCATATCGGTGACTTCCTCGCGTCGAGGTGAGTTGGGATAGTACTGCAGATACTCGTTCAGGCAGTTGAGGGCCGTATAGGTGGACGACTGGTCGAGACGGGAATCGGGCGACTGCTTGTAGGCTGAGAGTCCTGCATAGAATCGTGACAACTCTGTGTAGGTTCCCTTTGGGTAGCTCTGATAGTAACGTTCGAAATAATCGCTTGCCGACTCATAATACTTGAGATTGTAGTAGCACATGGCAAGCATATATAATGACTCCTCTCCCTTATCGGTTGCTTTCAGGAGCAGAATCATATCTTCCAATACCTGATAGCAATGACTGAATTCTCCAGCTGCGTAATATTCTTTTGCCGCTTCGTACCGGTAGTCGTAATCGTCGGCTCGCAGTACATTGCTGTAATTGCCGCACGAAGTGAAGACTAAAGCCAGAACAGAAAGCGCTATGATAATCTTTTTGCTCATTCTTGTCCAAATTACGGTGCAAAGGTACGAAATAATTCATAATGTATAATGCATAATTCATAATAATTATCAATTTTTCACTATTCGCTTTTCACTTTTCACTTTTTTTTACTACCTTTGCAGTCAAATTCTGATGGTTTATATAAAATATGGAGAGAATTCACATACTCGACAAAGACTTCGAAATCTCGATGACGAACGAGACGATTCAGCAGAAAGTGAAGGCGCTGGCCGACCGCATCAATCATGACTACGCGGGGAAGAATCCCATCATGGTTTGCATCCTGAACGGAGCGTTTATGTTTGCGGCCGATTTGGTTCGCTATCTGGATTTCCAACCCGAAATCACTTTTGCGCGGTTCTCGTCGTACGAAGGAACGGAAACGACGGGACGGGTGACCGAAGTGATGGGCGTTACGACCAGTCTGGCCGGACGTGATGTCATCATCGTGGAAGATATCGTCGATACGGGCATCACGATGTACAATGTGCTGCCGCTGTTGGAAAACAAAGGTGCTGCATCGGTGAAGATTGCCTGTCTGCTTCAGAAACCCGAGAAACTGAAGGTGGACCTGAAGGTGGACTATTGTGCGATGGAGATTCCAAACGATTTCATTGTCGGCTACGGACTGGATTATGATGGATTCGGCCGCAATTATAAGGACATTTACACATTAGCGAAATAAAACAAAGACAATAACAAAAACAAAAAACAAAAACTGAAAAAACGATGAAGAATATTATTATTTTCGGTGCTCCAGGCTCAGGCAAGGGCACTTACAGCGATGAGATTGTAACTCGCTATGGTATGGGACATATTTCGACAGGTGATGTGCTCCGCGCAGAAATGAAACAAGGTTCAGAACTCGGTAAAATTGCTCAAGGCTATATCAGCAATGGTCAGCTGATTCCCGACGAACTGATGATCGACATCCTTGCAAAGACCTATGATGCACTGCCTGCAGGTAAGGGCGTGATTTTCGATGGATTCCCACGCACGATTGCACAGGCTGAAGCGCTGAAGAAGATGCTCGCCGAACGCAACCACGATATGGGTGTGATGATCGAACTGATTGTCGACGAAGATACTCTGATGAAGCGCCTGCTGAACCGTGCAATCGAGCAGGGACGCGCTGACGATAACGAGGAAACAATCAAGAAGCGCTTCGCTGTATATCACAGCCAGACGGAACCTCTCGCTGAATGGTTCGAGAAGGAAGGTATTCGCCACACCTTCACATGGGAAGGTAGCAAAGACCTGATGCTGGAAAACATCTTTGCATTCCTCGACACATTGAAATAAATGGAAACCAACTTCATTGATTACGTCAAAATCTATTGTCGTTCGGGTAAGGGCGGTAGAGGATCGGCTCACATGCATCGCGCCAAATATATGCCGAAAGGAGGTCCTGACGGTGGTAACGGCGGAAATGGTGGGAGTGTGATTCTGCGTGGCAATCGCAACTACTGGACCCTGCTCCACCTGCGCTACGACCGTCATGCATACGCCGAACACGGTGCTAATGGAGGAAAGGACAAGAGTACTGGCAAGAAAGGTGCCGACAAAGTGCTGGAAGTCCCCTGCGGCACGGTGGCGTATAATGCAGAGACGGGCGAATATATCTGCGACGTAACCGAACACGGACAGGAAGTCGTACTGCTGAAAGGCGGTAAGGGCGGATTGGGAAACTTCAATTTCTGCACCCCTACCAATCAGGCGCCACGCTATGCCCAACCAGGTGAGCCGATGCAGGAGATGGAGGTAATTCTTGAACTGAAACTGCTCGCCGATGTAGGATTGGTGGGATTCCCGAATGCAGGCAAATCGACCTTGGTGTCCTCGCTCTCGTCCGCTAAACCCAAGATAGCCAACTACCCTTTCACCACCCTCGAACCATCATTGGGAATCGTGTCGTATCGTGACGGCAAATCGTTCGTGATGGCCGATATACCAGGCATCATCGAGGGAGCCAGTCAGGGAAAGGGACTGGGATTGCGGTTCCTGCGCCATATCGAACGTAACAGTCTGTTGCTGTTTATGGTGCCGGGCGATACAGATGACATCAAACGCGAATACAACATCCTGCTCAACGAACTCACCACCTTCAATCCCGAACTGCTGGATAAAGGGAAGGTACTCGCCGTCACGAAGTGTGACTTGCTCGATGAAGAACTCATCGATATGCTCAAAGCTACCCTACCCCAAGGCATCCGCACCGTGTTCATCTCCGCTGTGACCGGATTCGGACTCGACGAACTGAAAGATATACTTTGGGAAGAGATGAACAGCGAGAGTAACAAGATAGCCGCTATCGCCACACAGGAGAGCATCGTCCATCACGACAAGGACTACCTGAAACTGCGTGAGGACTTCGCAGACGAAGAGGAACCCGATGACTACGATGAAGAAGACTTCGAGGATGTGGAAGACCTGGAAGACTTCGAATACGAAGAAGACGAATAAAATGAAGCAAACAAACAATGCCTGCAACTGATTAGCTGCAGGCATTGCTTGTTGTGGGGGATATTATGTTATTCATCGTCCTCTTCATCGTCGTCGGGCAATTCTTCGAATTCCTCGATCTGCGGAGTTTCATCTTCCATGAGTTCATCATCATCGTCCTCATCTCGATTCAGGTCTTCTTCGGTCTTGTCGATTCCGTCGTCATCATCTTCATCGTCATCATTATCTTCTTCTTCATCGTCCTCGATATCGTCGATAGACTTACGTGAATTGTCGGAGATAACCTCGAAGTGACGTTTCTCAGGACGTGGTTTGAACTTGAGGAATACAGCTTCTATCCATGTGCCGCGTGCAATCTCCAGTACCTCGTATCCATCGGCTTTGCGTTTGTCAATCAAGCCGCCTACTCGATGCATCGCCATTTCAGGCAATACACTGCAATCGACATAGAAAGCAGTCTCGATAATGTCTTGAATGGCGAGTGGAAGACCTTTCCATCCTGTACCCATATTCTCGTCAATGAGTTTCATGACCTCAGCTGCTGACAGGTGGAGGATGTTCTCCATTGTCAGATCGGTAATCTTCTTAATCTGATGTTTGCGGATAGCAATGCAGTTGTGTTTGTCATCGTGTGATTTCGGGTATGGGAAAACCTTATAACCGGATTCTTCTAACGATGCCTGCATCTGTTTGTCTGAGTTATCGAAGAACTGCACATCGAACACTGGCTTAATGATGTTCATGTAGTGAACGCGGTTTTCTGCCCAATGTTCGGTGCGGCGACCTTCAATCAGCATGTTGTATATTTCGTCTACGTTTGATGCCCACACGTTTCCTTTAGTGAGTGCCGAAATGGATGCACTGTCATCGTTGATGACAAACTCACCGTCTTCTGTCTCACGTCTTTGTCGTCTGGCTGCCCTACCCCTCGGACGAGGTGTCGGTTCGGCATCAGATACATCTGATACAGGTTTACGAACGATGGGACGTGGACGTACGACTTCATCATCATCGTCATCTTCCTCCATCATTGCATCGTACTTGGCAAATGGAGATACGGTACTTGGAAGATGGTCGTCTTCGTCACGATCTTCTACGGTTGGTACGTCGAACGTCATGTCTTCAGCGTCTTTACCCAGTTGATCCAGCTTGTCGAGCACAGCTGCTGACATTGCTTTCTCTTCTTCGAGTTTTTTAGCAATTTCATCAGATGCTTCACCAGCTTCTTCAATTATTACCTTTTCGGCATTTTTGATTCTTTTCTTACGAGGTTTTACGGGTTCGGCTTCGATCACTACGTTCTCTTCGTCCTTCTTTTTAGAAGTTGTTTTTCTCATTATAAAATATAGATTACAAATTATACTTCACAAATTTGGTGCAAAGTTACAAAATAATTCACAATTCATAATGCATTATTGGAAATATTTTCGTAATTTTGCAAATCTTTACGACTGATTGTCGTCACAATTGAATTTAAAACCAAAAGAAATATAAAAGAAATGACCGAACTTGAGTTGAAGTATGGCTGTAATCCGAATCAGAAGCCATCACGAGTTTTTATGGAGGAAGGCGACTTGCCTTTCGAGGTGTTATGTGGCCGACCAGGTTATATCAATCTGCTCGATGCATTCAACAGTTGGCAACTGGTGCGTGAACTACGTGCCGCTACAGGTATGCCTGCTGCTGCATCGTTCAAGCATGTCAGTCCTGCCGGTGCAGCTGTAGGTGTACCGATGAGCGACACCTTGAAGAAGATCTATTTCGTAGATGATATCAGCGAACCTCTCTCCCCTATCGCTACTGCTTACGCTCGTGCTCGTGGTGCTGACCGTATGTCGAGTTTCGGTGATTTCATTGCGCTGAGCGACACTTGCGACCTGCCTACCGCTCTGCTTATCAAGCGTGAGGTGAGTGATGGTATCATTGCTCCAGACTACACTCCTGAAGCATTGGAGATTCTGAAAGCAAAACGCAAGGGAACGTATTGTGTGCTGAAGATGTCGACCGACTATCGTCCTGCTCCTGTAGAGCGCAAACAGGTATTCGGCATTACGTTCGAACAGGGTCGTAACGAGATTGACCTGACAAGCGACGAACTGTTCAGCAATATCCCGACTGACAATAAGACCCTCACGGAAGAAGCTAAGCGCGACCTGAAGATTGCACTCATCACACTGAAATATACCCAAAGTAATTCTGTGTGCTACGTGAAAGACGGACAGGCTATCGGTATCGGAGCCGGTCAGCAGAGCCGTATCCACTGTACACGTCTGGCTGGCCAGAAGGCTGACTTGTGGTGGTTGCGTCAGTGTCCGAAAGTGATGGCACTGCCGTTCAAGGCCGATATCAAACGTGCTGATCGTGACAACACCATTGATGTGTATATGGGTGACGAGTACGAGGATGTATTGGCTGAAGGAACGTGGCAGCAGTTCTTCACAGAGAAACCGGCCCCACTCACTCGTGAGGAAAAGAAAGCGTGGTTGGCTCAGAACACAAAGGTAAGCCTCGGTAGCGATGCCTTCTTCCCCTTCGGCGATAATATTGAACGTGCACACAAGAGCGGTGTGGAATATATTGCTCAGGCAGGAGGCAGTGTGCGTGATGATCATGTCATCGATACCTGCAACAAGTACGGCATCACAATGGCATTCACAGGCATCAGGTTGTTCCATCATTGATACGGGGTATTGGTTATTGGTTATTGGTTATTGGTTATTGAATTAAGCTTAATGGCTTAGTAGTTAGTAGCTTAATAGGTTAATAGATAAGGTTATAGGTTATGGCAAGCGACAACGAGATACTTTACGCCATGATGAATGGCATCAACTTCGGCGGTAAGAAGAAGGAGAAATCGGACGACCGCGTGAAGACCAAAGCGCGTAGCAAAAGTTACAAGACTGGTGCTCACGGCTCGGGTGCTGCAAAGCATAAAGCTGACATCAAGCAGAAAGTACGTGCCCGCAAGTCACAACGTAGGAAGTAATGACCAATGTAACAATGTAGAAATTTAAAAATGTAAAAATGCAAAAATAGTCAATCGTCAAATAGTAAATAAGACTATGTTAACACTCAAATTGATTACAGAACAGACCGATCGTGTCATTCGCGGTCTGGAGAAGAAGCACTTCGATGGTGCAAAAGAAGCAATAGACAAAGCAATCGCTATCGATAAGGCTCGTCGTGAAGCACAGACAAAACTCGATGCATGTCTGGCAGAACAGAAGAAATATGCTGCACAGATCGGCGCACTCATGAAACAAGGGAAACGTGAGGAAGCAGAGGCTGCGAAGGCCGAAGTTGCCAAACTTAAGGAAGCATCGCAGGAGTATCAGACGAAGATGAACGATGCAGAAGTAGAACTTACCGCTCACCTCTGCACCATTCCAAACATCCCATACGACGAAGTGCCTGAAGGTAGCTGTGCTGAAGACAATATGGTAGTGAAGTCCAGTCTGCGCGAATGCAAACCCGGTGATACGGTGGGTAATTGGGATACCATTCCAACGAACGGAAATGCGAAAGTGCCACATTGGGAACTTGCTAAGCAGTACAACCTCATCGACTTCGACCTCGGTGTGAAAATCACGGGTGCCGGATTCCCTGTATATATAGGAAAAGGTGCACAGCTGCAACGTGCGCTCATCAACTTCTTCCTCGCAGAAGCAAACAAGGCTGGATATACAGAGATTATGCCACCAACAGTGGTGAATGCCGCATCAGGCTACGGAACAGGTCAGTTGCCAGACAAGGAAGGACAGATGTATCATTGTGAAGTAGACGACCTCTATCTCATTCCTACTGCAGAGGTGCCTGTTACGAATATCTATCGTGACGTCATCCTCGATGAGAAAGACCTCCCTATCAAGAACTGCGCATACACTCAGTGTTTCCGTCGTGAAGCCGGTAGCTATGGTAAGGATGTGCGTGGACTGAATCGTCTGCATGAGTTCTCGAAGATAGAGATTGTCCGTATCGATACCCCGGAGCACTCAAAGGAAAGCCATCAGGAGATGCTCGACCATGTTGAGGGGCTGCTCAAGAAGCTGGAACTCCCCTATCGCATTCTGCGCCTTTGTGGAGGAGACCAGAGTTTCACCTCTGCCATCTGCTACGATTTCGAAGTTTACAGCGAAGCACAGGGACGTTGGCTCGAAGTGTCAAGCGTCTCTAACTTCGACACCTATCAGGCAAACCGACTCAAATGTCGCTACCGCAATGCTGACAAGAAAGTGCAACTCTGCCACACACTCAATGGTTCGGCACTCGCACTTCCTCGCATCGTGGCAGCCATCCTCGAGGACAATCAGACCCCTGAAGGTATCCGCATCCCGAAAGCACTTGTACCATATACGGGATTCGAGATAATCGATTAATAAAGAAAATGGATGAAGTTTTGCTTCATCCATTTTTATTCTTCTTTCTCCCCTACCCTGAGTTCGAGCAGGTCTTCGTACGAACCATTGAACACATTCACATCGACTTCGCCATTGATGCCGTCCACATGGCCACGATCGGAATGTTGCCAGAAAGTCCAAGGACCTTTATATTGTAGGTGGTCTACATAATAGTGGGCTATCCAAAAAGGATAACGGTCGAATTCGGGTGTATTGAGATAATCTCTGCGGAAAGTGTATGAAGTATATAACATAGGTGTCGCTCCATAGTGCTGTTCCACATATTCCATCCAGCGAATAACATTGATGCGCAATTGGTCAGGCGTGAGTCCTCCACGGCTCTCTACATCGAGAATCGGAGCTATGTCATCGGGGTCGAGCTGTACAATACGGCAATAGTGCTTGGCCTGCTTCACAGGGTCGGTAACAGGAGAAAAGAAATGATAGGCACCACGAAGGAATCCGTTTCCACGGGCGTGGTAGAAGTTCTGATTGAAATTCTCATCAATAAGATCGACACCCTCCGTCGCTTTGATAAAAATGAAACGGATGGGTACCCCACCTAGGTCAGCATTCCTCAAGCGGTCCCAGTCTATCTCCTCCTGATAGTGACTGATATCGATACCGCGCACATCACCTTCGGGATAGACAATTTCACCATACTTCGCATTGATGTTAAACGCTTTATCAACAACGATTCTCCCGACAAAGAACAGCAAAATCAGCGCAACAACAGATAAGACAATACAAACAACAAGACGTAAAGGGGAAGAACTGTTTTTCTTCCCCTTTTTCGCCTTTCGTCTTGTTGTCGACTTAGTGGCTACAGGCCGTTTTGATAACGTTTTAGCTGTTGCCATATTTTATTCTCCTCCTTTTAGGGGGAGATAGAAGGTGGCTATTGATGTTCCAACTGCAGTGTCTTGGTAGGTTGGTCACATACCTCCGTTGGTCCCCAGTACTGGATAGGACCTGGATAAACGTATGCAGTCTGCTTTGCCCACTCAGCACGCTTTGAAGCAAAGAACTTGAATGGAGCGCCATCGAGTTCAACGAGTGCCTTGCGAATCACAGGCTTCATCTTACCGTTACGCTTCTCCATGTTCATCATCATCGTGATAGGCACACCACCAGCAATCCATTCAGCTGCAGGAGCTGTAGTGTTGCGAACAACAGACATATAACCTGTCTTGCCGTTTGCGATAAGGCGTGATGCATTGAAACCGAGTGAATAGCAGTAGTCGGCATCGTAGTTAGATGGAGCAGCACAACGACCTTCGTAGCCGAAGAAGTGGTGCTGAGTACCGAACTTACCAACATACTTACCTTCTTTCTTCCACTGTTCCAACTTCACTGCAACCATTGCAGAGAGCAGCTTTTCAGTCTCGATGAGCGATACCTGTACGTTTCCGTGTGGGTCGCGGTCGAGTGCCAACTGACGAGCCACACTTGTTGGAAGAGAGTTGAATACCTCAAGGTTCTCCTTTGAGATGTGGTTTTTCACGAAGTCAATCTGTGCACTACGTCCCAGGTTCTGTGCCTCAGGAGTTGCCAAGATATCGTTCAACTGAGCTATCAGCTTCTTGATAGCAGGGATGAACTCGATGAGACCTTCTGGAATGAGTACCGTACCGAAGTTGTTTCCTTCAGCAGCACGGTCGGCAACAGCCTGAGCGATATAAGTCACAACATCGTCGAGACTCATATTCTTCTCCTCAACCTCTTCGCTGATGAGACAGATGTTTGGCTGACACTGCAGGGCACACTCGAGTGCGATGTGAGAAGCAGAACGACCCATCAACTTGATGAAGTGCCAGTACTTGCGAGCGGAGTTACAGTCGCGCTGAATGTTACCAATCAACTCACTGTAAGTCTTACAAGCAGTATCGAAACCGAATGAAGTCTCAATCTGCTCGTTCTTCAGGTCACCGTCGATGGTCTTAGGACAACCGATTACCTGCACACCATACTGCTTAGCAGCATAGTACTCAGCAAGCACACATGCGTTGGTATTAGAGTCGTCACCACCAATGATGACGAGCGCTTTGATGCCCAGTTCACGAAGAATCTGAATACCCTTCTCAAACTGGTCAACCTCTTCCAGTTTTGTACGGCCTGAACCGATAATGTCGAAACCACCTGTGTTGCGGTACTCGTCCATAATCTCAGGAGTGATTTCCATGTAATTGTGGTCTACCAGACCGCCAGGACCAAGGATGAAACCATAGAGCTTGTTAGCAGGATTAAGAGACTTCACACCGTCAAACAGACCGGAGATGACGTTGTGACCGCCAGGAGCCTGACCACCAGAGAGGATGATACCCACGTTGAATGGTTCGAGCTGTTTCTGCTCACCTGGAACGAATTCGATAACCGGCATTCCGTATGTGTTAGGGAACAATGCCTTGATTTCTTCCTGATTACCAACAGATTGAGTTGGTTTACCTTCTTTAGCAACAACTGGACCTAAGAGTGCCTTAGGCAGTTTGGGCTGATAGGCAGCACGTGCAATTTGTAATGCGCTTTTTTCCATAATGAATTAAAATGTGATATATTTTATGCTTAGTTCTGCGAAATTTCCTGCAAAGATACAAAAAAATGAACATTAACCATTCAACATTCAACATTTTTTATTATTTTTGCACTCGTAATTACATAAATAATTCAACTTTCAACTTTATAAACAGACTTTAAACCATAAACATTCAACTTTAAACTTTATATCACATGGCAAAGAAAAGAAACATCAAGAAGAGTTTGCACTACATCATGAGCGACCTGTTCACAGCCACACTCATCTCCCTGGCCGACAAGAAGGCCGACCCAGAGAAAGTGGCTGAGTTACAAGAGAAGATCCTGAATGTCTATGAGGACTTCAACAGTCGTCTAAGCAACTATGAGCGCAAGAATGCCAAAGCATTCTTCAAACAGTACAAGGAGGAGGTGAACAAGGAAATTGCCGACATCTTTGCAGCCATCGAGAAAGTATAGAAACAACAGCGCAGGTCTTCAAAACCTGCGCTTGTTGTTTATTCTTTATGATTCATGAAAGGCAGTGACTCAGCCTGTTTCAATAGGAAATCGGCCAACATGCTATTGGTGTCGTTCTCTCCGTTGATGGTATCGTAAAGTGCTTTCAAGCCATCACGCCCTCCATCGTGCTTCAGTTTAAATACAAGACAAAGGTTCAACAGACCGACACTCGATGAAAGAATATCGAGGTCGGTAATAGCCAATTGTGAGAGGGCTAACTGGTAGGCATCTTCACTGTTGTCATCAATAAAGCGCTGTACGTCGCCAATGGTTTCCAGTCCGAACGACTCAAGTACTGACAGGAACGGCATCAGTGAGACAGGATATATTTCTGCCTGATTAACGGCTGCAATTCGACGGTTCAAACGATCGAAAGGGTGCAAATCCAGGTAACTACGGAACGTGTCAGCAGACAGTGGTACTTCATCGAGTTGGCCGTTCTTTACCAACGCAAGAATCTGACGGCGATAGTCAGTGAGTGCGGTGCGCAGACGACTGAACTCATCATCGATTAGTTCCAACATACCTGCCAAACGGCTGAACTGACGTAAATACTCGCGCGGGATCTTCACGTCACCTTTATAACCAGTATCATGTTCGATGGTCGACCACACGTGTTGCAGAGCCGTACGCATCTGCAACTCGAAACGTGGACCTCCCGTTTTCAATCGACAGATGTAATGTAGCGAGTTATAACCGAAGCTGTCCAATTGATGCAATTTACGCTTGTCCACACTCTCCAGCCAGTCGATGTTGAAAATGCGTTTGGCAATCACAGCCACCTTATCCACTTCATCAGTATAGAAGGTAATGACACGCAGTCCTACAAGGTCAGTGATGTCGTCTATGCTTTTGTATTTTGCTCCTTTCAGCTCCAGCTTACCAGCCAGCGACTTTTCGGTCTTCACCCTGCGCTCGATAGCGGTGACATAGATTCCCTGTTCCTTTAACGCGCGGCTCAACTGGTCATAGGCATCCTCTGCCAACTGTTCAAGTGTAGGTCGCAGGTCGTGAAACTGCTGCATCAGCGATTCACAGTGTGGGTCTAATTTTGTGTTACTCTCCATTTCTTCCATGTTTGAACACTTGACGGATGAGGTGTCCAAACTCTATAAATGCAACTTTTTCCAAAGAACCATGATGGTATCTTTTTGTCTTTGTTTATCCTTTACCCGATGAACTTCAGGATGATATCCACGATTTCGTCCTCGGTCTTTCCATCTACTGTAATGACGAGGTCATAATTGCGGGTATCATAGCGCGAGGTCTTGGTGTATTGCTTCACGTAGTACTCACGCATCTTGTCAATCTTGTCGATTGTTTCGCGTGCCTCTTCCCTAGTCATGTACTGCTTGCGCATCACACGTTCAATGCGGAACGGCATGGAAGCCTGAATGAGAATGTTCATGTGATTGGGGTGGTTGCGCAGCATATAGAAACCGGTACGTCCAGCCACTACACATGATTCCTGCTCTGCAAGGTGATTAAGAATCTTCTCTTCTTCCTCAAACAGTTCGTAGCTGCTCACTTTCTCTGACAATCCTATTTTCATCTGATAGAGCTGTGGAGCGTAGTTGTCGTTACTGAATGTGATTTTCTTGAAGTCTTCCCACCAGCTTTGCTTGCGACCCTTCAAATTCTCGATTTCCTCAGCCGTGAGATGATACTTCTCCTCAAGCGCCATGAGAAGTGCCTTGTCGAAGAATTGAACACCTAGCTTTTCTGCTAACTTGCGCCCAATGGTGCGTCCGCCACTTCCTAACTCACGATTGATCGTGATAACAAATTTCTCGTTCTTATTCATATTATTATTAATTATCTTTAATCATGCCCTTCTCCATCAAAACGGGCAGAACATTGGCTGCCGAGAGACGTGTATTCTTTTTGCTTGTAGCCATGTAGCGGTCGAGCAGCGCCTGATTATCGGCCAAGAGGGTCTCCATGAACTCATCGTCAATCATTGTCACTGCGGTCTTACCCTTTTCATTTGCTTCGCTATCGAGCAGGTAGCAACGATGGTTGTTCAGCTGTTGGGTACCAACCCACACCAATTCAGAGCCAATCATGGCAGGAACACTCAGATTGTTGGGGGCTGCAATAGCTGCCACATCAGCTGCCAGACTCAATGCTATACCAGTACCACTGACCCAATATGCCACCACCAAGAGTTTGTTCTGATCATAGCGATAAGCTTGGGTATAGTTCGATACACCGAGTGCTCTATCTTTATAACGCAGATTGCGACTGTTCACATAAAGGTGACCACCATACTGCAACACCAATGCTTCCTTCTTTAATACAGCATCGGCATTCTTATCGCCCGTTTTCACGTTGAAGCCATGATCGGACTCCTTCAACTGCAGGACCTGCTTGCTCTCGTTCTTTATCAGTGCATCGACCGACTCCCAACGGTTATTGAGGAAGTCATCGTAGTTCATGCAGTACTTAGCTTCCAACTGTGCCTGTGTAGTCAATGCACAGCAAACGAAAGCCACAAGCATCATCAAATATCTTTTCATAGGTCTATAAGTCAATGGTCTTTTCTGTCTATGATACAGAGTTATCGAATGGCTTCCAACAATTGATCGCAAATTGCTTTCATTCCGCTGATTGAAGGATGGCCGTTCTGTTTCTCAATGTCGTGTAGTTCAATAAGCTGAACATTGTAGTGCTTGCATACTTCACGCATCGACTCGTTGATGGGCTCGCGAAGTTCGGAATTCAGCAACGAATAGATTTTTGCCTTTGGATAGCGCTTTTGAAGCATATCAAGAAGGCATGCGAGTGCCGGACGGAAGTTCTTGCAGTCGTCCTTGGTCCAGTCGGCATACTGGTATTCGCCAATGGGAGAGTTGGCCCAAGCATCGTTGGTGCCGCCAAAAACGAAGATGATGTCGGGATTGCCCAAGCTATCAACGCGTGCAATGAAATTGTTGCGTGAGGCATCCATGCGACCGTAACCTGTGCCGCAGATGGTGGTTCCTCCCCAAGAGTCGTTTTTCTCCAACTGATAGCCCTTTGCTTTGATGTAAAGGCTCCACCAGGTTTGATTGACTTCCGTGACATCGTTTCTGTCATTGGGATAGAAGGGGGCATAATGGGCTGGCCCTACACCTCTGAAAGTGGAATAAGAGTCGCCCAGAATGGACACTTTCTTAGTCTGTGCCGAAGCAGCAATTATAGCAACTATCAGCAGCGATAAGACGAAAAATCTTTTCATACGGAATACTGCTAAAAATGATGTTTATACTACTTGTACTTTTGCTGCAAGTGATTTGCACTTGTCGCGAAGTTCATCGAGCGGTGTACCTACCTTGTCGTAGCATACAACGACTCCCATACGACGGTTGACATGAGCAACGGGTTTGCCGAAGATGCGGAGATATGTGCGTGGTGCTGCGCAGACTTCCTCAATACCCTTATAGTCAGGATGATCGGTCTCTACACCAGAGAGAATGACAGCACTTGCTCCTGCCTTCTCCTGTGTGATCTCCGGAATTGGCAGACCGAGGACGGCACGACAGTGGAGTTCGAACTCACTGAGGTTCTGTGTACCAGCAAGGGTAACCATACCTGTGTCGTGTGGACGTGGTGAAAGCTCTGAGAAGTAAACACCGTCTTGGTTGCTGATGAAAAACTCAACTCCCCAGATGCCGGCTCCTGTGAGTGCTCCAGTAACTTTCTCAGCCATCTCTTGAGCGGCTTTCAGGTGTTCGGGCTTCATAGGCATAGGCTGGAAGCTCTCGCGATAGTCACCGCTGATCTGTACGTGTCCTGTCGGAGCACAGAAAAGGGTAGGTCCGTTCTTCTGAGTAACAGTGAGCAGAGTGATCTCATAGTCGAACTTGATGAACTGCTCGACAATCACTTCCTTGATGTCGCCACGTGCTCCCTTTGCTGCGAAATCCCAAGCTTTCTGGAGTTCAGCAGGGCTATCTACCTTACTCTGTCCGTGACCTGATGAGGACATAAGCGGCTTCACGATGAACGGATAACCGATTTCGTTGGCTGCTGCCTCGAATTCCTCAAAGGTCTTTGCATATTTATAGTTGGCGGTCTTCAGTCCAAGTTCGGTGTGTGCCAACTCACGGATGGCCTTGCGGTTCATCGTAAAGTTGACCGCACGTGCTGACGGAACCACCTGAATACCCATCTTCTCGCATTCATAGAGTTTTTCGGTACGGATGGCTTCGATTTCGGGCACGATGATGTCGGGTTGGTGTTTCTTGACAGCTGCCATAAGGGCATCGCCGTCGAGCATAGGAAAGACTTCACACTCGTCAGCTACTTGCATAGCAGGAGCGTGCTCGTAAGCATCGCAGGCTACAACATACTGACCTTTTCTCTTGCAGGCGATGACAAATTCCTTGCCCAGCTCGCCTGATCCTAAAAGCATAATTTTTTTCATCTTCTTATTTACTATTCTATTTTCTTTAAACTTTAATCTTTAAACTTTAAACTAAATCATTGGTGCTGCTCACGGAGCAGATCGTTGACTGTCTTCACAGGGTTGAAAGTCTCCATAGGTACTTCTACGAAGATAGTGTTCCAGTCGCTCATGGCTCCATTCCATAGTCCTGGGAGTTCGAGTGCCTTGAGTTCCTTGCCGTTCTTGCTCTTCGAAGAGATAAATCCAGTCTGTGGGTCGACATACTGAGGCAAGTCAAAGTGGTTGCCTTCGTAATCTTTCACAGCACACACAAGATCTACGGGGTTGAAGTGTGTACCACTCTTGAACATTTTCACGTATTCCTCGTTGTTGGTATCGATCTGTGAACTTTCGAGTATCTGGAGTGAGATGGTTCCATCGGGGTTGTAAGCGAGGAACGGACCTCCACCTGGTTCACCTACGTTCTTCACCATACCGCACACACGCATCGGGCGGTTGAGTTTCTTACGTAAGTAGACGGCCATCTCAGTATCTTCGAGATTCTTGAGATTAGGATTGCGCTGACAGAGTTCATCACGCATGAAACGAATCATCTTCTCAAGGTCTGCGTGGGTGTACTTACCTGTATCGAGCAAACGGATGTATTCGAATGCTTGCTGCTGAAGGGTAACCAGCACACCTGCGATAATCTTCTTGAAGCGTACAGTGGGGTCTTTCAGACGGTCGGGCACCACATTATCGATATTCTTAATGAAAACCACATCGGCATCGATATCGTTGAGATTCTCAATCAATGCCCCATGACCACCCGGACGGAACAGGATGGTACCGTCGTCGTTGCGGAACGGTTCGTTGTCAATAGTAGCAGCTACAGTATCGGTGCTCGATTTCTGCTCTGAGAAACTGATATTATAGGTCACACCAAACTTTGACTCATATTCAGCCTTCTTCTGGGCTACCAAATCTTCGAACAGTGGACGATGCTCAGGACTGACGGTGAAATGAACGTTCACCTTACCGTCCTTACCTGCTGCATAGAGTGCACCTTCGACGAGATGTTCCTCGAGCGGTGTACGCACGCAATCGTCGTATGCATGGAACTGCAGGAGACCCTTCGGCAGTTTGCCATAGTTCAGTCCCTCTTCGTTCAGCAGACAAGCCACGACGGCCTTGTAGTTTCCCTCATCAATCAGTTCTTCGATGGGTTTCCCTTCATTGACCACACAGGCATCATTCAATGCATCATAGAATGCATAGCTCGAGATGTGTGCGAAGAATATCTTGATGAAATCGGTATCTGGTTCGTCGGACTCTCCGTCCAAGAATTCAAATAGATTTTTGAACATACGTGAAGCAGCACCCGAAGCAGGAACGAACTTCACAACAGTGTGACTCCCCGTCAGATACTCTTCCCATGCCTTCAGATATGCATTCTGCTGTGCATCGTCTGTGACTTTGATACCATTACCAGGAGCAGCAGCTCCAGCCAGTTTTAAGAAAGGAAAGCCTGACTTGAATTGTCCAAGCTGTCGATTGAAAAGTTCCTCAGAGATTTTTTTCGATGCGAGAAACTCCTTGTCTTTTGGTGTAAGCATATTGTAATTTTTTTGGTTTGCAAGAATTGTTCGACAAAGGTAGTAATAATTTACGATTTGACCATTTACTATTGACTATTTTTTGAAAAAAATGCAATTAATTCGAATATTATCCTTAAATTTGCAGTCGATTTGCAAACGTTGGTAATCATGAATGCACAAACAGAACAGATAATCGAGACCTTGCAGCGAGTGGAAACTCTGACGGCTGACACCATCAGCAAAGAAGACCTTCAACACATCCGCCGCATCGTCATAGAACATAGCAAGGAGATTGAGCAACAGACCGAACTCGAACACGAATTCGGTCTCAACCCTGTGTTGTTCGACCTTCAGACAGCCTTGATTACCATCGAAGAGATTGGTGCTAGTCGGGCTATCATCATCAGCACGATGCTCCATGAGTATGTACACCACGGCTTGGTAACCGAAGCCGAAGTGAGCAAATTGTTTGGTGACGATGTGTTGAAAATCATTCACGGCCTGTTGAAAGTTAACGAGTTGTACGCCAAGAGCAACAGCATCGAGACCGAAAACTATCGTGACCTCATGCTGTCGTTTGCCGAGGATATGCGCGTTATCTTCATCATTATTGCCGACCGTGTAAATCTCATGCGGCAAATCAAGGAATTGGGCAGCGATGAAACCCGAAAGAAAGTGGCCTACGAGGCCAGCATCCTCTATGCCCCATTGGCACACAAACTGGGTCTCTATCTCATTAAATCAGAACTTGAAGATTTGTCTCTAAAGTACTTGGAAACAGAGACTTTCTACATGATAAAAGAGAAACTCAATGCCACCAAACGAACCCGCGATGAGTATATTAGAAAGTTCATTGCCCCTATCGAAGAGAAGCTGCAAGCAGCAGGACTGAAGTTCCACATCAAAGGGCGCACGAAGAGCATCCACTCCATCTGGCAGAAGATGAAGAAGCAGAAGTGTCAGTTCGAAGGCATCTACGACCTCTTCGCCATCCGCATCATCCTCGACTCGAAACCCGAACGCGAGAAGCAAGACTGCTGGCAGGTCTACAGCATCGTGACCGATATGTATCGCCCCAACCCCAAGCGTCTGCGCGACTGGCTCAGTGTGCCGAAGAGCAACGGTTACGAAAGTCTACACACAACCGTGATGGGACCTGAAGGAAAGTGGGTGGAAATACAAATCAGGACTGAGCGTATGGACGATGTAGCCGAACACGGATTGGCTGCACATTGGCGTTATAAGGGAGTGAAGGACAGCGGAGCCAAACTCGAAGACCTTCTGAAAGACATTCGCAGCGCACTCGAGACACAAGGCACAAGCGACGAACAAGTGGTCGACCAGTTCAAGGTGGATCTCTACAGCGACGAGGTTTTTGTCTTCACACCGAAAGGCGACCTCTTCAAATTGCCGAAAGGCGCTACCCTACTCGATTTCGCCTTCCAGATACACACCAACATCGGTTCGCACTGTAGTGGAGGACTGGTCAATGGGAAGAACGTACCTGTACGTACCAAGTTACAGACTGGCGACCAAGTGGAGATTCTCACAAATCCTAACCAGTTGCCCAAACGCGACTGGCTCAATTATGCTATCACCTCTAAAGCACGCAGCAAGATTCGTCAGAGCATCAACGAACAGGAGTTGCGAACAGCCACCTATGCGAAAGAAACCCTCGAACGTAAGTTCAAAAACCGCAAATTGGAGATTGTCGAGCCTATACTGATGAAGACCATCAAGCGACTGGGATTCAAACACGTGATGGAGTTCTACAAGGCCCTGACGGAAGAGGTGCTGGGCGTGGATCGTGTCATCGATGCCTATATCGAAGAGCAGAAACGCGAGAACAACGAACTGCCACTTGCTGAGACCATCAGTGCAGAAAACTTCCATCTCGACGAAGCCAATGAAGACCTGATGGGTCGCTCGGGAAAGGATGTGCTACTCATAGGTAATAATATAAAAGGTGTAGAATACAACCTTGCCAAATGCTGCAACCCTATCTATGGTGACGATATCATAGGATTCGTGACTGTGAGCCGAGGAATTACCATCCATCGGAAGAACTGCCCCAACTGTCGTCGATTACTCGAACAGATGTCCTATCGTGCCATCGAAGTGAATTGGGCTACACAAAGCAGCGGTCAGTTCTCGAGTACCCTACATATCGTAGGAAATGACGATGTGGGTATCGTGAGCAACATTACCAGCATCATCGCCAAGGAAAAGAACATCCTGCTCCGCAGCATCGATATCAAGTCGTCAGAAGACGGTCTTTTTGCAGGTAACCTCACCATCATCATCGACGACACGAAGCGACTGAATCAACTTATCAAGAAGATTCAGATGGTGAAGGGAGTGAAAAGTGTGACAAGATGATAACGGTTAAGGGTTATAGGTTATTGGTTATAGAATTAAATGAAGATAAATCTTATTCTGGTTGGCAAGACCAACAGCAAGACATACGAGTCCATCATCGACGACTATAGCGAGCGAGTGAAGCACTACACGCCGTTCGATGTGACTGTCATCCCTGAGCTGAAGAACACCAAGTCACTCTCGCAGGATCAGCAGAAGACGCTGGAGGGCGAACAGATTCTGCGTCAGCTACAGGATAGCGATTATGTCGTTCTGCTTGACGAGCACGGTCAGGAACTGCGCAGCATCGAGTTCGCCACCTGGATGGGCAAGAAGCAACAGGCCGTCAGTCGCCGACTGGTGTTCATCATCGGAGGTCCCTACGGCTTCTCCCCAGCCGTCTATCAACGAGCAAACGAAAAGCTATCGCTCTCGAAGATGACCTTCTCCCATCAGATGGTCCGGATGATCTTCATCGAACAGCTCTACCGCGCCTTTACCATCCTCAAAGGCGAACAATATCACCACGAATAGCATTATTTTCAGCCTTTTTTCAACTATTTCTTCAAAAAATAGTAAATAGTAAATGGTCAAATGGTAAATAATTTGTACCTTTGCACTCCGATTGGAGAGATGCTCGAGTGGCTGAAGAGGCACGCCTGGAAAGCGTGTAACCGTCCAAAGCGGTTCCGGGGTTCGAATCCCCGTCTCTCCGCAGAGGACAATATCGGGATGTAGCGCAGTTGGTAGCGCACTACGTTCGGGACGTAGGGGTCGGGCGTTCGAGTCGCCTCATCCCGACCCAAGGCGACAAGTGAGGTATTTCACTTGCCGCCTTTTCTTTTTCAATGATGTAATTCGCTGTAGTTGAGGCTACTTGACAAACAGTTTCTTTCCATCAACGATGTAGAGACCTTTACCAGGTAGAGAGTTGATGCGGCGACCTTGCAGGTCGTAGACATTACTTCCTACCCCTTCGCTCTTACTTCTTACGTCCTCGACTTCTGTTCCTGTGTCTTTAAAGAGCACCATGTGACTGACAGTAACGGTGGTGTCGTAGGTCGGGCCTTTGATACCATTGAGACGGGCATAGCCTTTGTCGCGTACGATGGAGGCAAGGTCGATGGTCCACACATCGTTTTCCACTGTAAAATAGCGCTGTGCCCATCCACCTGCAGGGGTAATCTCGATACGTCCTGATGCGGTCTCATCGTTAGCATTGTATTTTCCTCCATCGACCTTATTAAAATAGATACGAGGATTGTCGGACGTAACAACCACAATCAGTTTGTCGTAGTCGGACAGGTCGGCAAAGTTGAGATACGTAAGGTTGGCATCACCATAAGGAGTGATGGCAGGTTCGTCGATATGGTACTCACACGCTACTGCTTCGCTCTTCGTCGGATTGACAGCATCGTCCCAATGACGGAACAGACCAGCTTCGAGGTTAGAGTAGCCCGGACCAGTGTAGTCGTTAGTTGGCTCTTCCCCACCCTCGCTATCGGTCTCAATGCGAGTGAGGGTGAAGTTATTGAATACACACCATACGAACGTCGTATAGGCGGGCTGATAGATACGGATGTTCAGTTTCTTGCTGTTATCAACGTATGCATAGAGTTCAACTTTATACTTGCCGTTACCCATCAGGCTCTTGGCTTGACTGGAATTGTCAGGATAGGACAAACTGGTTGCGGCAGAATACCAGTCGGGAATCATCGTCCAGTACTGATCGTTGACTGACAGATAAGCGTTAGAGAGGGCATAGCCTTCCCTACCCCACTTGTAGCAGTTGGAACTGCTGCCTTGACGTATGAGGATGGTTGCCGTAAGCTTATAGAGTCCGGGCTTGTCTACGCTGACACTTTGACTTACATAGCCATGCTTGCAAAACAGCTCACCTCCGTACTCACCAACATTGTATGCCTGTGCACTGGCAGTCTTTGCATCAGTTGGCTCAGTCAATATCCATGAACTGGTGCTGCCCGATGTTGTGTTCTTTATCTTCGAAGTATAGTTTTTAGTAGGGATGTCGGCAAGTGCTGCCTGCAACTCTTCCATCGTCGTTGCATTGATATTCACTTTTCCTGCAGCTTCAAGAACATTGTCAAGCTGTGCCTGCTGCACGAGTTGGCGTTGTTCGGCTGCGGTCTTCATGACGAATACAGTAGCACTTGATGCCGAGGATGCATTCGCAGTAAAGAAACCATTATTGGCCGACATGTAGCCCCTCTCCGGCTCCCCCGAGGGGGAGGGCTTTGAACGGAGGACGAATCCTTCGCCTTTCTCTTCAATCGTCCATTTCAGGTTGTCTGCTGTCGAAGCACGGTCGCCATAACCATCATGAGAGACATAGAGACCATTGTCGAGGAAACTGATAATGCAGTCGCCATCTGAATCGGTGGCGATATTGACAGGAAGCCCCATGTTATCGGTAATGATGCGGCAACCAAAGTTGGCACCACGACCGATGAATTTACCTAATGCAGGAGCGTAGAGATAACCTTGCTGAGCAAATGAATCAGGCGTCCGGAATGTCAGCGAAACAGCCCCCTCCGGCTCCCCCAAGGGGGAGAGGACTGCTCCGTCAGGAATGGTCAGCGTGTACTGAGAGCCCGGTGTCAGTGTCATATTGGCGAAAGTAATCATTAGGCCTTCCATCTTCATAGTGACGGGTTCCTCCGTTCCGTCCTTTTCTCGGAGTGTGGCCTTTGCATTGGTAGCGAATGTTGAACCGACCTTACACAATGCATAGATATCAGAGAGGTTCTCAAAATAGGAGCCATCCTTCATATCGAACTGAAGCGGTAGATTCAAGATGCTACTCTCTCCATCAATCATATTATTGATGAAGTCGCGCAAGTCTGTGGCAGGGATACTCAGCTTCTGGTTCAGGTAGTTGAAATAATGCATCTGCATGGTGCTGCCCTTAGAATTCTGGAGAATGTAGTTGATAGCAGGATCAACCTTCACCTTGCGGCGTTCGCCAGCTTGTGAGAAAGAGGTCAGCTCATAGTCGTGATACATCTGATCGCGAGAAAGGCCAAGCACACCTTCAATCAGTTGTGCCAAACACCCTGTACGGTCAGCACCCACCTGACAATGGTAATAGAGAGGGTTACCGGCATTGACGTTCTTCACCAGGAACTTGAAGATATTACTCCATTTCGTAACATCGAGCTGCAAAGTGTTATCGCTCCATCGGCTGAGGTCGGCAAAATGGAACTGAATTCCACCTAGTGCAGACGTGGTAGTATTACCACCCGTGTTACCGCTGTTGCGCAGATCGATTTCAGCCTTGATACCCAAAGCCAGAATCTTTTTCTTGTCGTTGGCATTAATCACCTGACCTACATTCATCTCACTACCACGATATATCTTCTCGTAGCGAATGCGGTTGCCATCGCAGTTGGTCCATCCTCCCAAGTCACGCACATTACTGATAGAACTTGCTTGAATCATGCGGAGCATTCCGTCAGTGTGGAACTGTCCTTTCGTTAATACGGCCCCATCGGCTTCCACCTTATAATAATAATCGCGCGCAGGAACAAGATTCTGTACCTCACACAGTGTCGTTCCTGCTGGATAGATTGCAGTTGTAGCATCAGTATAGTCACTGTTGGAAGCAAGTGTCAGCGTCAAAGCTGAGGTTCCCTCAGTGGGGAGAGGTACGGGGATGACTACTGGTTTAGGCTGGTCACGACGTATAGGAGGTGTGATGAAATAATTGCTGACGACTGATGGCGATGCCTCTGTATAAGTTACCTCTGTGAGGAACTTACGAGCAGCAGCATTCTCCAGGTTGGTCGAGAATTGCATGTTTTGATAGTCAGCAACATCCCAACTTAATGTATTGACCTTCGATTTCAAATCTGGTGCAAGATAGAGTGTAGCACCATAGCCTTTTGCCATATACTGTCCTACTAGATAGGCACCTTCCCACAAGGCTGGAATGCTATCGGGACGGACTGCACGTACAAGCACCTCATCAGCTTTGACGGTCGTTGCTTTGTCAACCATCACATAATACGGATAGCCCGCATGCATTTCACTAACGGGAACTAACTGCCCTACCAGAGACCCCTCTAAGCGTGAAGAGTGAAGAGTTGAGAGTGAAGAGTTGAGAGTGATGCCTCCCAACACACATACTTGCTTGAAAGTTGCTGATACCTGTTCGGGCGTCATGTCGAAAGGTAGACACAATGGTGTCCAGTCGCCTGCTGCCACACTAATGTCGGTCGTCACATCAGCGTATGTATCTTCTGTTAACGAAAACTTTCGTGATTGCTGTAACGATAGCTGCACCTTTGAAGCACCATAATAAAGGTGAAACTTACCACATACCATCCAGTTGTTATCAGATGCAGAAACAATGCGAACACCCATCTTCACATCAGCATCAGCATCGAGTGTCACACGCATCACATTCCAATACAGACCTGCATCAAATGCAGCCTTTGCACCATATAGATCACTTGGAATCACCCGCTGGTTTGCTCCTTGTTGCCATGAACCATAGCGAAGAGGGACAAAGCGTGCATCGTCGTTGATATGTTTTACTGCCTGCACCTCCGTGCCGAAATACATATTCGTTTTTTGATAGACACGACCAGTCTCATACTGCGTGTTGGCAGTCAGGTAGTCAGTTGGACGGTTGAATGCCTGCACCTTCATGGTGTACAAACCAGCCGGCAAGTCCTTGAGGGTGTGTACCACATTAGCCGTCTTCGTGTTGGCAAATTCCTTCACCTCCGTGCTGTTATCAATTAAGGCCGTAAGGTCGAACTGACCAGATGCCGTTGTACCTGTAGTGAGCAGTTGTTTCAGTGCTGTCCATAACAACCCATCGTTGTTCTCCAATTCCTCAACTGTAGTCGATGCCTTAGCCGTCGCCATCACAGCATCGAAGGCAGCATGATTATTCGCCTGATTAGCTATTGTGGTGTATGTTGTCCACTTAGCCAGATACGTCTTCTGTTGAGATGCAAAATCATCTTGGGCCTTCACCGCTGCCGTTAATACAAACAGCACCACAGCCACAAATGCAATAGAGTTCCTCCTTAGATTGTTCATAACGATTTGATTATTTAATAGCAAATAGTAATAATTATGGTGCAAATATACTATATTTCTATGAAACGGCCAAAAGAAAATTGGGAAAAAACAGAAAAGAGACGCAGATGATGCGTCTCTATCTGTTGATTGGTAAATCATCTCTACACTACTTCTCCCCTATCGCTTTCCAGATGCCTGCTGCGAAAGCAGCTCCTATGAATGGGCCAACGATGAAAATCCAGAGGTCGCTAATGGCTTGTCCACCCTGGAATACTGCAGGTGCAATGGAACGTGCTGGGTTCACTGATGTACCTGTGTAGTGGATACCTACGAGATGGATGAGGATGAGTGAGAGGCCGATAGCCAGTCCTGCAAAGTTGCCGGCTCCCTTCTTCTCGTCAGTAGTACCGAGGACTACGAGAACGAAGATGCAGGTGAGAACAATTTCGGCAATGAGACCTGTAACCTGGCTCACGCCTGCCTGACATGCATTAGCACCGGTCGTGGTTCCTTGTGCTGCTTCTGGGCTGGTAGCTACGAGCGCATAGAGGATGGCAGAACCAATGAAAGCGCCAATGATTTGGAAAATGATGTACATCACGGCATCCTTACCGCTGATGCGCTTTGAGAGGAGGCAACCAAGAGTGATGGCTGGGTTGATGTGACAACCACTGGTACCACCGATGGTGTATGCCATTGCTACGACTGCAAGACCAAAGGCCATTGCTGTTCCTACTACTGATGCAGTGTCTGCACCACAATTCAGACTGACGGCTGTTCCGCAGCCGAGGAGTACGAGCACCATTGTGCCCACCATTTCTGCTAAATATTTTTTCATAAGACAGTAAAGGTTTAAAGGGTTAATACTATTTGCTTGTTAGCGTAATTGCTACGTTATCGTTTCGCTTTGCTTGGAAGTTGTGTTATTACATTATTACTTTTCCTTAGAATCTCACGTACATCTCTGTCCACACTTCACTGTACTTGCGATCGACAAAGGTGCGATCGTAAACAAAGTTGTATTGTACCTGAAACATGAGGTTTTTATGGAGCTGGATATTCGGGATGAGACTGCACATGGTGCGTGAGCTTTCCCATGTGGCTTGATCGCGATAGACATCGTACTTGGCATAGACCTTCAGCCAATCGGTGCAGGGAACACCTATCGTGGCATACCATCCGTCAGCACGACCTGTACCAGAGAATGTATCGGTAGCTGCATTATACTCTGCTATCTTATGGCCCTGTGAGTGGGCATACTCTGCGCGTGCGCTCCATCCGTTGTGTTCGTACTTCACCGCTGCCGCCCAACGATTGCGGTCGACGGTCACACCATTAGAGGTATAATTGCCTGTCCAACCGAAAATACCAAAGGTAAGACCTTTCAAAGGTTGCACCTGAAGGGTTCCGATGAAGTCTCGCTTGCCATTCGCATCGCTGGTATTGATGCCCTGACCATTCATCATTTGGAACTGATAGTGCAGATAGCGATGACCATCAGACTTGCTGGGGAAGAGGTCACCTTGCAACTGAATACCCTGGTCGCGTCCGCCTGTAGCAGCCGGCTCACCATTGTAGTCGCCCATACCAGCCAGTTTCTTCGTAACCTGCGAATAGTCGCCGAAGCCTACGTCCCATGGATTATAGGGATTCTCGAACAAGAACGCACGCTTGTACTGACCCACCTTCACTGCGAATTCCTTCCAGTGTGCCCACTCAACGAAGTAGTCCTTCATGTGGAACGATGAGTTATTAACCTGTACCTGTACGCGATACTTGAAGTCAAGCAGAATGGTTCCATCAATATATGCACGAATGAGTCGCTGACTGAATGCATCGCCTCCATGCCTACCCTTCTGGTCGGTATAACCGTACTTACCGATGAAATAAGCGCCAAGCTTGGGAGGGGAGACATAGTCGGTGAGGGTACGTCCATAAGGAAGGGGCATGGAAGGATCGGCGGTCTGCCCGGAAACTGCCTTCTCTAAGGAACGGTTCACAACAGCCGTCAGGAAACCTTCGCCTGGTGTTCCTGCCGGCTCGAATTCACTCGACTCGACTGTAACTTCAGGTTCGTCGTTCACTACTTCGGGCACATCATTGTCTGCCATCATTGGCAGCTGTGCCATGCCTGCTACGCAAGCCATCATCAGAATTCTTTTCATATAATTTCTATTCATCTAATCTATTAACCTACTAAGCTATTAAGCTACTAATAAATGAGCCATGACAGAAGAGATCCGACAAGGGTACTCACTATCACACACACAAGACCCGGCATCATGAATGAGTGGTTGAGCAGATACTTACCTATGACCGTAGTACCCGAACGGTCGAAGTTCACGGTTGCGATATCGGACGGATAATTGGGTATGAAGAAATAGCCATAGACCGAGGGGAGCACACCCAGCAGCACAGGGCCTGAGATGCCGAGCGAATAAGCGAGAGGTAACATAGCTACCACAACCGCACCCTGACTATTGATCAATACCGACACGATGAAGAACACAATCGCGATTGCCCATGGATACTCGCTGACAACCTCCTTCAGACTACTTTCCATCACTCCCATATAGTTGCTGAAATACGTATCTGCCAACCATGCGATACCATAGATAGCCACAACAGCCACCATACCCGATTGCCATACGGAACCTGCAACTGCCTTCTTGGGACTTGCTTTAGCAAAGATAATCATCAAGGCTGCAGCAGAAATCATAATCATCTGAATGACAACATTCATCGGCAAGGCCTTGTTAAACCATTCGGTAATACCTGTCACATGTACCTTTGCCTGTACCAGTTGATTGGCGGTCATAGAGAGGTTCTCGTCAATATACAGGTCTTTTGTTCCCTTTACCGCACGTAACGTCTCATAGGAAGGCAAAGCATTCTGGAAAACAGCAAAGAAGACAATAATGACTAATGCCCCGAGGAAGATGAATACAGCGTTCTTAGCCGATTGTGGAATCTCCTTATCTAACGTAGTGGCATTAGAGCCATATATGTACTGGTATTGCTCAGGATCTTGGATTTTCTTCTGGAACACAGGATCTTTGTCGAGGTCCTTTCCACGCTTGTAGGAACATATAGCTGCAGCAGTCAGTCCACAAAGACATGCGGGAATCGAGATCATCAGTACGCCAGGGATGGTAACATCGAAACCATTTGCATTAGAGATACTTACAAATGCAACAACTGCAGCTGCGATGGGTGAACAAGTGATGCCCACCTGAGATGCAATGGATGCCACACCACATGGGCGCTCAGGACGAATGCCTTTCTTCAATGCGATATCACAGATAATCGGCATCAAAGTGTAGACTACGTGACCGGTACCTACCAACACAGTCAGGAAGAAGGTACAAAAAGGAGCGAGAAATGTGATATGTCCAGGATTCTTACGAAGCATCTTTTCCGCCAACTGAATGAGCCAATCCATTCCGCCTGATGCCTGCATGATACCTGCACAGGTTACGGCTGCGATGATGATGTAAATAACATCAGTCGGTGGGGTTCCTGGCTTCAGGCCAAATCCCAATACCAGAATTGCAAGTCCAATACCAGAGATGGCACCTAATGCCAAACTGCCATAGCGGGAGCCTACATAGAGGGCTGCCAACACTATCAGTAGTTGCAAAATCATGACAAATTCCATCATATTTCTATTGTTTATCGGTTTACTAGTCTGTTGTTCTGCGAACCTATTAAGCTACTAAGCTATTAAGCTATTAACCTACTAAGCTATTAAGCTATTAACCTACTAAGCTATTAAGCTACTAAGCTATTAACCTATCATTTATTATTTGCTTTTGCTGTCTTCAGACGGTCGAGAGCCTTGACAATCATATCTTTCGTACCACTACCTCCATTGACATATCCAACAACCATATCAGCATAGCTGATGGCTTCACGCAATTCGGTAGTCTTATCGCGGATATCCTTACACTCGGTGAGAAGATTCTGCAGTTCGGTGAGGTCTTCAGGCTCAGCAAGGTTACCTGGACGCATGGTGTTGATGACCATATTGAGGAGCGATGTAGCCGAACTGATTTCAGTTTGGCTCGCGTCACTCTTTGCTAACACTGCCTCTGCATTCGTGAGTTGCTCCATGAGACGCGCATAGCCATGAGGTGCCCAAGGTGCATGTGCAGGAACTTTCACAGTCAGGGCATTCCACTTCTCTTGTTCGGTCTTACGTGCGTTCGCAATCTTGATAGCTGATTCAAGGGTAGCCTTTGACAGTTTCAATCCAGACTTGCCACCCTTCGACTGATCTGCAAGCACATTGAGTCGCAGATAGTGGGTCGAGCGATGGGTCTCGTAATAATCGGGAACGAAAAAAAGTCCCTCTCCCTGCTTCTCCGATGGGGAGAGTTTCAAGGTATACAGATTGGCATCTTTTCCTGTACCTGCCTGCACGGGCTGTGGTTGCAACTCACTCAGGTCGGAACTGAGTGTGAAATCAGCATCGTCCCATGTTTTCACTGCTTCAGTGGTCATGACTAATGGTCCGTACATCACAGCACCCACCCACATCGGAGTGAATGGTTGCTGAGGATTGGAGGTTGTAGCAGCTAATTCCATCTTGTCGGGTCCCCAGTTGATATGTGTGGTGAACGGCATCGTTACCTCGACAACATCACCTTCTTTCCACTGACGAGCAGGAATCTCGAAATAGGAACAAGGCTGATATTTCTTTCCGAGCGACTTACCGTTGAGTGTCACGTTGAATCCTTTCGTTGCCCAATACGGCACACGCAGTTTCATAGCAAACGTAGCATTACCCTTCTTAATCTTGATCTTCGAAGATTCAGCCGGCCACTGACACTCCTGCTCGATGACCACATCCTTCTGTGCCCATTGAGCTACGGTAGGCATATAGAGGGCCACCCAAATAGCAGCCTCGTTGACAAAGTAAGCAGCCTCCTGATATTTTACGTGATTCTCGGCACCTGTACCTCCACAGCAGGTTGATTGTGGCGTCTCGTTACCAAAAGGCTTCTGAGCGTTCATACCCACCGCATACTGATAGGTACATGAATAATGGTCAGGGTTGAGCGAACCGATAATCTGGTTATAGAGCACACGCTCGTAATAATCCATATAGCGTGCATCATCAGGGTCAAAGCAGTTGAGGTCCTTTGTCAACTTCGCAAGGTTATATGCACAACAGGTCTCATTGATGTTTGGATCGGGAACGGTACCGCCGTTTCTACCCCATCCACGACTGACACTGGTGTTCATACTCAGCATCTGGGAATAAGGCTGGCGGAACATCTCACCATTGCCCACACCGCCCATTGCATAGGCATAACGACCCTGAATCATGTTCCAGAAATTGTAGGCGATATGATAATAATACGGATTGTTGTTGCCGCGATATGAACGGAGCGCACCCGTAATCATCGGAATATGCTGGTTGGCATGACGGGTACGGATGTCATCCATATTGGTAGACAGCGGTTGATAGAATGCCGGCGAATCAAAACAATTAGCAGCTTCGAGCAGACGGGCTTTCTCTGTTGGGTCGGTCACCATCTCCGACAGACGCGCGAGCGATTCCTGCATACCACCCACCTCACCGGCGATATACATGTTCCACATCTCATATCGGTTGCCCGGACGAGCCTGACGCTGAGCTTTATCGCCTTCTGTACTTACGTATGTGCGATAATGCAGACGGTTCCATACCCACAGTCCCATATCCTTGGCTATCAGGAGTGCCTTTTCGGCAATCTGCTTGTTGGTAAGACGACGCCCTTGATTCTGACGAGATTGTACATCGTTGAGCGGGGTCGTGATACTGTTCATCACATTCGCAATATCGATGAGTCCGGCAAGCTGCTTATGTATAGTATAATAAGGTGCCCATACCCACTCTTCGTTGTGATAAGCACGATAGCACTCAATCAATGCAGGATGTGCAGCAGGAATGGCATTCAGATACCCATATCCGTAATGCTTATAGTCTTTCTTATATTCGTTGAATGCAGCCCATGTTCCCTTCATCTCTTTCAAAATCGGTTCTGGGGCATAATCGCGAGCTTCGAAATAGCGACCCAATGAATCGCTCCATACAAACGTACGCTCCTGGCACTCACGCAACTCATTCACCATCCGTTCGATGCGCTCACGAATCTGACGCCCATCAGCGGTTCCGTATGTCGAAGCATATGCAAATGCCAATGCAGACATATAATGTCCAGATCCGTGACCCTTCAGTTTCGTGGTTGGCGAATCCCAACCGTCAGCCACCTTATAGCCCTCTGTGGAGAGTCCGTATGTATCACGATAGTTATAGAGTTGTTGGGTGATGTCCCATGAGAGTATCTCACGAATATCAAGATTACGATTCCAGGTCAGACGGTTATCGCCCGTAATAGTCACCATCGTAAGTGGAAGTGGTTCAGCTACAGGGCGTAACGGTGCATTCCACTTCTTGTTCACCACCTTCACTGACGCTGTGATGGGATAGCCGTTTTCGGTCGTGTTATCACCGGTAATCACCCCATCGACCGTGAATTGATGTCCCACAAGATAGGTCTGCTCCATTTGTTCGGTCTGCTGGGTAGAATTCGACCAACGAGTCTGGCGCCACTCGCCTGTACCGTCGCTGTAGGTCACCCATACTTGCCAAGGCAGACGTGGATTGGTGCCTTGCGGGCACTCCACCACAATAGGTTCAACTTTCTTAATGAATCGTTTCTTTGCTTTCTTCTGCTCAGAAACAGTGTTTAAATGATTCAAAGAAGCAATTGCTGGTGTCATGCATGCCACCAGCCATAAGGTTCCTAAGAGGATTAAATGTAGTTTTTTCATCTTTGTGATTGTTAGTTAGATTATGATATGATATTTTTGTTTTTCGATTTGATGATATGTAGCAACTGAGCTGCAAACGGTATGAGATACAAGCACCATGATAGCACGGAGAACAACGTTGACTGCATTGGGATGACGTTCGAATAGATCATAGACTCCTTTAGGATGGCTGTCAGCATCATCGACAGGAAACAAGGCAGACAAGGTATCAGGAGCGACACGTGTGCCTTGATGGTATCTGTCAGGTTGAAGAACCTACCTGATGACAATCCGTAGACATTTCCCACAACAATCACCGTTGTACAGATGATACCCAAGAGTCCTTGTGAGAACGGAGAGTCGGTTAATGTACCGAACGGGCTGAGCAGGACAGCATTGGGAAGCAGCACCATACAGGCAAAAACCACCAGAATAATGGCCAGTACCAACATGGCGAGCGAAAGTGCCCGCCCCTGTTTCAACGATGCTTTCTTACTGAATGCACCGAAGATACCAGACTCAGTCAGCACACTGATTGCTATAAGTGACGCCATCACCTCTGCAAACGGTGCACACGAAATATTGAACATGAAATAAGTCACAGTCCACCGGATGCCAGCCTGACTGAACAGGTTGTTCAACCCCCATCCGTAGATATCGCCTATCCACGAAACGACAGCATGAAGCAATATCAGACATAATAGTCCGATAGGCATCCAATTGACAATTCGACTATTCTTCATCTGGCTCCAGATTATCTACATCGAGGATTCTCAGTTCAAACGCACGAGTCACCAGTCGCGGCACATTGATTCGCTCGCTCTCGCCGTTTGGGAACAAACGGTTAATCAGTTCCACCTGACGTTTCTCCAGCGACTTCGTACCGAACGGCATACTACGCAGGTTGGCTATCATGTCTTTCGTATAACCCAACGCTAAGTGACGCAGGAATATCTCGTCGTACTCGTCTATATCATAACGAACGAATGCTTCCTGACGGCGATACTCATTCAAGACAGACTTTCTGAAACGCTTCACCAGTTTCTTCAAGATAGGTTGGTTGAATACATAGCGCTTTCCGCTCAACACACTCTGTACATCGCCAGGAGTGAGCAGTTCACCGCTCTTCAGGATGATTCCATCCGCTCCGGCATCGAGTGCATCGACCCAGAGTTTCTCGTTCAGCACCTCGCCTGTAAAGATAAGCACCTTCACCGGCATCTGTTTCTCTCTCAGTTTCCGACAGATTTCGACACCTACAGTAGTCGAACCACCCAAACCCAAATCAAGCAATACCAAGTCGGGCGTGTTCTTTGAAATCAACTCCCAGAACTCTTCTTCGTTCTGTGCTGTACCAATGATGTTTGCCTCGGGAATCTCGTTCTTGAAAATTTCAATAGTTCCACGCAGTTCCAACATCACATCCTCTACGATAATTACATTAAACTTGTTCATACCTAATATATAATATATTTATTACTTCATTACTTTCAACTGACTATAAACTTTCAACTTTAAACTTTAAACTTTACCATCACATCCCATTAATCATAATTTCCATCTTATACCCCTTTCCGCAAGGCGATGCAATGATACGACAACCACGTCGTCCACCATACTCATCGTGCTCACGAACAATCTGTCGGCACACCATATATTCCACCCCTACCAATCGGTCAGCATCCTCATCATAACGCAGATGCTCAGGATAGAACAGGGTAGACAATTCCTCTTCCGTTTTCTTCACTTCCTCATCCGTAAAGGTGATGCGCACAAATTCATCATAGCGATCAAACGACAATCGAATAGTGCGGTCTTGCTGAACAGCTAGCGCAGCCGAAATGAGGTTATCTATTAAGTACTCCAACATCTGCTGATCGCCCACCACCTTCAGTTTCGAATCTTTGTCTACCACGAAGTCGATATCCACATCCACCTTCTTCGCCATCCGCTTCATGCTCTTCATCGCATATTGTGCCAATGTACTTACAGGGATGATCTTACGCTTAAACAACACATTGTCTAACTGGCGTGCCGCACAGGCACTCAGCAGCGAGAACACATCTTTATAATAATTGATAAGTTCCGACAACTGGGCAATATTCTCATCGTCAGGCAAAGTCTGCTTCTCCTGTGCATCATCCAGCAACTGACGGATACGGTTAGGATAGTACATCGTTTCGTGCTTGATGGCCGACAAGCAGTTGTCGAGCACCATATTCTGAATATGAATAGTGTTCTCTTCCTTCTCTGCCCTCAGTTTCTCGTCTTCCTTCAGTTGCAGCTCCACCTTCTGGTTCTCCACCTTCGTGTCCGAGAAATATACATACTTGGCCACCTGTTCGGCAATCAACTGAATAATCCGTTCGTCCTGATTCGACAGCGATGCGTTGTGGAACACGACCGTCAGCACACCCACCACCGTACCGTCTCCATCCGTTTCCTCTGCTTCCGTCGGGGTTGCCTGAAGCTTGAGCAGATACGTACGCACAAGGCCATCTCTCACAGTCATCTCTTTCTCCATCTCGAAGCTGTGACGAGTGAGCGACTCTACCGTATCAGGGGTCGGACAGTTCGCCGACATTCTCACCATGAGTTGCGACGTCTCGTTCTGCACTACACCCAATGCGATACCATCTACTGCCTTAATGTCGTTAATACCCGTATAGACCAATTCTAATAAGTTGGGATTATCACCTTCGAACAACCGCTTATTGAACTGCATCAGCTGTCGCATATTGAACACAGGCAACATGTGGACACGATAGTAGATGACCAGGAACACTACGAACGCAATCGTCACCAGCATCAGCGCAAGGATGATGAACGTCTGACTTGCAGCATTGTCTTTTTTCAGCGATTCGTAGGTTTGCTCCTGCGACACCTGTTCCTGTTTCGACATGAGGGTCATCGACACAATCGACGAATCGACCGCTGTGCCTTGTTGGGCACTCATCACCGTGAAAGCAGGAACCAGCATGAGCAACACCAGTAGCGCACGCATCACTCCCTTCGGCAGACGGAAATAGAACCGGCTACCCTTCCCCAATTCGCTCTCGATGTTGAACGTGCACACCGAGAACACTGAGTTCGTCTTCTTGTATTTATCGATGATACCTTTGCAGTTCATCAGTCCGAATCCGAATCCCTTATTCTGTTTCAACGTCTCATCATGCGCCACATCACCAATCTGACTTGAGTCATACACCTTTTCCTGACAAATCGTGCGGATGTCCTCTTGCGACAGTCCACGACCCGTATCCCTCACCGCAATCTCCACATATTCGTCCGTCGACTCCACATCAATACCCACCTCACCGCCTTCGGGTGTATACTTTCGGGCATTATCTAACAGCGTGTTCATCATAAACAGGGTCAGTGCCCTGTCAGCCTTCACCACCGCATCGGTCTCAGCCACATGGAGCGTCAGTCCCTTGTTGGTGAATGAGTTGCGGTTCTTGCTCAGCGTGTCAAGTAGCGGTTGCAGTTCGAAGTTCTCGATGTTCAGGTTCACCATACCCTGACGCACCTTGATCCAGTGTGCCAGAACCTCGTTGTACAGGTTAATGCGGTCAATCAGTTCCGACAGGTAGGCAATACGTTCCGTCCTCACCTCCTCCGTTTCCTGAGTAGTGTTTAGTTTGTTCAGTTCGTTGATGGCACGATCCAGGAACGGAGTGATGCTATACACCAGCGACAGACTCGTACAGCGGTCAATATAGCTACGTTTGTTCTCCGCTATATGCTGTTCGTGAATATAGGTCTCACTGTCAATCAGCTTCTCACGTTCCGACAGCGAGTGATACAGTGCCTCGTTCTCGTCCATCCACTTCTTGAACGATGCCTGCACATTGTTGATATCGTTCGCATACGAGCGCTCGGTCACACGTTTTTGATGGCGGATAAAGAGGAAAATAGCCACAAACATCAGTAGCGAGAAGATACCCACAATCCATGCCCATGTAGTCTGGTCGGCCTTCTCCTTTTCCAACTCCTCAATCTGGTGTTCCAATCGCTTATCCTGACGCGTGTTGTCGAGAATGGTCAGATAAATATGCTCGTTGTAGTCAGCTGCCGCTTGCATGTTCATCTGTTCAAACAATGAACTCAGATGTTTGCGAATCGTTGCAATCCACTCCCACGCACAACTGATATCCTTCTCTTTCAGCCACGTAATCTCCGTGGGTTCCACATCATTGCGCGAAGAATAAGGAGTCAGGAAATCGATGTCGTCACCATAGATACCCATGTGTTGGATGTTCACAAACTCCAACGCCTTGGTAGCAGTATCGAGCGCCACTTCCAACATCCCGTTTTTTGCATAATAGTCCGAGATGGTCAAGTAAGTCTTTGCCCGGCTGTAGAGCGACCCATATTCGCGGAACAGGCGCAATGCATCCTGAGCAATATACAATGCATAGGGAGGAATCGAATCATCCGATATCGTCGGGTCAAGATTCGTCACTTCCTCACTGTTGATCAGCTGGTCAGCAATATGCTGCGAAGCACTCGCCAGCATATACGTCAAGTTGAACTTCATACCCAGTTCGCGACCCGTCTCATAATCACCCTGCAGAATATAGTAGCGCGCCAATTGTGCAATATCGAAATTCACGATACTCATATCGTTTGTCACAGCCTCCATCTCTGCATCCGCCAGTTCCGGGTGCAGGATGCCGTTGTAGTAAGTAGCCGAAGCAAAATGGAACTCACTTTTGGCATAACTGAGGAACGTGAACTGCATCGGTGAGAGCTGCATCACGTCCAGCGATTCCGACAGACGTTTCAGTTTCGTTTCCGCCTCATGGCGGTAGTCCAGGAACTCATCGTTCCGGGCTGTGATATGGCATATCTTCATTAAACCCACATCAGCCACAGCCTGCGTGATGATGTTCTTCGACAGGTTGGCACTCTCAGTGTAGAGCGCAGTAGCACTATCATAGTCCATCAGCATGTATTGCACGAAAGCCAGGTTCGAGAGCGCATCCGCCCTACCCTCACGGTACAGCGTACCGTCAGCACGCATCGAAGCCTCGTATGCCATCTGAGCATACTTGGCGGTGGTGTCAAGTCCTACGTAGCGGGTACGGTATGCCAAAAGGTTGAGAGAGTCCACCTCATGACGGAGAGACACATCCACATCGTCGCTACAGCCCACGATACAACTGCAGAGAAGGAGAATGATGCAAGATATGATCCACTTTGTCTTCACGAGGTTTGACGAGGTTTGACGAGGTTTGAACAGATATCGTTTTTTGAATAGATATCGTTTATGGATGCAAAGATAGCAATTGTCGGGCGAACTACAAAATAAAATGCCAAGATTTTAATAATTACATTATTACATTTTTGAATTTTTGCATTTTTCCCCACTTCCGGGATGTTTTTTTACATTTTCATCCTTTCTATCTGATAAAAAACACAAAAAGTCAAAAAAGGCTACCCCCCAAGGGGGAGGCAAGGACAATGGAAAGGAGGGGGTGTGAAAGCCATGAAAGGGAGGGGGCGAAAAAGGCCCTTTCATGGCCTTTACCTTCCCCCTCCACTCCGTGGCCTTTTTGCACCCCCTCGGGGCGCAAAAAGGCTACCCCTTTACTTCACGCATAAAAGTAGCCTTTTTGTTAAGGGGATGTTCGTCTCATCATGTCGACGAAGCAACATATTACCCTTTACTCTTGTGAACGTCACCAGCGACCGTCTTTATTCCTGTGAACGTCACCAGCGACCGCCTTTATTCCTGTGAACGTCGCCATGCAAAGTACTTATCGAGTACCCACATGGCATCTTCGGATGCTACTGGTGCAGGATGCGGTCCCTCTCCTGTGAGTACCATCACTTGTGAGTTCTGATTCTTGAACTGCGGCCACGTAGGCAACTGCGGGTCGCTCTTCTTTCCATTGGGGTTGCAGTCCTTGGCAAAGTTGGTCCAGTATTTCAGCATATACTTAGCTAATGCCTGATCAGTGGGATTGCTGCCTGGACGTACACTCTGGAAGACGAAGTCGACATCCTGACCATGGGGTGAGCGATGACCATAGCGGCGATCGCCCTGACGGTACATGGGGTCTTGGTCGAAATAGTACATATACACGGGTTGCTTTCCTGTCTGGTTCTGCAATCGTCCCCATGTCCATGTACCCCATCCGAACGCAGCGTCACGACCGAGGTCGCGTGTCGTTTTGGTTACTTTGCCGTCCTCAAGGGGATAGACAGCGAGCAGACGATCGGCATAGTCCTCATAGCGTTCGCGTACGGAAGCTATATGCTGGTTGGGATCTTCCGTAAATCCGAAGCTGTCGCCCTCATCGGAGTTGTAGCCGATGAGCAGCGCTACATCGTTGTAACGGCCTGCCTCATACAGCTTATACTGGTCATCAGGAATGACATACCCATCAACGATGGGCCATGCTCCACCTGTCACTACGGTCTGACGGCTCAGGTCGGCTGCACTCAGGGCACGCAACTCCTTGGCGGTGGTTGCATTCATGGATTTGCCGTATTCCTCCCCTTCTTTCTCGGATTGGGCTAACGACTTCATGTTCTCACCCGGATATGACTTCGGACGGATAGGGCCGAACGAGCTGCCGCTCTGTGAGATGGCTCCACGAAACAGTCCTTTGGCCAATGGTGAGGCACACAGCATGCTGACAGAGATGCCTCCTGCGGATTCACCGAAGATGGTCACCTTCGAAGGATCGCCACCAAATTGGGCAATGTTCGCTTTCACCCATCGGAGGGCTGCAATCTGGTCGAGAATACCATAGTTGCCCGATACATGCTCGGGGTTCTCGGCACTCAGTGCGGGATGGGCAAAGAAGCCCAACCTCCCCACGCGGTAGTTGATGGTGACAAGTACGACCCCTTCACGGGCAAGCGGAGCACCGTTGTAGGAGGAAGAGGTACCCATGGAAAAGCCGCCACCGTAAATCCAAACCATCACGGGCAGTTTTTCTTTCAGGGTTTTAGCTGGTGTCCATACGTTCAAGTACAGACAGTCCTCGCTTGCATTGCCACCGAATCCCATACCCGACATGGGACTTGGACCGAACTTGTCGGCCTGACGCACACCGTCCCACGGAATAACGGGCTGAGGAGCCTTCCAGCGCAGTTCGCCTACAGGAGGAGCCGCAAAGGGGATACCCTTGAAAATCATCATGCCGTCTTCGACGACACCTTGAATCACACCACCAGTCACCTTTACCTGACCGGCATTCTTCGTCTGTGCGTTGCAGGTCATCGCAGCCAATGCAACCATACAGCATAACAGTATCTTTTTCATATAAATATATTATAAGGATTTGATTAATCTTCGGGAGTAGGTCCGCTTGTATCCAGGTATTCTTTCTGAGCAGCTGCAAGGAGTTGGCGGAAATCGGGCTCGTTGTGCAAACGGGCAAGTGTGTAGGAAGCAACGAGGCGACCTGCCTGAACATCGCTCTTGAAGTGGAAGCCGAGAATGGTGCGGCTGCGACCGTATTCGTATCCACGCTGAAGGAGGGCATCCTGACAATCGGGCATCACTTCGACAAGCGCAAGGGCGATGCCCCACCCTATGATGGAATGGGAGGATGGATAGCTGGAGGACTTACGATAGCGTTCGTCTTTCTCAGGCAGGGCAGAATGGTCGCCCATGCGGAGGAAGGGACGCTGACGGAAGCCTGTTGACTTAGCCTGTGAGCAGGCATTGCAGAGTTCGTCGAACACACGATTGACAAAAGCTGCGATATCGGGTGTGGAAGTGATGTCGATGGGTATATTGGTGCAGGCACCGTAGGTCTGCAGGAAGTAGTTGACTGTACAGGCCGTATCGGTCACGGCTTCCTCGCCTCTCGAGGTGGTACGCTCTGCTTTGGCCAGCCAATAATATGCCACATCGCCATAATGACGATAGGAGGCGGTGTCGGCAGGCGAATCTACAATACGCTCGATATGTGGATAACCAACGACTGTCTGTTTGTCTTCCAATCCTTTGATCTTCCGATACTCTGCACGAGCATCTTCAAGATCTTCAGCATATTCAGCCGAGGTGTGCATACGAGCAAAAGCCGCTGATGCTGCCAGACGTCCGGCATCGACATCGCTTTGCCAATGGGCTCCTACGATGACGCGGCTGTCGCCATATTCATATCCACGACGCAGGATGGTGTCCTGATATTCGGGTGCCATCTCGGCAAGAGCGAGTGCGGTGCTCCACCCAAAGCCGGTGTGTCCGGAAGGATAGGAACCATTGCGACGAAGATCCCATTCGTTGTCGAACTCTCCCCACGTATGTTCGTTCATACGAGCGAAAGGTCGTACACGCATATACTTGCGCTTGGCTCTGCTTGTAGCCTGATTACCTGTCTCTCCTACTCGCTGAAGCAATCGCCAGATGGCAGGTGTACCTTCTTCCGTAATGCTCATATTGAGCGCCTCACCATAGACGGTGGCCATTCGCTTTACGCCGTATAGTGATTCCCAACTGGCTTGACGACCACGCTCTGTGTCACGAATGGACTTTCCCCATATCCAGCGCATGAAATCGTCGACAAACAATGTACTGGCGGTATCGGGCGGAACCGGCAGATAGACGGTAGGATCGGGCAGTTCGCGCGAAGAGAAATACGTGGTGTTGTTGGGCCTACGTTCTGTATTCTGTGCCGCTACTTGGAGTGATGCACAGAGGGCGATAATCGTCAACAGGCCGAAGAAGCGATATCGGGCGGTATGTGAAGAATTTGCTTTCATGGTGCAAAGATAGTAAATATTTTGCATTTAACCATTTACTATTTACTATTTTTTTTGGAAAAACGACGATTTTTGTTTCGTGAACAGCTAAAAATCAGGAGGAGAAATGACAAATTCGGGAAAAGTTTGTTTTTCCGAAAAAATAAAAAGTTTTCCGTTTTAACATTTCTTATATCTGTGGCACAGCGAGTTACACAAAACGAAAGCACGAAAAGTTTTCCAAAACGAAAATTTTCTTTAAAAAAAGTTGTAAAAAAGTTTGTTCGTTTCAACAATTCTTTCTAACTTTGCGCTCGAATTTCGGTTCAACGATTTATCGCAGAATAACGAGTTAATAATTTAATTTACAACATACTTTTACCTAAAGCTATCGAAAATGATACAGACAGTATTAAAACGTGACGGTCGAATCGTCGGCTTCAACGAAGAAAAAATCAAAGCCGCCATCCGCAAGGCGATGCTTACAACTGAGAAGGGTGAGGACGAAACCCTCATTCAGCGCATATCTGATAAAATAGGTATGCAAGGTAAAGACCAGATGAGTGTCGAGGAAATCCAAGACTTGGTGGAACTCGAACTCATGCGCAGCCCTCGTAAAGAGGTTGCGAAGAAATACATTTCGTACCGCGACAAACGTAGTATTGCTCGTCAAGCAAAGACCCGCGATGTCTTTCTGGAAATCATCGAGGCAAAGCGTAGCGATGTGACTCGCGAGAATGCCAACATGAATGCCGACTCGCCTGCCGGCATGATGATGAAGTTTGCCAGCGAAAGCACAAAGCCTTTCGTTGACGACTATTTGCTGTCTGAAAACGTTCGCGAAGCAGTAAAGAACAATTACTTGCATATCCACGACAAAGACTACTACCCTACTAAGTCGCTCACATGTGTACAGCATCCACTCGACCACATTCTCTTGAACGGATTCAGTGCCGGACATGGTGAGAGCCGTCCTGCAAAACGTATCGAGACGGCCAGTGTCATTGCATGTATCTCACTCGAAACCGCACAGAACGAGATGCACGGAGGTCAGGCCATTCCTGCATTCGACTTTTACATGGCTCCTTATGTGCGCGCGTCATATAAAGAAGAGGTACAGTATATCGAGCAGATGAGCGGATTGGATCTGCACGAACTCTACGATACACCAATCAAGGACTATATCTATACGAACTTAAGTGGATTGACAGGTCAGGAGCGTGCCAAGCAACATGCTATCAACCGTACCGTACAGCGTGTACATCAGGCAATGGAAGCATTCATCCACAATATGAACACCATCCACTCACGTGGCGGCAATCAGGTGGTATTCAGTAGTATCAACTACGGAACAGACATCTCGGCTGAAGGACGTTGTGTGATTCGCGAATTGCTGAATTCTACCTATCAAGGTGTCGGAGGCGGTTCGACTGCCATCTTCCCCATCCAGATATGGAAAAAGAAACGTGGCGTAAGCTACCTGCCCGAAGACCCTAACTACGACCTCTACTGTCTGGCATGTAAAGTAACGGCTCGCAGGTTCTTCCCTAACTTCGTTAATCTTGATGCATCGTACAATTTCCACGAGAAGTGGAACATCAACGATCCAGAGCGCTATAAATATGAACTGGCAACGATGGGATGCCGTACACGTGTGTTCGAAGACCGCTTTGGCGAGAAGACCAGTATCGGACGCGGTAACCTGTCGTTCTCAACCATCAACATCGTGAAACTCGCCATCGAGTGTATGTCGATTGAGAACCAAGAGGAACGCATCAACGCTTTCTTTGCAAAACTCGACAACCTGCTCGAAGTGACCGCACAGCAACTCGACGAACGTTTCCAGTTCCAGAAGACTGCTCTCGCAAAGCAATTCCAATTGCTCATGTCACGTCTGTGGGTCGATGCAGAGAACCTGAAACCAAACGACACCATCGAAAGCGTCATCAACCACGGTACACTCGGTATCGGTTTCATCGGACTGGCAGAATGTCTTATTGCCCTCACAGGTCATCATCATGGCGAAGACCCAAAGAGTCAGGAACTGGGACTGAAGATTGTGACTTACATGCGCGACCGAGTGCTTGAGTTCAGTCAGCGCTATCAGCACAACTACTCTATCCTCGCCACCCCAGCAGAAGGATTGGCAGGCCGCTTCACGAAGTTTGATCGCAAGAAGTTCGGCATCATCCCTGGTGTCACCGATAAGGACTACTATACCAACTCCAACCACGTGCCTGTTTACTATCATTGCAGTCCACGTCATAAGGCAGAAATAGAAGCCCCTTATCATAACCTGACACGAGGCGGACACATCTTCTACGTAGAAATCGACGGAGATGCCACTCACAACCCAGCAGCCATCATGAATATCGTAGACCTCATGGACCGCTACGATATCGGCTACGGATCGGTGAACCACAACCGCAACCGCTGTATGGATTGCGGCTACGAGGATGCCACTGAAGGTCTGACCGTATGTCCGAAGTGTGGAAGCACCAACATCGACACCCTTCAGCGCATCACTGGTTACCTTGTAGGAACCACCGACCGATGGAATTCAGGAAAACTCGCTGAACTGAAAGACCGCGTAGTTCATAAGTAATAAAGGTTATTGTTTATAGGTTATAGGTTATTGTTATTTGACTTGTAACATACAACATTATGAATTATGAATTAAAATACCTTTCAATAGCGGAAGGAACCTCTGTTGACGGACCAGGATTGAGGACATCCATCTATTTCGCAGGATGCCGCCACCATTGCGAAGGATGCCACAATCCTCAGTCTTGGGACATCAACAACGGCAAGCCAGTAACCATCGACGAGTTACTGGCTGTCATTCGTTACAACGAGTTCCCCGTCACCTTCACGGGTGGCGACCCCTTCTTTCAGGCAGAAGGCGTTGCCGAGCTAGCTCGACAAATCAAACAGGAATTCGGCTACAACATCTGGTGCTATACCGGCTATCTATGGGAGGAAGTCATCCAACATCCCGAATTCATGCCCCTACTACAATCTATCGACGTGCTGGTCGACGGGCGTTTCGTCCTTGCCCAGCGCGATATCTCCCTCCTGTTCCGCGGCAGCAAGAACCAGCGCATCATCGACGTGCAGCAGTCGCTACAAACAAAAACCATCGTTCCCGCTACTTGGTGAACGATGGTTTTCTGTTATTACTCCCACTCAATAGATTTTGTTGTTAGCCAAACAGGCTTTATTATATTATTTTTCAATTACTTAACTTGATTTTCTATACTCCACTTTACAATACTGGTGTCAAAAAGTGGTGTCAAACTTATATGCCCCAAGCTGATTCTTTTAATTGATAGCGCAAAGGTAGCATTTTTTTTCGTAATAAGCAAAATTCATTCAGAAAAAGTTAACAATCTTCCCATAAGATAGATATGCTTGCTTCTTAGTAGGTCATAATCAATCGGTGGCGTAATTCCATTATCTAGGCAATACTTACAAATATTTAGGCACTTTCCAAGGCAATTTATACCTTCCCAAATACCCACATTATTTAACTTATTGCGCTCGATGGATTTCAGTTTCTTCAACTCTTTTGCTGACATCATTGGATTTGCTAGTTCTACCTCTCTTTCAATAAGGTCGTGACCATCCTCAAGTTCTTTATTCTTTGCGCCCCAATAGAAACTAGAATCATCTTCTTTCCGTCCATTGGTCTGATTGGTGGTGTTCTCTATGATTATTACATCATTAGGAATCTGTCTCAAAAGGTCAGCAAATTCTGCATTGGTTAGGCACTTATGCCACACCACATAAAGCATCCATTGGTCTTTGAATTCATCCCAATCTTTCCTGCTTTTCCCTTGCTTGGTGTATTTTGCTTTAACGGTATATTTGGCATCCATTGGGCTTTTCTCATATTGCACTTCACGTTGTATCTTGATGGATTCTTCATTGTTCTCGCTGAACAAACCAACAATATATGCACTCTCAGAATGATAAAAATGTTCCCCACATATATCTAGCTCATGGTCTGTGCTAAAATTACCTATATTAATGCTTATTCCGTCTCTTACATCATCTGTGTGCAGGAAACTCCACGTCTTAACTTTGGTAGTGTCGTATACTTCTGGTCTGCGTAGGTCTATCTTTGTAATGTCAATATTTGTTAGTGTCTGTGACTTCTTATTTTCATTATCCTTTGCCCTCAGTTCCTTCACTAGCCGAGGTACGCTCATATCAAACTTGATACTCTCATAAATCTTTTCCAGTTGCTTGAAAGTCCTAATGCTTGAGATAGTGCCACCATATTCGATATAACCGTTTATAGGCTGTTTCGCTTTGGATTCACCCTCTGCCTCATAGATATACTGCTCATGTACCCCTAGAGCTTCAGCTATCTTTTCTACAGTGTCTGTTGTGGGGTTGTGTTTGGCAGATAGTATTCGCCTAACTGTCATTTCAGACATACCACACTTGGATGCAAGTTCTTTCAACGACATCCCCCTTGCATCCATCAAATCCTTTATGCGGTCAATCTGATATTGTTTCATATTTTGGCGGTTTTACATTTATGTTGCAAAGATAACAAAAAAGTTAGAGTCTTCCCAAAATAGTAATTCAAAAAACGCTCTATAATGAATAAAAAAGATAGAATTAGGCACAAAAAACACGAAAACCCTCATTTTAGAGGGTTCCAAATGTAATTTTAATAATCAAGAATATCAGAAGTGAATAATACTATTTTATTATCAATAGTTATGTAGTGGATTATTCGTATTTTTCATTCTCGACATATAATGTGCCGTTGACAGTCATTGTCCATCCATTACCACTACTATGTTCAGCTACATAATTATCGAACTTTAAAGTAAAGCCCTTCTTGTTATTGTCAATCACTGTAATTGAGCCATCTACATAGTTAAATTTATTTTTATAGCTATAACCGATTCCAACGGCAAAATTCATGTCAAGCTCTCCCAAATCATATCCTTTTGGGAAATCGCCTATAGATTTCTTGCCTCCCAATATAATACGGAAATAACCACTAGTCATACCGTGAACTTCATCGGGCTTGCTAGCTCGTAGGTAACACCATATATGACCGTTTTCCGACAAATTCCCTCTATTCTCGCCAATGGAGTAGTCTTTAACATTTTCGATGTAATATACCCCACCTTTCGAGGACACCATTTTAAATGAACTTGATGATGATTGACTTGTGCCACCACCTTCATCACCGTTATCATCATCACTGCTACAAGCGGTTAAACCAAATGCTGCCACCATCATGGCGAGCATAATAATCGTTGAATACAGTTTCATATTATACATTGCTTAAAAGTTATTATTATTTGAAAACTGCCGCAAATATAGAAATTCTCTCTGAAAATACCAAATTATTTCGGAAAAAATGCATTGCTTTGATACATTAACGCTGATAATATACTGTTCCATCAAGAATGTCGGTTAATTGCAATTTGTCACCAACAATCTGCACAGTTATTTTTCCCTCGCCATATAGACCGCCACCATATCTTAATAAAGCACTTGTAGAGCTATATCGCAAGACAGAAACCACACCAGCATAGTCGCCATCAATATACATCCTCAAGCTACCGTCGAAACGAATGGTCAAACCATCATTATCTCTGAAAGATTGATTTACAAGATACATTGTGACATATTGTTCATTGGCAAATGTCTTTGATGATGAAGAAGATGTATTGGAATTTCTATATGAGGGAGTCACGTCAACTTCTGCTGTTTCACTGTTATCATCTGCCGTTCTTTCTTTAGTGACCTTAACAACATCACCCTTAAACTTGCACTCTTTCAGTTTCAATACAACATCGTATAATATGCCAGTGGGTTGATATTCACCTTCCCATTCTTTGCCCTCTTTGTCGTTTGGTTTAAGGGTCATTGAAAGATAATGCAAATCATCGCCATAATCATAAAACACATCAATACCCAAATCATCATTGTAAATGAATCCTGTCATTGTTTTACCCTCACTTGGTATTGATACTTTATTACCTTCAATTTTGATTGTAAAGTTTTTCTTTATTTTCTCTAAAGTCGCATCGGTAAGAATGGCTTCAAAGACATATTCGCCTTGGTGTATTGTTCTTCCGTCATAATCTGAAATGACAGAAATATTGTCACTCTCTATTGTAGAATTGTCTGTATTCTTTACTTTTGCTGTATTATCCAATTGCGACAATGCGGTTTCACTCATGTTTTTAAAGAACCACCACCCACCGCAGCAAAGAGCAATAAGTACAATAGCCCCCAATACATATGGTAGATATTTCTTTGAACCGCTCTTTGTCTTTCCCTCTTTATTGAACACTATTGGTTGTTCATTTTGATGGGTATATAGGCTTTTTCCACAGTTCTGACAGAAAGCGTCACCGTCATTAACAGATACTCCACAATGGGAACATTTCTTTTTTGAGGGGTCAGTGGGTACAACCTCTTCTTTAATGCTCTTGCCACAGCTATGACAAAAGGCATCGCCCTCTTCAACACTAGCCCCACAATGGGGGCAAACAGTTCCTTGCGGAATCTCCTTCCCACATTTGTTACAGAAGTGGCTATCATCCGATATTTGTGAGCCACAATTAGGACATTGCTTCATAAATTAATCTATTTCGTTTTGATTACAAAAGTATTGTCTCCATCCTTTTTATCGAATCCATATATACCATCTCTTGAATAACAGCAAGACCTTTAAAAAGGATTAACACCATTAACACGTGAACAAGTTTATGACTTTATTCATTATTATATTCTTCCCTTTGATTAATTCTTTTAAATTCCTTTATTTATTCTGCAATACTATCTATTACTTCATCATCTTCGCTTTCTAAGAAGTCAATTAGCTCTTGCTTTAGAGATTGCTCGTGACCGCTATAGTATGATATAAAATCATCTATGAACCAATCATCACCTTTACGGATTAAAATCAGTTTTATATCTGTCGACTCTTTGCTTTCAGAGTATTTTATCGTTATTTGGGCGGTTGCTTTATTTGTTGACAGCATTTTAGCAGATTTGACCAAATACGAAGGCTCTCCATCGCCGCCTTGACTGTGAGACCAAATATCGTAATCTATAAAACCAATTCCCCATTCATCTGCGACTTCTTCATCCCACTGTATCAATTCATAAAGTTCGTCTGATAGGTATAGCTTATTAAAATTCTCAGAATAAGGAGCTTCATTATAGATATAATTCACTCGTCTCTTAATCATTTCTTCTGGAGTCATTTCCTCTGCTACAGAATCTATGACTTCTTCTATTGAGCTTGTAACAGCATTTTGTTTCTCTACTTTTTGTATAGTTGCTTGCTTTGAAGAAGTCCAATACCACCATCCTCCTCCAATAACTGCTAATACAATTATGCCAATCAAAGCAGGAACGATAATCTTCTTATTATTACTTGGAGCCTCATCTATCCTTTTGGAACAATTCTTACAGAAAATATCACCGTCTTTCACAGATGCACCGCAATGTGGGCATCTCTTCTGCGTTGTGTCTTCCATTATTTTGGAAGGACTCGCTACGGTCTTCGCTCCGCAATTCTGACAGAAAGCATCACCGTCTTTCACAGGTGCACCGCAATGTGGGCATCTCTTCTGCGTTGTGTCTTCCATTTCTTTGGAAGTACTCACTTCTATCTTCGTACCGCAGTTCTGACAGAAAGCATCACCTTCATTCACAGATGCATTGCAATGTGGACATCTCTTCAGCGTTGTGTCTTCCATTGTCTTGGAAGTACTCACTTCTATCTTTGTTCCGCAATTCTGACAGAAAGCATCATCGTCTTTCACAGGTGCACCGCAATGGGGGCATCTCTTCTGCGTTGTGTCTTCCATTATCTTGGAAGTTCTTGCTTCTATCTTCGTACCGCAGTTCTGACAGAAAGCATCATCGTCGTTCACAGATGCACCGCAATGGGGGCATCTCTTCTGCGTTGTGTCTTCCATTATCTTGGAAGTTCTTGCTTCTATCTTCGTACCGCAGTTCTGACAGAAAGCATCACCGTCGTTCACAGATGCACCGCAATGGGGGCAAACAGTTCCTTGCGGAATCTCCTTCCCACATTTGTTACAGAAGCGACTATCGTTTGCTATCGGTGCGCCACAATTAAAGCATTTCTTCATATTTTTAGGGGTTTAGAAATATAACAGTTTGTTATTCAGACTTTGTTTGCAATGCACATTGAGGTCAATAAATGTGAAATGACATATTGATAAAATGATTGTAATAAGAGGATGTGCTAATTTGACACACCCCCTTATTAAATTAATATCAAATAACTCAAGAACCTCCACAAGTTTTTGCTGCACCAACAACAATCAACAATGCTATTGCTGCAATCCAATTCCATTTGTTGTGCCACATCCTATATGTGAAGTTTTTATTCTCCTCTTGATTTTCTACATGCTCCTGTTGAGCTTGGTTTTCTTGTGGTTGAGATGCCAACACCCCATCAACCGTATGACCACATTTTGGACAAAACTTAACACCTTCATTAAGTTTCGTTCCACACTTTCTGCAAAATGCCATAATTATTTTTTTTACTTGTTAAACATATACATTGCTAATTATCTTCTAAGATGGCTTAAATGTCTATAATCTATTTGTTTATAACTTGTCCAGATTCTAACGGGACACGAATATAATCATAAACATCCTCAATTGTAAAAAAGAATGGCGCTAACCTTATTGACTAACTCCATTGGAATCACATTATTGGCATATTCTTCCTATATTTATTTTTTTATCACAATGCTTTTGTAGCCTTCAATGAACTGCTCACAATATTCATCAAGCAGTTCATCGCTTATATCATCTCCATAGTCTTCCTTGTAAGCGGTTTTTGCAATTACGTGCTGAATATGACTCAATCCTTCTTCCAATGTTTGTCCCATCTGTATGTATGAACGCAGTGCATTGCCTTTGTCACTAGAACCAAAATTAACGCCATCATTATAACCCAACTCTCTGATTTCTTCTTTTTTGCTCTTTTGGGGAACTTGCACTTCTTTTTCGTCTGCTTCCGAATCTTGGGTTAGTTCAGTTTGTTGAGATTTGTTTGGGCTTTCACCGTTTGAATTGTTTTCTTCGCCAGATGCGGCAAAACCAATAACAAACAGTACTACTGTTGCCATTGTAAAAAAATTTTTTTTCATAATCTTTGAGCTTTTAATTTGTATAACATAAATGTTTTTTCAAAAATAAAGGAATCTCCTCCTTATACTAAAGAAAATTTCTGCTAATCCTTTACATATAACAGAATCTCCGTTTTTCCCTTTCTCATATTATCACACATTCATTACTACTTGATTTTTTTTATTTTTAGTCTGTAGTCAGGGTCATGTCGCTCAACTTCGTAATCACTGTTACAATACAAAAAACCATCATTCGCAATGAAGAAAGTATTACTAATATAAGAACTAGCTCCTTTCTTGTCTGCCTTAAATTGTATTCTTGGATATTCGTTAGTATCACCACTAAACTTGAAATTGACAATTTTTCTATAGAATTCCCAACTTCCATAATATTTATTTCCTTTACCTTCTGCTGTCATAGTCATATCTTCATTTATGGTGAAGGTGTAGGGTATTCCATCTTCATCAGTTATGGCATATGTTCCTACGGCATTTTGAGTAGCCTTTTCCTTTTCTTCATCATTTTCGAAATCGTCAGATGCAGCAAACCCCAACGAAAACGCCATCATTGTTAAAATGGTGTAAACAATCTTTGTTTTATGCATAGCGTAAATATATTATTTTTTGTTAATTTTTATTCTTTTATTAGGATTTTTGCTCTCTATATTTTCTGTGTTTAACTCTTTATAAAGCCATCCATCACTGCTAATATGCAACCATTCACCTGGAAAATTGATTTTCCCATCTGGAAATTTGAATTCTGGATTACCTGCATGGAAATCACGAAAATCTAGGAGATAAGAGCCTTTGACGGGAAAGAATGAAGACCATTCTCCATAATACATATCATCTTCGTTCATGCCTTCTTTTAATGCTGTTACTTGATTAGTGGGGTCTCCGCATGTAAATGTAAACGTCCACTTTACTCCATCAGCATCTGTAAGAACATATGTCCCCTCAAAACTATTTTCTTCTTCGGTGGGACCTGTTGATGATGCGAATCCGATAGCAAATAAAATAATGGTACACATTGTTAATAAATATTTTTTCATACGTTTTTTTGTTTTAAAGAATTGAACATATTATTATAATAAATTTTAGCAATAATATAAACAGTAGGAGGAAGGACGTAACTAATTAAATCGTATATGTCGAATGTTCCCTTTACTAAACCAAAGTATTGTAACACCTCACTACTGGTGGTAACTAAAGGCACGAGCGATATGATGATGTACTTGGTTATAGTCTGGTCTTTATACCAAATAGCATCGATGATAAGGATATAGGCGGCACAGTATAGACCATCTGGGAGGCTGAACTTCACAAATTCTGATATGTTCCAATTTTGGACGATGTTGCGGAGAGAATCAATCATATCAGAAAATCCAATAGCTACACACCATTGGTATATGTTTAGAGATTTACTCCTAAACAGTAAATATATTGCACATCCACATACCAAAAAGATAATACCTAATAACACCTCATATCTTGCTCTTGACAATCTTGTTGTCATCATTGTGTCACTTGTCATACATTCGATGGAAAGCTGTTTTAGGGGTTAAAAGCAATAAGACAAAATCTATGATGGCTCCAATTAAAGGAAGTAGAGTCCAACAGAAAATGAGATAGAGACTACCACTAAGGTACTCTCTTAGATAAAACTTGTGCAATCCACACCAGCCACCAAAGAAACATAGTGTCATGGCAAGCCCTTTACTTTTTCTGGCATGAACATATATATCCTGTTGTTGAGATTGGTTTTCTTGTGGTTGAGATACCAATACCCCATCAACCATTTGACCACATTTTGGACAATATTTAACTCCTTCATTAAGTTTCGTTCCACACTTTATACAAAATGCCATAATACATAGTTTTTTAGATTATTAATAATATATTAGTTGTTTTATTTCAGTCCTTTTTTGTTGGGTTGAGACAGAAAAAGAAAACGTGGACTGATTACTTCGTCTACGTTTTCAGAGGCATTGGGGATAACCTATCTTTCTTAAACGAGTAAAAGCCCACGCCATTGACGTGAGCATTAACTTCGTTGTTCTTGAAAGATTTTTCGTTCAATTCCCCAATTGTCTGAAAACAAGAAAACTAGCTAACGCTTCTTATCTATATGTCATTATCTGTTTATTATGTCATAAGCACTATCGTTTTATGTGAATATCGACTGCAAATCTAATAAATAATCATGAAATAACCAAAAAGCACAAAGAAAATCTTCTATTCTTCTCCATTTTTTGCAATAATCATTGATAAATGTGGTAATATTGCGATATTAAGCCGACAAAAAAGCCAATAGTATCTGAACTATTGACTTATTTCTTTAGCAAACTCTTTCTTAACTCTTTGAACTGTGCTCATTCCACGACCAGTTAGCTTTGCAGTGATTCTTATACTATATCCTTTTCTTAGGAAACAGATAACGTCTCTATACTCTTCCGCTTTCTTCTCCTTTGGCTTTCTGTAACCCTCATTACCAAATTTGCCGCCATTAGCTTTGTATAAAGCCCTTCCACTCTGTAACCTATAAGCTATTTGGTTTCTCTCAATGCTTCCAAGCTCAGACATAACAGTGCATATTATACTTGCGATGGGATTTACGCTACCATCTTCCATGAGAGTATATAAGCCTAGATTGTGAATGTAAACAGAGACTTTGGCTTCATGTAGCATTTCTAAGCTCTTTAAGACTTGCAACGTTGACCTTCCCAATCTGCTGAGTTCGTGAACTGCTAGCACTGATACATGATTAGTGCAACAGTAGTTAAGGCAGTCCATCAACACCTTGCGCTGTTCATTCTTCTTAGCACCACTGATATGCTCTTCATAAGTACCCTTGATGGCAAATCCATTGGATTCACAGAATTTCTTCAAGTCCTCAACTTGGCGCAATGTGGATTGCCTATCACCTTCTGAGGAAACACGGCAATATAAACAACACGTCCTTTTCATTTCCAATATTTATTTATGATTAATACTTGTATTCTAAACATTCAAAGATTGTATTGATTACATTTTCACCCCTTATCCAAATCACTTTTGAAATTGTTTTGAATACGCTTTTCTTTGATTACAATATTTGGATTTTTAGACCATAATGATTGAGTATTGCTCTTTCACTCTTTGGCCGTAATCGAATGAGCCATCCTTTTCGACATTGTAATCAATGACATCTACCAAGTTATCAAGATACACATCTTCGACTTTCTTAATGACCTTCTTTGCATTATTCAGGAATGACACATCGAAAGCATCAGTACCTTCGTTGTAAACAATCATAACCCAACCATTTAAGAGGTAGCCTTGAACGTGGAAGATAAGTCCATCTTGAATCGCTGCGAATCCTTTTGAACCCAAACTAAATAAGATGCTCAGGCGTGATTTGAGAATCATCATTATATATTCTGCAATATTGGTATTCATATCTTCTATCGTTAAAAGGGTGAGGATTAACCCCAAGCCCTTAGTACACCTTAACTAAATTTTCGAATCTGAACGAACGCCAACTACCCTTAATCACGTCAAAGTAGGCTATGCAGTTATCTAATTCCTTACAATAGCCACGTCCATTGGTTGTAGCTGATGCAATGTTCGACTGTGTTGTTCCCCATGCTTCACGAAGTTCAATTTCACCATATTTATTAGGTTTTTTACAGTAGAGGAAATGTGCCACCCCGTGATTCATTTTCTCCTTTAAGAGGGCCATCATCATGGCTTTCATCAAACCGATACTTGCATCACCTGTACGGTTGGTGATAACGTTAGCTCTAACTGCTGTCTGATTCTCAACTGAAATAATCTGTAACATAACTATATCTCCTAATATTTAATTGTTAAACTTCCATTTTAAGCTGCCATCGCATGTGTTGGCAAAATAATAGCCATCAGTTCTGCCTGTTTTGCCTTGAACTTTGCCTTTGCATCTTCATTCTGAATCATGAACGTGGCATTGACATACTCATAGTTGGCAATCCAAAGCTCTCTAAGAGCCTTAACGATGGTTTTATCTTGGATGCTCGCTACCAACTTAACAAATGCTCTCATGTTGCCTTTGGCAGAAGCTTTAGCATTGTTGGAATCACTCATCATCCACATAAAGTCATGGTACTTTAAGATGGTCAGAGCCTGTTCGATTTTTTCTTTCGTTGTTGCCATATTCTTTTCTTGTTTATTATCTTTTGACACTGCAAAGTTACAAAATATTTTTGATATAATATATACAAAATCAAAATATTTTTCCACTTTTAACTTTATTTAACTGTTTGAAAGCATATATATTAAATCAAAAGCATTAACTTTGCAAAAAATTAGTAAAAATGGAAAAAATAAAGAAGGATAAAAGAGGCGGAAAACGGGAAGGCGCAGGAAGAAAAAAGGGGGTTGAGGCTAAAAAGTTCTTGTTAAATCTTGAGTTAGACTTGTATGAAGCATTGAAGGATGTCCCAAACAAAACACAGTACATCAATTATGCCATCAAGTTTGCTTTACAAAATGATGCCGCATTCAAAAGGTTTCTAGCCACCATCCGAGATAAAGACTAAACCGTTAGAATGACTAGTAATAGCCTAGAATCCCTTCATATAGCCATTATTAAGCTTATGATGGGTATTTAACATATAATGCAGTACGTGGTTTGTCTGATACAAAAAGGAGGCTCATACAAGCCTCCTAATCATCATCTTCATAAATCGATTTCATTTTTCTTTTTCCATATCATTTCATCAATTTGAGTTTTCACTAGATGGGTTATATATTCTTGCATTTTGGGATTTCCCAATAGTTCATCCATCGTTACATGGTGCTGATTCCTTAGAGCGTCCCGATACTGTTGATTCCTCAATGAGGCTGCTTGAGACATCTTTTCTTTTGACAGCTGGCTGTGGGTTCTGCCCCACATCGGATTATTACTGCCGCTCACGTCCTTTCTTGGCTTTTTCTGCTGTTGGTTCACATTTATGTTATCCATATTACTTTTATGTCATTTGCTGTATTTATTGATGAATTGTCATGACTCAAATTCAAAAATAAATATTAATGAATATTGAAAAGTTATTTGGAAATGTCATTTTTTTTTGATATATTTGCAAAAAACGTTCACTTTTGTGCAGAATGTAATATTTATTATATGAATTGGTATTGATTTCATATAACAAATAGTTTACATTTAAAACATAGAAACTATTGAAATTCTTCTTATATCAATTATTATTTATATATAAGGTATATATGGGCGAAAAAGAGTTGCAATAGCCCAAGCAGTTATTATTAGTTGAATCTGCTGCAACAAGAGTCTGAATCTCTTAAAAGAAACTATGGTTGAGGCTATACCAAATAAAAATAGCGTGTACACTCCGCTAAGTCTTGTCCCATGTGAGGGCAACGTTGTTAACACCTAACGTCCCTTGATTCCAGAGCGAAAGCGACTAAAGACAAGAACCCCTTAGTGTTGTTAAAGGCTGATAGGGTTGGGAACGAATCAGCGCCTATGGAATGTAGGTGGAAGAGACAACAAAGTGTGCTACACTGTATCAGAGCAGTGACCATATATCTTTCTTATATCTTCTTTATCATGCACAAGGCTCTTCTCTGCAGGAGTTGGGAGATATATGGAAGATAAAAAGGTGGATTGTATCTTAACAACAATAGGCTCCCTTACAAATTACCGTTGGGACTCTCCCGATTTTTTTCAAACAGAGGCAATGAATAGATGAATTGGTTAATTCTATTCTTAACACTGGGTTACACAACAAAGAAAGGGTAGCTTATTCGGCTACCCTATCTGTATTAACTTCTGTCTTCTTGAAGCTGTCTGCAACTATGTCTGCATAATGGGCACTGTCAAGCTTGATGTATTTATGAAAATTTGCTTCGGTGGTATGGCCACTGAGAGCCATGATTGCCTTTGTTGGTATCTTCCTCAAATACATATTGGTACAGAATGAACGTCTTGCCGTGTGATTGGTAATGCACTTATACTTAGGCTTTTGTATAAGAATCTCCTTGCCACCACGAATCCTATTCAAGATGGTAGTTTCGTCAATATGGGCTATCTCACCACACTTCTGAATCTGCTTGATGGTCTTGGTCTTATCCACGCTTTTAGGCAACTTTCCGTTGTACTTCATAAGAATCTTCTTGACCATCGGATGAAGTGGAATCGTCACTTCCTTCATTGTCTTATGAGTTGTTATGGTGATTCTATCCTTTGTTATTTGAGACTTGGATAGGTCGTGCCAATCACCGTATCTTAGCCCAGTCCAACATGCTATGATAAACAAGTCTCGTGTCTGCTCTATGTTGCTTTGGGGGGCTATCTGCATCTTTACCTCTTCATTTGTAAAGTCAATATCGTACAGCCTCTGAATCTCTTCTTCGGTAAGGTAGATATTATCGACATCTTGGGCTTTTGTTGGATATTTGTGGAAATACTTGTCTGTCATAAGCCCCTCAATCTCAGCATCCGTGAGCCACACTTTCATTATACTAAACTGACTAGCAATTGTGTTGGCTGCAAAGCCTTGCTCATTCATCCACGCAATAAAGGATTCCTCAAACCTTCTATTGAAAAGCTCCCAGACTATCATCTTATGTTTCTCTCTACAATATTGTTGCAAACGTTGTAGGGCGTTTTTGTGATTGTAAACCGTACCCTTGCATAGCGTCCTTTTGGTCTGCTTATTGACCATCGAAGCCTTACGGTTGATATAGTCCTTGATGAACTCTTCGGCACTTTTACGGATAACGGCTTCTTTACCTCTAATCTTGTCACCCATGAACTTCTCGAAACTCTCCTTTGAGTATTGGAGCGATTCAGTCATTAAATCTGAATCAGACACAGCGGTAGCATAATCCCTACAATAGCCTAAGATTTTTCTCAGTTCATTATTTATCCGAATGTTCTCTCTTTTCTGAACAGCAGAAAGGTTTCCATCTTCAAGTGCTCGCTCTCCTTTTTCGTTGCGTGACCTTTGTACCCAATAGCATTGCTCAATACGCAGACCTGTATATACTCTCGCACGTTCCTTATTAATAGTAGTGGTTAGCCATATCTGCCTTTTCTCATTCACTCCACCCTTTTTGATTAAATTGAAGTTCACTCTCATTTTGAATTTGTTCAAAATATTAATTTCGTTATCAATCATGTTTTATGTTTTTTTAGATGTCTCTCGTGAATAATATCTAGAATTTTACTCCTTTGAGACGGTTTATAATTTATGATTCGATGCAAATATACGAAAAAAAAATTAAATAGCCAAATTATAGTGGTGTCAAAAAGTGGTGTCAAATTAAAAAAATGTTGTTTTTTTGAGAGGAATAAACAAAAACTCTGTAAACTACTGTAAATCAGAGAATTAAAAAGCCACAAACCGAAGTTTGAGGCTCTTTGCATCGTTGGAATAGGGTTAAAATAGCCCTATTTTTACTCCCACTCAATTGTGGCTGGTGGTTTTGAAGAGATATCGTAGCATACACGATTCACACCCTTCACCTTATTGATGATTTCGTTGCTGACTTTGGCAAGGAAATCGTAAGGGAGTTGTGCCCAGTCAGCGGTCATGGCATCAGTGGAGGTAACGGCACGTAGGGCTACAGGATGTTCGTAGGTGCGTTCGTCACCCATCACACCAACTGAACAGACTTCGGATAGCAGAACGACACCTGCCTGCCAAATTTGGTCGTAAAGACTGACCTCGATTTCACCATCCTTCATATCGGCCGGTACTCCTGCGGCTAACACACGACGCGCCTCCTCGCCTGACAGCTTGGTCTTGTACTCACGCAATCCACGGATATAGATATCGTCAGCATCCTGAAGGATGCGTACTTTCTCGGGTGTGATGTCACCGAGGATGCGAACTGCAAGGCCGGGACCAGGGAAGGGATGACGAGTGATGAGATGTTCGGGCATACCGAAACTGCGCCCTACCCTACGAACTTCATCTTTGAACAGCCACTTGAGCGGCTCACACAACTGGAGATTCATCTCCTTGGGAAGTCCGCCTACATTGTGGTGACTCTTAATAGTCTTACCTGTGATATTCAGACTTTCTATACGGTCAGGGTAAATCGTACCCTGAGCCAACCATTTACATTTACCATTTGACGATTGACTATTTACTATTTGTTTGGCCTGCTCGTTGAAAACCTCTACGAAATCACGGCCGATAATCTTACGTTTCTGTTCGGGTTCGGTCACGCCTGCCAAGTCGGTAAAAAACTTCTCCGACGCATCCACTCCTATCACGTTCAGACCCAGACATTCGTAGTCGTGCAGCACATCACGGAATTCGTTCTTGCGCAACATGCCGTGATCGACGAAGATACAGGTGAGTTGACGACCTATTGCACGATTGAGCAATACAGCTGCTACAGAAGAGTCAACTCCTCCGGAAAGACCCAGAATGACGCGATCGTCACCTATCTGCTGACGAAGTTCGGCTACTGTAGTCTCAACGAACGAAGCACTGCTCCAATCTTGCTTGCCTCCGCAGATGTCCACCACGAAATTGCGAAGCAACTGGGTGCCTTGCAGCGAGTGGAACACCTCGGGATGGAACTGTACGCCCCATACCTTACGTCCCGTCCACTGATAGGCAGCAAACTGAACAGAATCGGTGGATGCAATTCGTTGGAATGAATCGGGAATGTTTACAATCGTATCGCCATGACTCATCCACACCTGACTGTTGTCATCGAAGTCCTTAAACAGCGGATTCGTCTTATCAATCCATTGCAGGTTGGCACGTCCGTACTCGCGTGAGCCTGCAGGTTTCACACTTCCACCAAACGTCTGTGCCATGAGTTGTGCACCATAGCAGATACCCAAAACGGGATAGCGCTCGATGATGGGCATGAGGTCGAGCTTGAATGCCTTTTCATCGTACACACTGAACGGTGAACCACTGAGTATAACACCTATGACCGATGGGTCATCATGTGGAAACTTGTTGTAAGGAAGAATCTCACAGAAAGTGTCGAGTTCACGCACACGACGACCAATCAGCTGGGTGGTCTGTGAACCGAAGTCGAGAATAATGATTTTTTGCATTTGTTGTCGTGATTTCTGAATTTGAGTGCAAAGATACGGAAAAAATAGCGAAAAGTGAAAAGTGAAAAGTGAAAAATGAAATTATTATACATTATACATTCTACATTCTACATTTTTTTGTATCTTTGCAACCAAATTAATACTTAACAAACAATTATGAAGAATATGATGAAGGTGGCAGCCCTTATGCTGCTCGGTTGTTTACCTTGTAGCGCACAGCAACAAGGTGACTATAAGTCTGCGATATTCAATGCAGACGGTACAGTAACATTCCAGTACAAAAACGACAATGCAAAGAAGGTTCGTGTCGAGGCTCAGTTTGCAAATGGCGACATGACGAAGGACAGCAAGACTGGTCTGTGGACCGTGACACTCGGACCAGTAGCACCCGACATGTACCCCTACTGTTTCAATGTGGACGGTGTGAGCGTGATGGATCCAAAGTGTGAACTTTACTTCCCAAACGAAACCTTCAAGAACAGCCTCTTGGAGATTCCTGCTAAGAAAGGCTCGCTGGCGCACGACATCAAGAATGTGCCTCACGGAAAGGTGGATTATATCCACTATTACTCAACCAGTCTGAAAGGTGTAAACAACGCTATCGTGTATCTGCCTCCTAAGTACGACACCGATAAGAACAAGAAATATCCTGTATTCTATCTGCTCAGCGGTACGACTGATACAGAAGAAGTCTATTATAAGGTAGGACGTGTGAACTACATCCTCGACAACCTCATTGCGGAAGGAAAAGCAAAAGAGATGATCGTTGTGCTTCCTTACGGTAACCCAACCAAGCTGTTACCTCCCGCACCAGCTCCAGCTGGCGGATTCGGAGGCTTTGGCGGAATGGGTATGGGCATGATGCGCGACGTAGTGGGTGATGATATCACAGGCGACTTGATGAACTATGTAGAGAGCCATTATCGCACGATCAACGACCGCGACCATCGTGGCATCGGAGGATTCTCACGTGGAGGCAACCAGGGTCTTGGTATCGGTCTTCGCAACCTCGACAAGTTCTCGTACCTCTGCTCATATAGTTCTTTCACTTCAACAGACATCCCAGGCGTTTACGATAATGCAGCTGATACAAATAAAAAGATTCACCTCTTCTGGTTGGGGGTCGGTACGGACGACTTCCTCTTCGGAAACGCACGCGACTATATGGAACACCTCGACAAGCACGGTATCCGTAGCGTAAAAGAGTTCACACACGATAAGTTCGGTCACACTTGGATGAACGCCAAGTATTTCCTCGACAAGTCGCTCCGTCTGCTCTTCAATCCTACCGCATCGGAGGAAGCTATGAAGAACGGCAAACCTGCCCTTGAACGCACGGGTCAGGAACAGCAGTTCACAGGTGCTACGATGGCTCGTCTGTTCCCTCGTCAGGTCACTTCGCCTGACTATGCAGACGGAAAGGTAACCTTCCGCCTCAATGCGCCTGATGCAAAGAGCGTGCAGCTGGAAAGCGAACTGCTTTCAACTCCTGTAGCCCTCACGAAAGGCGAAGACGGTGTGTGGAGCGTGACATTAACCAACAATGTGGATGATGTATTCAAGTATTGCTTCATTGTGGACGGAACGAAGATTGCCGACCCAACGAATATGTACCTCTCACCTGATAAGGGCTTCAAGTACAGCATAGCTTACGCACCCAACAACCCATTCGACGTACAGGTGCTTGGCAACATCAAGTTCGGAAGAGTCACTTATGACCTGAACCAGAATATTGCAACGTACGATCCACCAACAACAGAGCAGCCAAAAACCGTCATCTTCTTGGTTCCAGGTAAGGATGACACAATAGAGAGTTGGTTCAAGGTTGGAGGGGCTAACCTCATGGAAGACAAGATGCTCGCTCAAGGAAAGACCAAGCCTTGCCTCCTGATTTCCGATCCCAATGCAGGAAACGTCAAGAAATCAGATCTGAAGTTCTATACCCTCAAGGCATCTGACTACAAGACCTGGAAGGAGCGTCGTGCAGCCCTTGAAAAACTGTTGACAAACCTCTAATCCCCTACCCTTATGAAACGATTTTCATTATTACATTCTATAATTCTTACATTTTTACATTGTGCATTGTGCTTGCCAATCAATGCCCAGCAATCGCATGTGAATATTCAATATGACCCTCAGCGCAACACGGAGAACATCACACCGTTCAGTGCGCAGGTCATCTCGCCAGAAGTGTTCGACGACCACACGGTAACATTCCGTGTGAAGGCTCCCGATGCACACGATGTACGCCTTACGGGTTCTATGTTCGTAGGTCAGGAAGCCCGCAAACAAGTGCCTTTCACCAAAGGTGATGATGGTATCTGGACGTTAACGCTGGGTCCACTCAAGCCTGAGATATATCTTTATTACATTATCATCGACGGAGTGCAGAACGTAGATCCGAACAACACCTTCACTGGTCATGCAGCAATGCCTGCATTCAGTATGCTGTTCGTTCATGGTGACGAGCCTGCTTGGTACGACCCGAAGCCAGATGTACCACACGGAAGTATCACAACGCACTACTACAAGTCATCCGTAACGGGTGGTTTGCGCGACATGATGGTCTATACGCCAGCCAACTACAACCCCAAGAAGAAGTACCCCGTGCTCTATCTCATGGGCGGTTCGGGCGACCTGACCGAGACATGGGTGATGCACGGACGCGCCAACTGGATTCTCGATAACATCATCGCAGAAGGTAAAGCGAAGGAAATGATTGTCTGCTTCCCAAACGACCAGATGGTGACTCGCAATCATCCGCAACACACAGAACTGGCGTTCCCGTTGATAGAAAAGGAACTGATTCAATGTGTCATTCCATTTGTAGAGAGTCACTACAGTTGCATCAAGGACCGTCATGCACGTGCCCTCAGCGGTCTGTCGATGGGTGGACGCATGTCACAATACGTAGGTCTGCGCAACCTCGATGTCTTCGGTTCTGTCGGTCTGCTCAGCGCTGCCATCGATGTGAGCGAAACTCCTGTTCTTCAGGAGAAAGATGTGAACAGCAAGATTGACTATCTGTTTGTTGGAGGTGGTACCTATGAGACCGGTTTCATGGCCCGCCACGAACGTCTGCACGAAGAGCTGGACAAGCTGGGAGTGAAGCACGAATTCTATTCAGGTGGCGGTGGTGCTCACGACCTCGTGACTTGGCGTCATCTGCTCTATTTCAAGTTCTTACCACATCTCTGGCAAAATCTCAAATAAATTACGTTTTTACATTTTCAAATTTTTACATTTTCAATCCATGCTGCGTCTGCTGTTCGTCATAGTGTCTTTGTGCTCTCTCCATAGCCTTTGGGCGATGGAGGGTGACCCTGTATTCGACCTATACGAATGGAACTTCGGAAAGATATACGAAGGTGACGGAATGGTGAGTCACACATTCACCCTTACGAACAATGAGAAGAAAGACCTGCTTATCTCAAAGGTGGTTCCCAGTTGTTCGTGCGTGTTTGTGGACTATCCTCGTAACCCCATCAAGTCGGGCAAGAGCGAGGAAGTGAAAGTGTCTTTCTCTCCCTCTGGAGCAGAAGGACCTGTTTTCCGCACCATCGAGGTATTTGATGCCGACAACGAATGTATCGGTATCCTTGAAATCAGCGCTGATGTCACACCAGTGGACCGCAGCATTCAGGAACGCTATCATAACACCCTTGCTGACTTCCTCTATGTCAGTCTGGTGAAGATTCCGTTCGGCTACGTCTATCATGGCGAGCAACGTACAAAGGCAGTCATGTTAGCCAACACATCCGACCATCCGATGACGTTGGAAGTTCCTGCACAAACCGGTCATCTTTCCGTGCTGTGTCCCGACCGTTTGGAACCAGGCGAGGAGCGTGAAGTGATACTCACTTACACTTCACCTGCCGACCCTACCCTCTTCGCTACCTTCGCAGATACTATACTGCTTAAGGTGAACGGACAGCCAGCTCATACGGCTTTGACAACCAATATGATTTGTCTGGCGAAGACTGAGGATACGCCCGATGCAGCCATCCTGCGCACCTATCCTTCGTACGGACAGCTCGTCAAGCGGTCAAAGAACAAATATGTCGCTACGTTCGACATCTTCAACGACGGACCGTCCGACTTAGTCATTCACTCCATGGAAACGCCACAAGCAGTATCTACGAATGTAAAGGCAGGTCATGTGGTACAATCGGGCGAGAAACTTGCGGTGCAACTCACCACCAGTTCCCCTACTCCATTCCACATCAACCTCTTCACCAACGACCCAAAGCGACCCATCAAGGAAATAGAAATACATTGAATAGATGTTAGTCTTTAGGCTTTAGACGTTAGACTTAAGATAATAAACTGTAAACCGTAAACAGTAAACTGTAAACTAAATTATAATTATAAATTATCAAACGAGTTATCATGAAATTAACAAGAAAACTATTGCTTTCAGTTGCTTTCGCAGCAACAGTAGCAAGTGCAACAGCACAAAAGTACCAGTATCCGTTCCAGAACCCTAAACTTTCGGTAGAGGAACGTACAGAGAACCTTATCTCACTCCTTACTCCACAGGAGAAAGTCGGTTTAATGATGAACAAGGCCATTTCTATTGACCGTCTCGGTGTTCCATCTATCAACTGGTGGAACGAGGCTTGTCACGGTGTTCGTCAGGGTGGCTACACCGTTTATCCTCAGCCTATCGGTATGGCTGCAGCCTTCAGCGAGAAGTTGGTTTACGATGTGTTCTCACAGGTATCCGACGAAGCTCGTGCCAACTGGAATCGCTCAGCTCCTGTCTTCAATGTGGCGATGGGTGCCAACCATGTACCAGGCAACCCTGAACTGACCTACTGGTGTCCGAATGTCAACATCTTCCGTGACCCACGTTGGGGACGCGGTCAGGAGACTTGTGGTGAAGACCCCTACCTCAATGCTGTTCTTGGTGTGCAGACCGTTCTTGGTATGCAGGGTAACGACAAGAAGTACTATAAGACCCACGCATGTGCGAAGCACTATGCCGTTCACAGTGGTCCAGAGCCACAGCGTCATAGCTTCGATGCACGTGTTTCGATGCGCGACCTTTGGGAGACTTACCTTCCTGCCTTCAAGGCCCTCGTAAAGAAAGGAAATGTACGCGAGGTGATGTGTGCTTACAACCGCTACGAAGGTGAGCCATGTTGTGCAAGCGACCGTCTGCTCATCAACATCCTGCGCGAGAAATGGGGCTTCGACGGTATTGTTTTGACCGACTGCGATGCCATCAACAATTTCTACAACCGTAACCAGCACGGCACTCACGACGGTCCACTCTCAGCTGCAGTCGATGCTGTGCTCAACGGAACCGACCTCGAGTGCGGTCGAGTTTGTCAGGTACTCACCGAGGCTCTTGAGAAAGGTCTCATCAGCGAAGCTGAACTCGACAAGCACCTGCGTCGCACCCTCTCCGAGCGTTTCCGTCTCGGTATGTTCGACCCTGAAGAAATGGTTCCTTGGTCAAACCTCGGTCCAGAGACCATCAGTAGCGAGAAGAACGATGCACTGGCTACTCAGGCAGCTCGCGAGTCAATGGTACTCCTTCACAACAATGGTATTCTTCCACTTTCAAAGAGCCTGAAGACCATCGCAGTGATTGGTCCTAATGCTGCCGATGCAGGTATGCTCAATGGTAACTATGGAGGAACTCCTACCGAAGCTCACACCCACACCCTGCTCGATGGTATTAAGGCAGCTGTTCCAGGAGCCAATATCATCTATCAGCGTGCTTGCGAACTCAATCAGGACAACATGACCCTCAGCTATATCGACCGCATGAACAACGGTCGTGGATTCAAGGTAGAGTTCTGGGAGAACAACTCCCTGAAGGGTCAGCCAGCCAAGACCGATTACACCAAGCAGGTACGTTACAGCACATTCGGTGCATGGGGATTTGCAGAAGGCGTTTCTTCCGACTCCATCTCACTTCGTCTTAGCGGTAGCTTCAAAGCTGACTTCACAGGCGACATGAGCTACAACATCAGTTCTGATAATGGCTATAAGCTCACCGTGAAAGGTTCCGACGGATCATCATTCGAGAAGAAAGGCGAAGCAGGTGCCGGAGGTGCTCGTGGTGGTTTCGGTGGCTTCGGAGGCTTTGGTGGTTTCGGACGTGGTCGTGGTGTACAGTATGAGACCTTCCCAGTTCAGAATGGTGTGACCTACGATGTTGTGATCGAGTATAACCGTGGAACCGGTCAGTTTGCCAGCCTCAATGCCGAGGTATGCCAGAACAAGCTTGTCGACTTCGTTGATGTAGTTTCAGCTGTGAAAAATGCAGATGTCATCATCTGTATCGGTGGTATCAGCGCACGTATGGAAGGCGAAGGTGGTGACAAGCAGACCATCGAACTGCCAGCCGTACAGCAGCGTATGATCAAGGCCATGCACGCTACAGGCAAGCCAGTAGTCTTCGTGAACTGCTCAGGTTCAGCCATTGCATTTGGAAGTGTTGAAGGTCAGTACGATGCACTCCTCCAGGCTTGGTATCCAGGTCAGGGAGGTGCAAAGGCATTGGCAGATGTCCTCTTCGGTGACTACAACCCATCAGGCAAACTCCCAATCACCTTCTATCGCAGCAACGACGATCTGCCAGAATTCACCGACTACAGCATGGACAACCGCACCTATCGTTATTTCCGTGGTCAGGCACAGTACGCATTCGGTTACGGACTCTCCTACACCACTTTCAGCGTAGGTCAGGCTAAGTTGTCAGCAAAGTCAATGAAGAAGAATGGCAAGGTGACACTCACCGTACCAGTTACCAACACAGGTAAGCGCAAAGGAAACGAAGTTGTTCAGGTATATGTCAAGGCACTCGACTACCCAGAAGCATCAATCAAGGACCTCCGTGGATTCCAGAAGATAGAACTCGCTGCAGGTCAGACCGGCAAGGCCACCATCACCCTCGACGGTGAAGCCTTCCAGTACTACGATGCCTCAATCGATGAACTCTCAACCCGTCCAGGTCGCTACCAGATTCTCTACGGAACCTCCTCACTCGACAAGGACCTCAAGGCACTCGATTTCGTAGTGAAGTAAAGGTCACAAATGACAAATCACAAAAAGAGTCGGTCTCCCGACTCTTTTTTTTTGCTGAACATACCAAGCGCAGAAACTGTAATCAGTGATTCCAACTTTCACTCCCGCATTTCCTATAGTGTAGCCATACTCTAAGCATACTCATGAGTATGGCACAAAGCAGCCTAGAAGCAGGCTAGAGTATGGCATCTCCGAGGAAACAGTATGGATAGAGTCACTTTATCATTCTGCAATCAAGAAGTACAGCCGCTGTACTCCTTGAATACAACGACTGAACATACCAAGCGCAGAAAGATTTCTGCCTGAGCACAGTTTTTAATTCTCAGTTCTCTTCCCTTTAGCTCCCTCCCTTTGAGGGAAGGGCGGGGGGAGAGGCTGAGAGGGGCTGGTAGGTTTCTACTTCACCATCACCTTTTTGCCATCCACGATGTTGATGCCCTTCTGCATCTCTACCTGCTGGCCTGAAACATTGTAGATGCCTTTCGTTTGCTTGCTTACGGGGACTTCGTTGATCTTCGTAGGAACTACCAACACTTTGAATTCAACGTCATCAAACTCTACTTCCTTTTCGTCAACAGTAGCGAACGTTATGTGTGATAATTTTCCTGTATATTCACCCGTAGCAATACTCTCGGGCACTTTGTATGAAACGACCAACACTACACCTTTGCCACTTGATATTGTCTTACTCGACGTAGAGAAGCACATAAAGTTGTCGGCTCCTGAGTCTAAGGATTTGGCCTGAATCGTATGATCGTCCTTCTTACCATACAAATCTCCCTTGTCACATACGATTTCACCCTCATCAAGTTCTGCGGAGATTCCTTCAGGCATTGAAATATCCAAATCGAAAGCGGTGTAGTTTCCACCTGAATTTTCGAATACAATCTCTAATTTTACCACGTCCCCTGGTGACACTTGCAAGGGATTCGGATTGACTGACACTACGTCATCTGCGAAAGCAGACATACATGCTGCTACGAAAGCAACCATTAAAATGCTAATCTTTTTCATTGTTTGTTTAATTTGAAGTTAATACTCTATGTTATTTTTTTTCTTCCATTATCTTGTTGACGAGAATAACCACATCAACTATCGATCTTTTTCCATCTCCATTCATATCGCCCTTTAATTCTGTGGGAGGTTGCATTGCCTCCACATCCATCTCCACAATGTTGGTGAACTGCGGCCATGCCTTGGCATACGAGGCACGGCTCCCCTTAGGCACATATAGTATTACATCATCGCAGTTATCCTCCTCCCAAATCAGAGAACTCGATACACCAGAGCCGCCTACTACCAGTGGAGCCTCTTGGGCCTTGGAATAAATGGCTTTCAGATTGGGACATTGATAAATCATAACAGATCTAATACGCTTCAGAGAGCCTGGCAGGACTATCGTTTCCAGTGATTCACATTTATACACAGCTAAATTGTCTATGGTTGTTATGCCGTTGGAAAAAGAAAGGGTCGTAACATCATTGTGTCCGCAAAAGAACGGTTTTATGCCTTTCACTGCGTATGATAAACCATCTTTAGGAGAGACTACCGTGGCAGGAACTGTCAACTGAGTGGGAGCATCAGTAGTACATCCTGCAAAGACATAATGACGCTCTGGATCTGCTATCACATATTGAATACCATTTACAGTAAAATAGTCTTTGTTTACTACGCCAGAGTCGGTTAAATCGCTTATTCTGTCCATCCAACTTACTATGCTCATTACGTCACTATCGGGATTCTTGTAATACATTAGGTCTGCCATATAGAAATTGTCAATGCTTAACCCAGGACAGTCAATATTGACATCCACACTCTGCCCTGGCTCTATATGCAGCTTTCCGCTCTTGAACACCTGCCCGGCATTATCTTTTCCATAATCCTCGTTAGGATAGATGCGTACTGCTACTTCACGGTCATAGGGCACTTCATCGTTATTAGTGACAGTTACTGGCATCGTCATAGTACTCCAATCAAAATAGTTAGGATATATGCCGAGCTCAAAAGGTTTACTGATAGTTATATCTATCTGGGCAACGATGTTGGAGCCATCACGATATTCTGCTACCCAAACATGATAGGTACCCTCCTGTTCGGGATAGAAACTCAAATAGACGGTTTCCTCAGTATCTTTGTCCAAATAAAGTGTTGTACGACTAATCGCCTCTCCCTTCTCGTCGGTCTGTGACATAAAAAAATAGAGGTCTTGCTGACAGTCTATGCCTTCGTTCACGCAATGGATGGCCAGCCGTTGTTGCTCGTTGACCACCAGACTGCCGACGGGTTCGATAGTAGCAGAGTATCTGAAGTCATCACTGCGGCTATGATACTTATAGTCAAGAGACCGTTGATTGCCATTGACAGTCAATTCGCAATAGCTATAGTCGCCCGACAACTCACCTGAATAATGCCATTGTGTCTCGTTGATATCTTTCCATAGTGCCACCAGCTTGTATGTACCGTCGGAGAAATGAGGAATTGTGGGATATTGTTGTACTAGGTAAAAAAACTCCTCGTAAAACCCTTCAAAATAGCGGCAGTCTGTAATGACGTATGAACCGTTGCCTTCCAACAACTGTCTCTCCATCAGTGTTGTCAGCACTTGAACAGTGCCGTCATCATTGAGCAGACCTAAAGCACAGTCAATCATCAGATAAGTATCCGTCTTGTTGGAAAAGAACGCATTAACTCCCCAAAGGTTGTCGTTCCTGTTTTCCCCATTTACGTTTCCATACACTTTATCAGCATATCCCGGCTTCACCTTATCTGACGATGTCGGGGGCTGAATGCCCACGACAACATATTGTGATGAACAGAAGGAATCCGACAGCGATAATCTGTAATAGCCACCACCTCCTCCCCAACCCCAATTGAAATGGAAGAGTCCCTCGCCGTCGTAACCATCGCACACAAACGCATGACCTACACTAAGCTCATAGCCAACATACCATACTGGGCGTTTAGCCTCCAATTCACCATAAATCAGGTCATCCCATTCCCGATTGCTGTAATAGGTACCATTAGCGGAGCGCCACACCATTTTTGCGTCTTTGTTGTAACCAAAGTAGTCGATTAAAGGTTCCGCCCTTACCCCAGCCCCCGAAGACCATATGCCGTAGTCCATAGTGACCGCCTGCCCACAATAGCGCATCAACTTTGCTACAGCCTGTGCCTCGGCTCCCGTGTCATCCCAGTCGTAGCTGTCTTTCATCAAGTCCCACTCGAAGGTGGTAGGTGGCAGTTCGTCTTCATGGTACTTATAGATGCCAGACTGTGTTTCCTCGTCCCATCCCACGTATCCGTAGTCATAAGCGGGAATAGCCGTAGTTATGTCCTTTGGCCACTTCCAATAGTACATAATCTGTGCCAAAGCCGTGGCCACGCAGCCTGTAACGCAGTGTTGCGGCTCTGTGCCTCCTTCGGGAATCTGCATCGGGCACTGCAAGTTGTAGGGTTGGAATTGGTTCCACTTGGCAGTGATGAGCGGCTCCACAGCGGGGTGCAGCGGCACATTCGATGGTGCCCTTCGTGCATTTGCAGGTATAGAAACAATCTGTTTTTCATACCCCTCAAGCCATGCCTTCATATTCTCTGGCATCCGCTGTGGGTCAATGTTTCCTTCAGTACTATACCCCAGAATCTCGTCGGTTCTTTCGTCGCCACTGACGATGACATAACCTCCATTTTGCTCTGCATTGAATATATAGAAGGCATCGTTCTGCGCTACATTTTCTAACTGCTTCATTTTCAGTGGAGCACCACGTCTGCCACCTTTCGTCGCTTTTTGATTCAGGAATGCCTGTGCCTTCTGAAGCGCCTGTTCTTCTGTCACATGCTGTGCGTTCATACTAACTGTCATTAGTAACAACGCTGTTAATAAATAAGATAATCTTTTCATGAGTCTCGATTTTGAATTGTCTATATTATCCTGCTTAGATATTTTATAATTAATGCTATACCCCTATTCTTTTTAATACATATCACATTCCTAAATATATGGGCGTTCTATCCCTATCCCCAATTAATCCTCTCTGTCCTAAATCTAGATAGTCTTTCATAACACAAAAGAAATCTTCAACAAGATTATTGGGTAAGCTCTGAAGACTATTTATACCAACAACTGCTTTAGCTTCTGGATATGAGAAAAACACGTTAAAATCTTCTTTATGTCTGAGTTTGCGTCCTCCTAACAGTTTCTTGGCACCTTCCATTGCTCCACTATTTAAATACAGAATTTTTTGAGGATATATAGGTTTTATGAACAAATGCCCAATACGCAATGAAACATCATAGATGGTCAATGGTCCTATTTGTGGAATATTTCCAATAAAATGATCAATAGTATTGTACAAATCTTCATAGTCTGTAAAAGTAGTAAGAAAAATGGATGGAAGACGAGACTTTATTACATTAATAGCATTGGTCTTGCTTTTGGAAGAAATTCGATGCTGGTGGTCTCCAACCACACAAGCTGTTGCTAAATTATGTAGTGATGTTGGTGACGGAGCAGAACTGTAAATCATATACAGACTCTTGACGTCATCTAGCTCGTCAAGATGTTCTTTACACAAAAGACAACAATAACAATTAACAGCTTCTTTAAAAGTCATAATCTTGTATTTAGTTCGTTTAGTAATGTACAATAAAAAAACGTGGACAAATTACTTCGTCTACGTATTCTGAGGTATTGGGGATGACCTTATGCACTTAACGAGTAATAGTCCACGTGGAATACACGTGAACCATCTACTTTACTCTTGTGCATATTCATCGAATTCCCCAATTGTCAGAATACAAGATACAAAGCGGATGCTTCTTCCAATATGTCCGCCCACCCGTCAACGAACCCTCTCCTGTCCCCCTTAAAGGAGGATGATGAAGAGAATGTGTTCGAATGGACGCTGCAAAGATAGTTAAATTAATTGATAATTCAGCAAAATTGCGGTTAAGAAAGTGCAATAAAAGCTTGTTTTTATTGCCGAACGCTAGCAATTTGGACTTTTCAAGTCAATTGACAATTGATAATTATGCAAATTCGGATGTTTTTCCTTCACAAATACTTGCTATTTGTAGTTTGGAACATGTAATTATAAATAATGGTTATTGGTTATAGGTTATGGGGTATTGACGGGCTAAGTAGTCGATAAGAATCGATATACACACGAACTGTTAATAAAAACAGCACAGCTTTTTCGAAGGTGTCCATTGATTCAGTACGACTTCAATAAAGGTGTCTATTGTTTCAGCTAATAAAAAGAAAAAGTGTGATTTATAAAGTTTATAGTTGATAGTTTATAGTTGAAAGTCAGTATATTGAGTTTAAAGTTTACAGTTTACAGATTGTTTAACCATAACGAGAACGTCAACTTTTTGTTTTTATCTTTGTTTTCGCTATCGTTTTTCTTCTTAAATTATCCCCCAAAAAATCATCCATTTTCTATGCTATTTTTTTTGAATCGATTCAACTCATCAATCGAATCGATTCATTCGATCGATTGAATCGATTCAAATTAGGACACCCTAAAAACAGTCTAAAATCAGTCAGTTCATAAAAGGGGGCAAAAAAGCACGAGTTAACACAAAGGAAGCGGGGCGGCCGTTTAGTTCCTTTAGACGGGCTACTTACTTCCTTTGGATTGCCCGCTCAGTTCCTTTAGGTTGAATGCAGATCGTTTGAGCGTAGAATACGATGAGTATTTACGCTGAATTCAAAGGGTTTGAACGCTGAATTCGATTTGAAGTTAAGCCACAAATAAACAGCCGACTCAATCGGGAAGAAAGGTCGGCTGCGAAGGTTTACTTAAACTCAAAAAGATTTGTGAATCCTGTCATAGCGAAGACGGAGCGAATATCATCGGAAATACCTCTGATATAGACGTGACTGCCTTTTGGCTTGGCATTCTTCAAGATGCCGAGGAAGATACGCAAACCACTCGAGGAGATATACTCCAACTTTGTACAGTCGAGGATAATATCGTGACCTTCGCAATCCTGCAATGATGCAGTTGCTTTCTCGGTCTCAGGAGCTGCAGCCGTGTCAAGACGGCCTTCAAAATACATTACGAAATCGTTGTTCTCTTCTTTAAATTCTGTATTCATCTTCTTAATTACTATTTAATTATTTACTATTTACCATTGTTTTTTATTTGTTTATTTATTCTATTTGTCTATTAACCTATTACTATTAACCTACTAAGCTATTAAGCTATTAAGCATTATTAATACAACGGATAAATGATATTTACAATGATCAGAGCGATGACAAGCAGCACGATGTGCATACAAATACCCAGGCGGGCAAAGTCGGAGAACCTGAACGAGCCTGGACCATAGACGAGCATGTGAGTGGTGCTGCCTATAGGCGATGCGAAACTGAAAGTGACGCAAAGCATAAGCGACATGATGAATGGCAAAGGGTTACATCCCAACATCTCGGCCTGCTGATACATAATCGGGAAGAAGACGGCACCGGCTCCCACATCGCTGACAAACTCGCTGACAAACGAAGCAAGAATGCACATGACAGCCATGACGATATAAGGATTGTTGCCACAGAGTTGCAGCACGTCGCCTGCAATGGTATCGGCAATACCTGTCTTGGTGATGGCTACTGAGAACACCACCGTGGAACCAATAACGAGCAGTAACTCCCACTCAATGTACTTCGTGACACCTGTGATGCGGCAACACCCGAAAATCAGCATCATTCCGGCTGCCAGCATGGCTGCGGCCATCAGTGGCAGGACATGGAACGAGGAGATGAGAAACATCAGCACAAGGATGATTGCGGAGGTAATGGTCTTCGGTCCCAGCTGGGGCACAAAATGGCTATCGAAGAAGGTGAGCGAACGACGGTTGTCGCGCTCAAATTGCTCTTCGCCCTTTGGTGGACACTCCAAAAGCAGTGTGTCGCCCGCCTGAATCTGAATCTCACGAGGCTGACCTTTCACACGATGTCCCTGACGAGCTACAGCTATCAGGGCTACGTTGTTCTTCTGCTCAAAATCACAACTCGTCATCGAACGTCCAATCAGGTCACTATTGAAAGTAACGTAAGCTGTGCGCATGCGGCGCTTTGTATCGATATCATTGATACTCCACACGTGGTGGTCGGCTGCTGCCAAACCATGCGTACGTTTCAGTTCAAGTATCTCGTTAATCTGTCCGGCATAAATGAGACGGTCGCCACCAAGAATCCATTCGTCCTTGGGAACAGGCATGATAATCTCGCGGTCAAAACGCACAATCTCAACCAGCGAGCCGCCCTTTACGTTGTACAGACCAGCATCGACAACGGTCTCACCAACAGCTGGGTTATCGGTAGGCACAAGCAGTTCCACGGTGTAGTCGCTGGTGGTTTCGAACGACTGTTCAACAGACTCACGCGAAGGGATGAAATGTTGCAGCAACACAACCAGAAGCACACCGACGACGGTAAGAATCAGACCTGGCAGCAGAGGTTCGAAGACGTTGAGCGACTGACCGGTCTTACTCATATAGAGACCTGCAATAACAAGGTTGGACGAGTTGCCAAGCAGCGTACACATACCACCCAGTGTAGCAGCATAGCTCAACGGCAACAGGAGCTTGGATGGAGCTATACTGAGTTTCCGTGACCATATCTTTACAACATCGATGAACATCGCCACCACATTCGTAGAATTGAGCAAGGCTGCCATAATGCTCGTCGGAATCATAAGTCGCAACAAGGCGCTATTATAGTTCTTGGGGTCACCAAGTACGTTTTTAGAAAGCCAATAAAGCACACCTGTATGCAACAATCCGGCAATGATAATGAAAAACGCGGCATGAACCACAACCGGTTCACTACCAAAGCCTGCCAAACCCTCCTCCTCGGTGACGACACCAGTAACCAACAGCACAGTCAGGGCACTTAGGAAAGCAACCTCGACTGGTATCCTCGAGCGAGTCATCACCACAAAGATGCCTATGATGGTCAGAATGGTAATCCAACCGTAGATACTAAAACCAAATATTATTTCATCGAACATTGAACAATTATATTATTTTCGTTATCGTTTTCGTTTTTTTGTTATATTTTCTTTAGTAGCGTGAGGATATTACGTCCGTCAATATATTCGTAGTTAATACTATCCATAATCTGGCGAATTAGGTGAATGCCAAGTCCTCCTATGCCACGCTCCTCTGCTGAAAGGCTGGTATCCACCTCTGCCTTTGCTGTAGGGTCGAATGGTATACCATTGTCGCTGATGACGAACTTCAGGCCCTTGTCGCTGATCGTGGCGTCAATACTTACCGTTCCAGTGACTTCTGGAGGATAGGCATACTTCATCACATTGACCACAGCCTCCTCTATCGCTAAGTTCATCTGCATACACACGCCCATATCTAAACCTGCAGCTTCACAAACGGTGTCAACAAACTCTGCCAGTTTGGAAACCTGTTGCACATCATTGGGCAGCGTTAAGCTACGCTGATAGTGAACGTCGGGTTGTTGGTGTTTGTATTGCAAGGCAAGCATGGTCAGGTCATCGCTCTGTACAGCATCGCCCACAAAATGATGCACAGCCTGGGTCATCGAATCAATAAGCTGCTTGGGAGAATTCGGAGTCTGCCGTATGACATCAAAGACACGTTGTTCCTGGAACTGGGCGTGAACGTTGTTCTCAGCCTCTGTCAATCCGTCTGTATAAAGGAAAATTGTAGTATTGGGATCGATGGTGGCTTCTTGAAGTGAGAACTTCCATCCAGGCATCACACCCACAGGGATATTCGGGTCGCATGGAAGCATTCCTACACCGCTTCCGATGAGAATCGGTACGTCGTGACCAGCATTGCAGTAGCGCATACGACCTGTCAGCATGTCTAATGCACCGACAAAGAGCGTGACGAACATATTCGACTCATTACCCTCCGCCATCGCTTCATTCAATTCCATAACAATACGGTCGGGCATAGCCTCGTGAGCTGCTATCGTACGGAACTGTGCACGGGTAACCGCCATAACCAACGCGGCAGGAACACCCTTTCCAGATACATCACCGATGCAGAAGAACAGTTTCTCATCACGAATGAAGAAGTCAAACAAGTCACCGCCAACCTCCTTGGCAGAGTCAAGCTGACCGTAGATGTCTATATCATCACGTTCAGGATAAGGCGGATATACCTTTGGAATCATCGACATTTGTATGTTCTTGGCCACATGCAACTCACTCTCCATAGATGCCTTCTGGGTTGTCGTCTCTTTCAGTTCATCAATATATTTCACGAGCGAATGCTGCATGCCTGTAAACGAGTGGCTCAACTGACCTATCTCGTCGATACGCTTCAGCTTGGGCAGCTTTGCATCGAATTGGCCTGAAGCAATGGTTTCTGCGCCCTCTGCCAATCGCCGCAACGGATTCAGTTCGCGAGTGATGATGCGGATAAAGATATAGAGCATAAGCAGCAAACCGATAAATACAATACCCATTACACTGCGGCGCAAACGGTCGAAGCCGCTGAAGATATCGCTCTCAGGGCAGACGATAGCCATTGAGCATCCTGTCTGTCCAAGAGGCTCGTAGAACACATAACAATCTTCATCACCTATATTCATGCGCTTCAGACCCTTCTCGCCACGTTGCATGGCATGGCCCAATGCGGTCAATGCCGTGTCAGGCTGCTCCAAGGACTGCGTAAAGATGGTCTCGCGCGAAATCTTCATCGTGTCGGGATGTACGAAGTAGGTGCCGCCACGACCGATCATGATACTGTAGGAATTAGGATAAGGCTTCATAGACGAGACGGTCTTTGAAAGCCATGCCAAAGAGATATCGGTAGCAATGGTGCCGATGAACTCTCCATTCTTGTTCTTCAACGGACGGCAGTAAGAAGCAATAAAACTCTCAGAATATTTCCAATTGGGATTATGATCGAAATAAGGTTCCGTCCAACAGGGGCGGTCGAGCAAATGACACTGTTGGTACCAATCCATATAGAAATACTCGTACAATTCATTTCCTTCCTGTATCGAAATAATCGAGTCGTTCTCCCATTGAGAGTAAGCCGAGAAATAATAGCCTTGATCCTCGAAATGAGATGGCTCGAAGGCAATTGAGCAGCCGAACAAGTCAGGATTATTGCGCAGGATGCCCTCACTATAGACAAACATAGAGTCGGCCTTATCGGGATGTCTCATCACAAGCCACTCCGTCATCGTTGTCGCAACCTCTGCACGATTTAAGATTGCTTCCACACGCATCGAGGTGTTATCCAAGATTTGTGTAGCGCGGTTGATTGCTTCCTGTCGGACTGCATCACGCGACTGATAGAACAGGAAGCCAAGAGCAGCATTGAATATCAAGGCAGCAAACAAAACCACCCACAGGCTGACCCTGACAGATAGTTTTTTACGAATATATCTTATAATCCTTTTCATAACTTAACCCTAACCTTAACTTCATTTTTTCACATCTCCACTTACCAGTTCCTCATACGTCACTTCGCGACCCAGCATCATATTCTCCACCATCAATCGACTAGCTAGGCGCACCATATCCGGACGCAGACGGAACTCGCGCTTCTTTGACTCGCGATCCACTTGTAGGCGCAGCACCTCCTTAAGCATCAGTCGTTGCATTACTCGGTTGGTGGCGATATGCTCTCGGTCTACGTATTGCATCACGATATCAAGCGTCTCATCGGGATGCTGGGCAGCCCACTCCCACCCCTTCTTGCTGGCAGCTGCAAACCGATGAGCCTGTTCCTTATGTTTGTTGTAGTAGTCGCGGGTCATATAGACGCCATCCTCCTGTACGTTGTAACCGTGGTCGCAGAAACGATATACGTTCTTATCAGTCATTTCGATACCAGCCTGTACCAATTGGTAGTACTCATTGTAGCTCATTGCCACCGTAGCATCGAGGGCACCAGAGACGAAGAGGTTGACATTTTGAGCAAAGCGCACCCATTCATAGTCCAAGTGGTCCTTGATACTCATACAGATGGCCAGTTGTCCGAAGCCCACGCTCCAAATGCCCACACGAGCACCTTTCTGCGACAGAGGATCTTGATTACGGGCAGAAACAATCACCATTCCGTTGTTCATCGATGTCTGCAAGATATTCACCAATGGGGTGCCGTTGTCCACAATCTCCAAAGCCTGACACAGCTGCAATGTCGTAGCCTGACACTGATTCTTACGCATACGACTCATAGCAGGTTGAGTGGCAGTAGGATGTTCTATACGCACCTTCACACCAGCATCACGATAGAAACCCTTCGCTTCTGCCACATAGTAGCCAGCAAACTGAGCCTGTGCTGTCCATTGTGGCGTAAACACAATCGTTTCATCCTGAGCCGCCACTTTCTGAGCGTGAAGAAGAATTGAAGGATTGAAGCATTGAAGGATTATAAACCCAATAATCAATGACCAATAACCTATAACCTTATTATTATTCATGATTTATTCATTAACCAATAACCATTAACCAATAACCTAAATTACCAATACAAATGTAATTTGGCTGCAAAAGTAATCATTTTTCAGCAAAACACAAAATAAAAGAGCAATAATCTGCAAGATTTATTGAAGAATTAAATGTAAAAATGGAAGAATTATAAAATGTAAAAAATGAAAAATAGAAGAATTGAAGAATTGTATAAGGGAAAAAACAAAAAAACTCTAAACTCTAAACCCTAAACTCTAAACTTTTTTGTATCTTTGCACTCGATTATTAAAAATTAGGTAATGATTCATTAAGGTTATTATAATTATGGGGTATAAAATGATAAAGGTTATCGGTTACAGGTTATCGATTATTGCGGTTTTCTTGTTTATTGGGATTAGCGTTTGGGGACAAACCCGTCATGAAATCAAAGCTGGTGAAACACTCTATAGCATCAGTCGCACATACGGAGTGACCATCAGTGCCATTCAAGCTGCAAATCCGGGACTGGGTGAGACCATCATGGCAGGACAAACCATCAATATTCCAGCTAAAGCAGCACAAGAACCTCAACAACACATCATTATTTTTCCTGAAACACAGCCAACTCAGCAGCAACCAGTGCAGCAAATGGTGGTGCCTTTAGAGACCCAGCAGACTGTTGAGCCCGTTGTACAACAGCAAACGGTAGTGCTGCCTGTCGCCGAATCGGCTCCTGTGGTTACGGAGATTCCTCCATGTAAGGAGACGTATGAGGTAAAGAAGAAGGAGACACTTTACAGCATCGCACAGCGGTTTGGTGTGACCGTAGATGAGATTGTGGCTGCCAACCCTACGATTGAACCCGACAAGAAAGACAGAATCAAGAAGGGACAGGTGCTGTGCATTCCGTTCACCCAAGCCGAACTGGAAGCGATGCGTCCTGTGGAAGTCGAGGAAGAGGAAATCGTCATCAAGGAGCCTGTACCTGTGAACTTCGCTGTCATCATGCCGTTCGGCCTTGACCAGCAGAAGAAGACACGTGAAGCAATTACGATGATTGACTTCTACGAAGGTATCATGATGGCGGTATCAGAGATGAAGAAAGACGGTGTGAGCGGAAAAGTGTATGCCTACGACGAAGCACAGATTGACAGCGTACTTGCATTGCCGCAGATGAAGAATGTGCAACTGATTATCGGTGCCAAAGACGCTAACAACATCAACAAACTGAAAGCATTCACAGAAAAGAACAACATCAGTCTGGTAGTACCGCTCTTATCATCGACCACCTTGGTGAATAACACCCACAACGTGTATCAGGTGAACCAGAAGATGGACAACGACACCTACGACCGGGCGTTCGCTTCGTTCTCGGCCATGCATACGAACGCCAACTACATATTTGTGAATATCGAAGACCAGACAGACAAGGCAGACTACATGATGCGTCTGAAGAACTACCTTAATTCAGAGGAAATCAGCTATTTCAACTGCGATTTCCAGAACATTGGTAACATTATCGAGATGTTAACAACGAATAAGGAGAACTATATCATCCCTTCGTCAAGTACAAAAACTGCTTTCGACCGCTTAGTGAAACGATTGAATGAACTAGCACTTGATTCGTATCGTATCAACCTCTTCGGCTATACTGACTGGCAAGCATTTGCTGACAAGTCGATTGAAGCATTCAAGAAGTATAACTGTATGTTCTTCACCAGCTTCTACAACAATCCGAACGCAACTGAAACATACGCTTTCAACCAGCGTTTCCGCAGCACATTCGGACGTGATCAGTATAACACGTACCCTCGCTACGGTATGCTGGGCTACGACATCGCCAACTTTTTCGTGCGCAACATGTATGTTGAAGGTGAGGATTTCGCTGCCAACATAGAGAACCTGACCAGTGAGGCCATTCAGAACCCGATGCACTTCACGCATAAGAACACATGGAGCGGATTTATCAACAACGCCATGATGTTTGTGAAATACAATTCGGACGGAACCATCAGTGTGAAGCAATTGTAGCTGTTGAGTTGCTTAGTAGGTTAATAGCTTAGTTGCTTAGTAGGTTAATAGATTAGTAGATTAACGGTTATTGGTTATAGATAGTAGAATATGAAAAGAATCATCTTCCTCGCTCTCTTCACGTTGCACATTTCTGTCTACGCACAGGTGGGTGAAAAGCGTAGCGACTTTGCCATTGGCGGCAATGTCGGCATGCTCATGACGAAGATGGATATGAATCCTACTATCAAGCAAGACTACAAGTACACTCCGACGTTCGGATTCTCTGCTCGCTACATCTGCGAGAAGTATTTCACCGCCATCTGTGGCGTATCGATGGAAATCAACTTTGCCAATCTCGGCTGGAAAGAGGTCATCGAAGACGGAAGCGGCAACACCTACAGCCGCAGTCTGACTTACATACAGGTACCCGTGATGATGCAGATGGGTTGGGGACGTGAACAGAGAGGATGTAAGTTCCTATTCGAAGCAGGTCCGATGTTGGGCTACAACCTAGGGAGCACGGAATCGTATGGAGGAGGTGTGTGGGATGTGTCGAAACGTCCGAACCATGTGGTAGAGCAATACGGGCTGAAGGTAGATAACAAAGTGGATTATGGCATCACAGCCGGCATCGGAATGGAGCTATCGACCCCACTCGGACACTTCCTACTCAATGCCCGATACAACTACGGACTTGGCGACGTGTTCGACAACAGCAAAAAAGGTAATTTCAGCCGATCGGCCCACCAAACCATCACGGCCAAACTAACCTATCTTTTCGATATCGTCAAAACAAAATAACGAAAACCACAAAAACGAAAACAAAAACAAAAAAACTAAGATAACTTATGAGAAAAATTACAACTTACATTTTAAGACTAACACTCGTGTTCTCAATGGTCATTAGTCAATGGTCAATGGTCAATGCGCAGAATGACAAGGTGGCCTATCTCTTCACTTATTTCACAGGAAATGCTCCTGAGCAAGAGCAAATCTGCTATGCACTCAGCGACGATGGTTACAACTGGACACCACTCAACAACGGTCGGCCAGTCCTTGCATCCGATACAATTGCTTTCACCGGTTGTGTACGCGACCCTCATATCCTTCGCTGTGAGGACGGCAAGACATTCTATATGGTTGCTACCGACATGAAGTCAAACTTGGGTTGGTCATCCAACCGTGGTATGGTACTGATGAAGAGTACCGACTTGATTCATTGGGAACATACAGTCATCCATTTCCCTACCAAGTTTGCCAACACTTGGCGAAACGTACAACGTGTGTGGGCTCCTGAGACAGTGTATGACACCCATAGCGGCAAGTATGTGGTGTTCTATTCGCTGTTGTCGCCTACCAACCGCTACGACAAGATTTACTACAGCTATGCCAACGATGACTTCACCGACATTACCGAACCGCAACTGTTGTTCGATGACGGGAAGGCAGCCATCGATGGAGATATTGTATATAACAAAGCCGACGGATTGTTCCACCTTTTCTATAAGAGTGAAGCAGGAGGCGGTATCTTCCAGGCAACAACCCGCAGCATCCTGCCAGCAGCCGGTCAGAAACCAGGTGAGCAATGGACCAAAATCCCTACGAGAGTGGAAGTAAGCCGCACAGCGGTTGAAGGTGTAGGTGTGTGTCAGGCAATCGATGGCAAGAGCTGGATTGTGATGTACGACTGCTATTCAGCAGGTCACTATCAATTCTGTACCAGTGAAGACCTCAAGACGTTCAAATTTGTACAAGACACCAAGACGCAGGGTGTGTTCACACCTCGTCATGGTACGATGATACCTATCACTCAGGCAGAGAAAAACCGTCTGCTCAATGCCTTCCCGTCAACCAAGCAGCCAATCCTCGAAGGCTTCCATGCCGACCCAGAGGTACTCTATTCCAACAAGACCAAGAAATATTATATCTACTCCACCACAGATGGATTCGACGGATGGGGTGGTTATTACTTCCAGGTATTCTCGTCGACCAACCTCATTGATTGGACCAACGAGGGTACGATGCTCGATGTGAAGTCCGACCAGGTTCCTTGGGCAAGAGGCAACGCATGGGCACCAGCAATCGAAGAAGTGAAACAAAAAGACGGCACATACAAATACTATTTCTATTATAGTGCAGATGCAGGACGTCGCAAAGAGATCGGTGTTGCCATTGCTGACGACCCATGCGGTCCATTTGTTGACTTTGGAAAACCAATCATCAGCGAATCGCCTGTAGGACGTGGTCAGCAAATCGATGTGGATGTGTTTACCGACCCCAAAACAGGTAAGCACTACATCTACTGGGGTAACGGATATATGGCAGGAGCCGAACTGAACGATGATATGACAAGTATCAAGCAGAACACCATCAAGGTGCTGACTCCACAGGGTGGCACCCTGCGCGATTATGCCTATCGTGAGGGCACCTACGTGTTCTACCGTAATGGGACCTATTACTTCCTCTGGAGTGTGGACGACACAGGCAGTCCGAACTACCATGTTGCCTATGGAACCAGCAAGAATCCATTAGGACCAATCACAGTAGCTGAAGAGCCAATCGTGCTGCAGCAAGATCCATCACAACAGATTTATGGGCCTGCACACAATTCGGTACTGCAAATCAAGGGTAAGGATCAGTGGTACATCGTCTATCACCGCATTAACAAAGATTACCTGCACAACGGACCTGGCATCCATCGTGAGGTATGCATCGATGAGATGAAATTCGACAAGAAAGGAAAAATCATTCCAGTGAAACCAACCATCAACGGACCTGCACCACTGGTTAAATAGTCAAATGGTAAATAGTATTATCTTCGACCTCGACGGCACCCTGCTCAACACGTTGGACGACCTCTATTCCAGTGTCAATCATGCACTGTCATCCTATCATTTGCCTGTTCGCAGCAAGTGGGAAGTCAGGAGCTTTCTGGGAAATGGAGTACGCCGTCTGGTCGAACATGCCTTACCAGAGGGTTGCGATGCAGAACTGACTGAGAAAGTATTCCGCGAATTTCGCGAGTACTATCTTGAACATAGTCTCGACCGAACAGAACCCTACGACCAGATTATCCCGATGTTGCATCAATGTAAGCAGCGGGGACTGAAGACAGCGATTGTCAGCAACAAACTCAATATGGCGGTTCAGGATCTCCATCAGCGCTTCTTTTCCGACTGCATCGATGTCGCAATTGGTGAGACACCTGACGTACGCCGCAAACCTGCCCCCGATATGGTGCTGCGAGCCATCGAACAGTTGGGATGCCAACATGATGACGCCGTCTATGTGGGCGACAGCGAGGTAGATCTGGCAACAGCTCATAATGCCAAACTACCATGTATTGCTGTTTCATGGGGTTTCCGCGACAAGGAATTCCTCATTGAGCAAAAGGCAAAGATTATTATCGATTCACCCCTCGATATCATCAGCACCCTATCGTCAATATCACCTGAACTCCCGTAACTCCTGAACGTATGAAACGACTTGCATCTTTAAATATCTTTATTGCATTCTCTCTTTTCACATTGTGCTTGCCACTTTCTGCAACCCCGCACAACGATTTCGACGCTGCACTACAGATGCTGGCCGACTTTACACCTTATTTATACAATCAGTATCAGGAGATAAGCGACAAGAATTCGAAAGGAGAGCCATTGGCAACATTCAAGGGTGAGAATACATTTGGCAATAACGAACAAGGTGTGCGTCACAATGCCGACCTCTCGATGATTTGTGCGTTTCTTTGCAAATATGCGAAAGGAAAGGTCACACTTCCGCAACAGGTCAGTTGGGAGCGCCTCGAGCAGATGGGAAACCGTACGCTCATCTACGCCTACTCCACCCATAAGGCGAACCGTCTCTATCCCTGCAAGAACAACCAGTATTGGGGTTCTGTCAGCAATGCCGACCATAGTTGGGAATCGTCTCTCTGGGCTATGTCGGTAGCCTATTCAGCATTTTTCCAATGGGATAGGCTGACTGCAGAGCAGCGTCAGTATGTCTATCATCTACTAAAAGCCGAATGCAACTACGAACTCGAGCGCAGCATCCCTACAGGCTATAAAGGTGACACCAAAGCAGAAGAGAACGGATGGGAGTGTAATGTGCTGGCTGCCACACTCGGACTATTTCCCAATGACGAACTGGCGCCTCAGTGGTTCGACCGTCTCAGGGCGTTTGCCATCAATTCATACTCGCATCCATTCGACAAAGACGATCAGACCGTCATCGACCCCGATTACGACCAGAAAACCATCGCAGACTTCTACGTAGGAGCAAACCTTTACGACGACTATACCCTGCAAAACCACAATTACTTCCATACCAGCTACCAGAATGTGGTGGCACAGGAATTGGGTGAAGCAGCTTTGGCACTTAAGTTGTTCCAAAACGTATTGTATCAGAAAGAACGTTGGACAACCAACGCCCTGATGCACAATGTGGGATTTGTAATGGACGAAGTGCTCTACAGCCTGGCATTGAGCGACGGAGAATTGGCGATGCCCAACGGAAACGACTGGAGTCTGTTTCTCTACGACCAGATTACATCCTACTCCACCGTCTCCTGTTTCCTGCGCGACCCCTATGCCCTGCTGCTTGAGCAACAGGCTTTGCAACAAATAGGAAAACGCCAGAAGACCACAACTGACGGCTCATGGCTCCTACGACCCGATGTAGGTGCACGCCGTATGGGTGTTGAGGCACATCGCGTTATGATGACCTGGCTCATGCACCATCTGCTACCTACCGACGACATCACCCCTGCTACCTGGAACCAATTCCTGAGTCAATATGGCGAAACAAGCTATTACCCCGACCAGGATGTCATCACAGCATCATCTGCTGAGCGATTCACTTGTTTCTCTTGGAGCAAGGGACTGAAAAGCTATACGGGTTATTTTGCGCCAAACAATGTCGTTCACAATAATATCGTAGTGCCCTTCCGAGCCAACAATACAGGAAACTTCATAGGTTGGTACGAAGTAGCCGGCAAGAAGACTGATGCTACAGATGTCCGTCACTCTATCGTATGGTCAGACTCCAACAGCTACATCATTAGCGGTACGCTCGAGACCAACGAACACACGCTGCGTGACCATTATCTGCTTTTTGCTTCCCACCACAATCTCGTTCTCTATTTCGACATTGTCAAAGCAATAGCCGACTGTACCATCAACAGCGAACGAGGCGGTCTGCTGGCCATATCGACCGACCCCTTCACCAAGGTAGAACGTACACTTGCCACTACAAACGCTCAACAGACTTTAAACGCTCAACTATCAACTATCAACGCTTCGTATATCAACATCGACAACTGTATAGGTGTATTGGCGCGAACTGACCGTGCAAACAACACGATGGCATTTGGTGACCAACAGAACAACAACTCCATCCTCACCTCACGCCTCTACCCTATCTATTCCGACAAGCCACAAAACGTCAGCATCGGCGACAGAGTCAACTCACGTCTCGTGGCATACTACAGTAATGTCAGTACATCTCAACTTGAGGCACTCAATGCACAATGCACAGCAATCAATAATCTGCCTCGTGGATGGAAAGGCTATCAGGTGAAAGACACCGATGGTGCCACCTATCTCATCATCTTCAACACTGTAGAGCCCATCGTCAACAAGTTGAAAATGGATGGTCTCCTGCAGACTTACAAGCCCACCCTCTCCATTGTCGTTACCCTCATCGACGGAAAAATCGAAGTGCTACCAATTCAATAAACAATATATAAATCATCAACTAATCAATTTAATCAATTAACAATGAAACGAATTGCATTTTTACTAATTTACATGATGACATTGTGCTTACCACTCTGTGCACAAGGTTACACTCTCCCCAAAGGGAAAGAAATTTACATACCCAAGGAGTTGCGCGACAACGATTTTACCAGTCGCGACTCGAAATGGAGCTACTACCGTATGGCATGTACGCCCAATGTGGTTTGCTTCTGGGAAAAAGGATTTGGTGACGACCTCAGTAAGGCACCTGATCTCGATGGTCACAAGATGACGGTCGATCTTGATAACCTTCTCTCGCGTGTAGAATATTTCTACAATGTCTATCGCGACATGATGGGATTCCTTCTGCCAGGCAGTAAAGCTGAGAAATACCGAATGATGGTCATGCTGAACTACTCACTCGAGGGAACCGCTTACGGAGGCTCGTACGACGACGAAATCGGTGCCCTGTGGATTGCGCCCAATCGTGTGCAAGACAAGACTCTCAACTGCATTGCCCATGAAATCGGACACTCTTTCCAGATTCAGATTTCGTGTGACGGACAGTCACAAGGAATGGGTGGCGGCATCTTCGAGACATCTGCTCAGTGGATGCTGTGGAACGTAAACCCCCGTTGGACGACTGATGAGAACTACCACTGGGAAGCGTTCAAGAAACTCATCCACCTGAGTCTCTTCAATAGCGAGAACATGTACCATGCTCCTTTCGTACTCGAATACTGGAGCTATCTACACGGTCTCACCTACATGGCCGACATGTTCCGCGGAGGCCGTCGTGGAGAGGATTTCACCCAGACCTATATGCGAATGTATAATGTTGATGTCAAACAGATGGGCGACGAACTGCTCGACTGCTACAGCCGACTCATCACTTTCGACTTCCCAGACAAACGGAAGGAAAGTGTTCGCTATTCCTGCGAAATGAAGAGCGAAATGCAGGATGCTGGCAATGGGTGGCAGAAACCAGTCAATGCCCCACAGACCTATGGATTCAATGTCGATGAAATCACGCTGCCTGCCGTTGGCAAGACAGTTAAGGTTCAGTTCCAGGCACTTTCTACTGCTGATAATATCGGCTATCGCTACGGACTTGTAGCCGTCGATAACGACAATAATCCCACATACCTCGGTGCCAATTCCGAAGCAAAGAAAACCCTCACCTACAAGAACCCAGGCAACATCAAGCGCCTCTATCTTGTTGTTGTAGGTTGTCCATCCAAGGAATACCGTCCTGAGTCATTCGGATTTGGACGCAGACGTGGCCAACAGGCCGAAACAACCCAAGAAGGTCCTGCCACCTATCCGTATCAGATAAAGGTTATTGGGTAGAAACTAAAGTCTGACAACTAATAACTTGCGACAAACAACTAAAGTCAAAAGTCTAACAACTAAAGTCTAAAAGAAATGAAACGACTTGCATCATTGATTATACCATTTGCCGTTTGCCTTTCGGCATTTGCCGCCCTTCCAACAAAGGGAGAGACGGAAGGTGTTCTATTCTCTTCGCCCAACAAACAACTGCGTGTCGAACTGTCACAACAAGATGGTTTGCACTTCACACTTACCGATGGTTTCAACCAACTCATTGAGCGTGCCGATATAGGCATGATCATCCAGTCGGGCAGCACATCAGTCGATGTATCGAAAGCCACCATCAAGGGCAAGCCTTCCGTTAAGTTGGTGAAAGAGGACATCACTGCCCCACTCTATCGTCAAACCAAATACTCTACCGCCTACAATCAGGCTGTAGTTCGTCTCAGTTGTGGTGTCAACCTCGAGTTCCGCTTATTCGACGAAGGTGTGGCGTACAGATTTATCACCACAGGCTTCTCCAACTATAAAGTACTCGATGAGAAAGCCGACATCCGTTTTGCCGAAGACTATGTCAGCTACCTGCCTTTTACCACCAATCCTCGCAAACCCGAGGCGATGGCTTTTCAGGCTACTTACAACGTAGCACCTTTTACTCGTCAGCGCGACCTGCTTGCCTTTCTGCCGGCAACAGTCGATTGTCAGTCGGCCAAGATGACCATCATGGAAAGCGATCTTGAAGCATATCCAGGTATGTTCCTTCAGGTCAGTGGAAAGGGTGTGAAGGCTCACTTTGCCAAGTATCCTAAGACTACCGATTACTATCAGTGGCGTAAGCAGCAGTATGTCACAAGTACAGAGGACTATATCGCTTCATGTACATCCAACCGCACCTTCCCGTGGCGCATCTTCGCCCTTGCACATCGCGATACCGAGATGCTCGACAACAATATGGTTTACACCCTAGCTACTCCCAACCGCATTGGCGACACCAGTTGGATTCGTCCAGGTAAGGTAGCATGGGATTGGTGGAACGACTGGAACATCACAGGAGTTGACTTTGTAGCAGGCATCAACAATGCTACCTACAAACACTACATAGACTTTGCTGCCAAGTACGGACTTCAGTATGTCATCCTCGACGAAGGCTGGTACCTTCCTTCAAGCGGCGACCTTCTCACCACTATTCCTGAGATTGACCTCCCAATGTTGGTTGAGTATGCCAAGACCAAGAATGTCAAGCTGATTCTCTGGTGTGTTTTCAACTGTCTTGACGACAATATCGAAGCCATCTGCGAGCGCTATGCAGCGATGGGTATAGCGGGATTCAAGGTGGACTTCCTCGACCGCAACGACCAGACAGCCGTAGAGATGGCATACCGCATTGCCGACCGCTGTGCACAGCACCATCTGTTGCTCGACTATCACGGCATCTATGCCCCTACAGGCATCAACCGCACCTATCCTAATATCGTCAACTTCGAGGCAGTCTTCGGGATGGAAGAAACCAAATGGACCAAGAACGGAGAGCAGGATATGCCTCTCTACGACGTCACTTTCCCATATATCCGCCTGCAATGTGGCTACACCGACTTCACCCCAGGTGGTTTCCGCAATGCTACGTCGAAGGACTTCCAACCTGTCAACAACAACCCCATGACGATGGGAACACGTTGTCATCAGATGGCGCACTATATCGTACATGAGTCGCCCCTCACCATGCTCGCCGATAATCCTACCATCTATGAGCGTGAATCAGAGTGTACACGGTTCATCGCCACCCTACCCTCGCAATATGAGAGCCTCCGTGTCATCGACGGCAAGATGGGTGAATACATCGTCACACTCCGAACCGACCGCCAGGGCAACTACTACGTGGGAGGTGAGACCAACTGGACTGCTCGAACCATCATGCTACCACTCAGTTTCCTGCCCTCCGATGGCAGCTGGCAGGCAGAGATGGCTGTCGATGGTGTCAATGCCGACCATTCAGCGACCGACTACCGCATCGAGCGACAGACCGTCACATCAGCCACCAACCTGCGCATCCACATGGCATCGGGAGGAGGCTTCGCTATCAAGATTACCAAGCAGTAAGCAATAGGATTTTACCCAAAGAATCGTTATCGGCTCCAACGGTATTCCTTACCCGCCCGGAGTTTGATTAAAGCAGTGGAACCATTACAGTGTACAGTGGTGGTTCCTTGTTGTTTTGCCCTGATGGTATAGGCTGTGACTTGGTGGTTGCGCCAAGTGATGTCCACTTCGAAGGCTCCTCGGGCACAAAGTCCACTTACAGAACCATCGGCCCACTCTTGAGGAAGAGCAGGAAGGAGAAAGATATCGGTCGTGGTGGATTGCAGGAGCATCTCGGCTACACCTGCACAACCTCCGAAGTTGCCGTCGATCTGGAATGGCGAATGGGCATCGAGCAGGTTGGGATAGGTTCCCCCACCCCCTCGGTAGTCTTCTCCACGATAATTATCAGGACTGACATATTTCAACAGACGTCGATAGATGCGGTAAGCACCGACCGAATCATGGAGGCGTGCATAGAGGTTTACCCGCCAACCTGTGCTCCAACCTGTGGTGTTATCGCCTTTGATTTCCAGGGTCTTAGCACATGCTTTACACAAATCTGTAGAGGAGGAGGTAATCTGATGTCCAGGATAGAGACCGAACAAATGCGACTGATGGCGATGCTGAGGGTCGGCATCGTTCCAGTCGTGATACCACTCTTGCAGATTGCCTTTTGCTCCTATTTTATATGGGAGGAGGCGTGGAAGTGTTCGCGTGATTTCATCACATAACTTCTTATCAGTCTTCAGCAGCTGAGCGGCAGCGAGGGCATCAGTGAGACACTCGCGAATCATCGCTATGTCGGCAGAACCTCCATAGACGGTATATCCTCGATAGCGGTCAGGCGTGAGATATTCGTTCTCAGGGGAAGTTGAGGGCGAAGTCATCAAATAGCCGTCTTTCTCGATGAGCCAATCCAGACAGAACTCGGCAGCACCACGCAGGATGGGATAATACTCGCGGAGGAAAGCTTTGTCTTTTGTGAACATATAGTGCTCCCATATATGGGTTGAGGTCCATGCACCTCCCATATTCCAGTTTGCCCACTGAGGGCCTCCGTCGTGCTCGCCTACAGGATTGGTCATAGCCCAGATATCGGTATTATGGGCAAGGCACCAACCACGATGTACGTTATAGTACTCGCGTGCTGTAATGCCGCCTGTCTTCGCTGTGTTTTTCAGGAACGAAAGCATGGGCATGTGGAGTTCGCTCAAATTGGCGGTCTCGGCTGCCCAGTAGTTTTCCTCAAGGTTGATGTTCGAGGTGTAGTTGCAGCTCCAGGGCGGCAACAACTTCTCGTTCCATAGTCCTTGCAGGTTGGCTGGAACACCCATCGTACGTGAACAGGAGATGAGCAGGTAGCGACCGAACTGGAAGTAGAGAGCTTCAAGTTCGGGGTTGTGTTGCTGCTGTTCTGTGTAGTTATAAAGCTGACGGTCGGTTGGCAAAGCAGCGATTGCCGCATCTGTCTTGCCAAGATTGAGAGACACACGATTGAACAGACGCTCATAGTCGATGATGTGTCGCTGACGAATGGTTTCGTATTTGTAATGTTTTGCTTTGTCGATACGACGGGCAACAAGTGTTTTGTAATCACGTCCCTGCGTCACAGGATTCTTGTCGAACCCATTGAAACTGGTCACGTTGGAGATGTAGATGATAGCTTCTTTGGTATTTAAAATAAGGAGAGAGTCACCATCGATATAACTGCGGACATTGCCTCCATCGACAGAGACCATCGTGCGAAAGCGCATGCCTCGGTTCTCGTCGTAGAAGAACTTCCCATCGGTGTAGTTGGGTCGGGAATGATAGGCCACATAGCCATCGGAAGATAATTGCACCAAATCATTGATAGAAGTGGTATGGGGCAACTGCGACTCTAAATGGACTGTAGCGCTGAAGGGTTTCTCAGACTTCAGATGAATGACGATAACACTATCGGGAGCTGAACAGAAATATTCAGCCTTGAATGGCACTCCATCACGCTTATAGGTGGTGGTAGCAATAGCCTGTGATATGTCGAGCGAGCGTTGGTAGTCGGTAATGGCCGTTTCATCTTTCGTAGAAAACAGATGTTCTAACGCTGTGGTAGACGGGACAAAGGAAGCTGGCAAATAGTGAATAACGAGCGTACCAAGCGGTTGATAGTTCTCGCTATAGTGACCCTGTACCTTGCGCTGCAGACGGTCGGCAAGGCGATAGTCTTCCTTATTGAGCGCATCACGGATGTCAGCCAGATTGCGCCAAGCCTCAGGCGAATAGACCTTTGTGTCGGGTTCACCTGTCCAGAGGGTAATATCGTTCAGACTGATACGCTCGGAATCAGTACATCCATAGACGGTAGCTCCCAACGTTCCGTTACCGATGACCAAAGCCTCCTCGAAATAACGGGCAGGACGATCGTAGTGGAGTGTGAGCGGCTGAGCTGTAACTAAATATTGGTGAGCAATGAGGCTCACCAATATTGTCATATAACATTTTATCATCATTTATTTCTTAATGAATTGACTTTGTCGATTTATCCTCACGTTTCGGCATAGCTTGAAAGCCAGCTTTCATCTCTGCGCTCACCGCTTGATAAATTCCACACGACGGTTCTTTGCACGTCCTGCTTCGGTCTTGTTGTCTGCTACAGGTTCGTGTGAACCTTTACCCACAGCTTTGAGGTTGAATCCGTCAACACCCAGACCTTCGAGCGCTTTCACGATAGCCTCAGCACGCTGCTGTGAGAGCGGATCGTTCACGGCATCCGAACCTTGGTTGTCGGTATGTCCCTGCACTTCAAAGCGAGCACTTGGGTTCTTCTTCATGTAGTCGGCTACCTTCTGAATCTCTGCCATAGACTCAGCCTTCAAGGTTGCTTTGCCTGTATCGAAGAGGATGTTGTTGGTGACAAACTTACCAGTCTCTGCAATCGCTTTCTCGACTGCGGTCATGGTCTGTGCATCACGGTCATACAACTCGCCTCCACCCTTTGCTAAACGGATGTTGGTAATGTAATCGATGTGATCCTCCCAGAACTCCGTACAAACAGAGAACCAGTCCATCGCCTTCGCATTCGGAATATTGATGAAACGTTTGTTGTTCACATACACTTTCAACGCACGCTTATTGAACGACAGAGCAAAGTGGTTCCAGTCATTTACTTCAATCATATCCTCGATAGAAGCATTTCCGTCAACAACATCGGTACCATTAGGCTTCATAATCCGCCAATTGATATTCTCTCTACCAATGAAGACGTCGCTATCATCTCCGCCATCAGCAGGATGCAGAACCAGTTTGTAAGCAGAAGTATGGTCCTCTTTACCTGTCACGAAGAAGTCGAACTCCAGTGAGTAAACCTCTGGCAGGTATTTCTTGTTGTCGTTTTCGAGCAACGGAGTGATTTCCGTTCCAGAGCCATGCTCAAACATGATAGCCATTTTGCCATTCATACGAGCCACTTCGACATTATTCTCTATCAAGTCCCACTTCGATGGAAACTCACCCATCTTCTCGCGAGCAAGATCGTCCTGGAAGATGACGGTTGTACCTGCCACGAAATCGCTCTTCACCTCTTCGCCCTTAGCAGTCTTCTTCTGCTTGGTAGGAGTTTCTTCCTCGTCGGCATCTTCCTCATCTGAATCTTTATTCTTATTCGATTTCTTACCAGATAGAACTTCTTCAGTTGCTTCCTGAGCAGCATTCTCAACTTTGTTCTCAATGGTATTCGTCACTGCGTTGACGGCCCGGTCACGCAGACGATTCAGAAAACTCTGAGCATTTACACTTGTAGTTGCCAAAATCAGCAAAGCTACAATAATCGATAATTTCTTAGTTTTCATACGACGCTATGTTTATTGTATGTTTATTGATTTGATTAAATATTTCGTGGCAAAGATAGTAAATTATTCGCTTTGCGCAAAATGCTACACCTCAAAAAAACAAATAAATTTGGTTTTTGTTCAGCTTAATCGCATTTTTGATAATTGACAATTGATAATCGACGTTTTTCATTAAATTTTTTACTTTTCATTTCTAACTTATTACTTTTTTTAGTAATTTTGCACTGAAATGAAAAAAGAAGGAAAAATAATCGTAATTGCTGACTCGTTTAAGGGTTCGCTTAGCAGCTCGGAAGTAGCCGAAGCTGTCAAGAATGCGTTGTCGGAAAAGGATGCTAAGTTGGAAGTCCTGACTTATGATATCTCGGACGGCGGCGAAGGGTTTGCAGAAATCGTGACGAAAGCACGAGGTGGTAAAATGGTGGAGATTGAGGCACGCGATGCTTTAAAACGTCCCATCAAAACACGCTATGGAGTAGCTGATGATTTTGCTGTAATGGATGTAGCATCAGTCGTTGGACTGACGAAGTTGACCCCTATGGAACAAAATCCTTGGGCGGCAACGAGCTATGGAGTAGGTGAAATGATTCACCACATTCTTCGTAAAGGTATCAGAAAAACCATTATCGGACTTGGCGGTTCTGCCACGAATGACTGCGGACGCGGCATGCTGGAAGCATTGGTTGGTCAGAAACGAATATACGACTGCATGTTGGAAGGCCCCTATGGCATTAGAAAATCGAAAAATGAGTTGGTAGAGGCCCTACATGAAGTGGCAGGGTTGGACGATTGTGAGTTTATCATTGCATCCGACGTCAACAATCCACTGTGCGGTCCCAATGGTGCTACTCATGTATTTGCCGCACAAAAAGGAGCATCGCCCGCTATCCTACCCCGACTCGAACAACGGAATCGTAAGTTCGGACTGTTTCTGGAAGAACAGACGGGACGTAAAATCATCGATCAACCTGGAGCCGGAGCTGCTGGTGGTATAGGCGCTGCACTGATGACTATGAAACACTGGAAGATGCAGCGTGGCATTGACATATTGATTGACCTCTACGACCTCCGCCCAATTATGAAATCGGCCTCATTGATTATCACCGGCGAAGGATGCATTGACCGCCAGACCCTCTGCGGCAAAGTCCCGTACAGTATCGGATTGATGGCAAAAGAAATGGGTGTTCCTTGCATTGCCCTTTGTGGCCGCATGAACGACAACATCGACACAGCTGAAGTCCCCTGGACAAAAATAATTCAGGTCTCACCGCCCGACCAATCATTATCGGAATCAATGAGACCTGATGTTGCAAGAGAAAATATTAGAAAAGCTATTTCTTCAGCATCGCTTTAGCACGTTCAGAGAAGAATTTCTCAACTTTCTTATATGGCACCGTACATTCTGGCATACCAGCAACGTATGGTGCTATTTCGTATGCGCTATACACAAACTTCACACCGTCGGCAATAAACCAAGGCTCGGTATACGGTAATGGGAAGTTGTCGTAGACACCATCAAACAGACACTCTTCGATGTTCATGTCGGTATCACCGAAATAGTCTTCAATCTGCGCCTTGATAATAGGTGCCAACTGAGTGGTATCAGCAAACATGTCCCATCCTAACTGCGAACCGTCATCCTTATTGAAAGATGCACCGTAGAAGTATGGCATGCCATGAGCACCACCTGTATAGTCGTAGCCGTTGACCTCGAATGTTACGAAATTGAGACTGTCGGTCACTAACTTCACTTCACGTTCGAGATATGCGCCAAGGCCCTCAAAGAGACCCTCTTCGTCGCACTCCTGAAAATACTCGGCTGCATAATGCTTCAGCATGGCATCATCAAAATTCACTTCGCCTTCATACGACTTGCCTAACATACCATGCATCCACGCCTTGATTGAATCGACCAATGCAGGATTGCCTGACACGGGAATATCGAGGTTCAAGGAATAGTGGATTTCCACACCATTCTGGTCAAGACTGTCGATGAAATACTTGTTCTCCGTACGGAACTCCAAATCGCCCAAAGCAATGGAATCGAGTACCAGAGAGTCGGAATCGTTCTCTGACGATGCGTCAGGCACCAACCCACACGATACCACGAAGGTAGCGGTGAGAAGGCCTGCAATGCAATAGAGTAGCTTTTTCATTTGCTATTTATAACCATTTACGATTTTCTCTTTACTCAGAAACGCTTTACTTACAGAAGGTCATCGAGTGCACTCTTCATACCAATGTTGGATGAATCTGCGTCAGCAGGAGCAGCTTTTGGACTGTCGTCATGACGACGGCGATCATGTCCACGACGCTCACGACGATCACCACGTTCAGGGCGCTCACGACGCTCGCCACGCTCGCCACGAGCAGGACGCTCTGGGCGTTCTGTGTATCCTTCTGGCTTCTCGAGCAGTACACGGTGTGAGAGTTTGAACTTACCCGTCTTTGGATCGACATCGAGCAACTTCACTTCAATTTCGTCGTCTTCCTTGATGCCCGTCTCTTCCATGGTCTCGAAACGCTTCCAGTCAATTTCGGAAATATGGAGCAAACCTTCCTTACCTGGGAGGAACTCAACGAAGCAACCATAAGGCATGATAGACTTCACCTTGCTCTTATATACTTCACCAACCTCAGGAACAGCTACGATAGCCTTGATCTTAGCAAGTGCCAACTGGATAGCATCCTTGTTAGGAGCAGCTACCTGAACCTTACCTACGCCGTCTTCCTCATCAATTGTGATAACGGTCTGAGTCTCTTCCTGCATCTGCTGGATAATCTTACCACCAGGACCGATAACAGCACCAATGAATTCCTTCGGAATGATGATCTGTTCGATACGTGGTACATGAGGCTTGAAGTCTTCACGAGGAGCAGAGATGGTCTTCATCATCTCGCCCATGATATGTTCACGACCAGCCTTTGCCTGCATGAGAGCCTTTTCGAGAATCTCGTATGACAGACCGTCGCACTTGATATCCATCTGAGTAGCAGTGATACCGTTTACAGTACCTGTAGTCTTGAAGTCCATATCACCAAGGTGGTCTTCGTCACCAAGGATATCGCTCAAGATTGCATATTTCTCTTCACCTGGATTCTTAATCAGACCCATTGCGATACCTGCAACAGGATTCTTGATAGGTACACCAGCATCCATCAGCGCCAATGTTCCTGCACAAGTGGTAGCCATTGATGATGAACCATTTGACTCAAGAACATCGCTGACAACACGAACTGTGTAAGGGAAGTCATCGGGCAGCTGACCCTTGATACCACGCCAAGCAAGGTGACCGTGACCAATCTCACGACGACCTGTACTACGCTGTGCCTTAGCCTCACCTGTAGAGAATGGAGGGAAGTTATAGTGAAGCAAGAACTTCATGTTGTAGCGCTCCAAAGCACCATCAACGAGTTTCTCGTCCAGCTTGGTTCCCAGAGTTGCAGTTGCAAGTGCCTGTGTCTCACCACGAGTGAAGATAGCAGAACCGTGAGGTCCTGGCAGCGGACTTACCTCGCACCAGATTGGGCGGATATCGGTTGTGTGACGTCCGTCGAGACGGATACCCTCATCGAGGATACAACGACGCATTGCATCGCGCTCAACGTCAGCATAGTAACGGTCAACCAGCGTATTCTTCTCCTCGAGTTCCTCTTCCGTCATATCAGGATGAGCGGCAGCGTATGCCTCCTTGAACTCTTCGCGGATAGCCTCGAACGCATCAGCACGATCGTGCTTCTCAAGACCTTGCTTTGTTACATCATATGCTTTCTGATAGCAATCGTTCTTTACAGCCTCACGGAGTTCCTCGTCATTTACCTCGTGACAATACTCGCGCTTCACGTCGGTACCGAGTTCCTTCATGAGTTCCTTTTGCATGCGGCACTGAGGTTTAATTGCTTCGTGAGCAGCCTTCAGGGCTTCGAGCAAATCGAGCTCGCTCACTTCCTTCATCTCACCTTCCACCATCATGATGTTCTCCTCGGTAGCACCAACCATCAGGTCCATATCAGCTTCCTTCAGCTGTTCGAAAGTAGGATTGATGACAAACTCGCCATTGATGCGAGCCACACGAACCTCTGAAATCGGGCCTTCGAATGGAATGTCAGAGCAAGCCAACGCTGCTGAAGCAGCAAATCCGGCAAGTGCATCAGGCATATCTACTCCGTCGGCAGAGAAAAGAATAACGTTAACATACACCTCTGCGTGATAGTTTGATGGGAACAGAGGACGGAGTGCGCGGTCCACCAAGCGACACGTCAGAATTTCTTCGTCGGATGGCTTGCCTTCACGTCTTGTAAAACCTCCAGGGAATCGGCCGTTTGCGGCATACTTCTCACGATACTCTACCTGGAGTGGCATAAAATCTGTTCCTGGTACGGCATCTTTTGCGGCACAAACAGTGGCCAGGAGCATGGTGTTGCCCATACGGAGCATCACGGAACCATCGGCTTGTTTTGCCAACTTTCCTGTCTCAATGCTGATTTCTCTTCCGTCAGGCAATGAGACTGTCTTTGTAATTACATTCATCTTAAAATAATTTAACTTTCGAGAGTTAATAGGAAGACGTTAAAGGGGGAGTTAACTTACTTCATTCATAGAAGTTAATTCGCTCCGCTCATGGGAGTTAACTCGCTTACACTCGCGGACGTATCTTTGCTGATGTAAACACCATTATAGTGTTGTCCTGCGCATAGCGCATAACTTCCTGCCAGCAAGGCTGGCTTAACTTCCTTTTATAACTTCCTTTTTCACTTCCGAAACTTTAATAAATATATATGTTATAACATAAAAATCGCGCAAAGATACAAAAAGTTTACCGTTTACAGTTTACAGTTTACCGTTTTTTTTCATTTTTGTTTTGGTTTTGGTTTCCGTTTTCGTTTTTTTTACTAATTTTGCGCTCGCTAAAGCAAGTAATGAGCAATGAAGATTAATAATATAATAGGTGTAGCCAGCATCATGGCTGCAATGTTGACGGCCTGCGAAAGCGGCCCGAAGTTTCAGGTTGAAGGAACCATCAGCGAGGCGGATGGGAAGATGTTGTATCTCGAAGCAATGACATTGGACGGTATCCAGCGTATCGACTCCACCCGTCTTAAGGGCGATGGTGCATTCTGTTTCAATGCCCCTGCTCCTACCAATCCGGAGTTCTATGCACTCTGTGTGGACAACCAACGCATCAATTTCTCCATCGACTCTACAGAGACGGTACGGTTCACAGCCCAACTGCCTTCATTCAGCAGCAGCTACACTGTCGAAGGGTCTGACAACTGCCAGAAAATCAAGGAGATATCGCTGCTACAATCGGCTCTGCAACAGCAAGTCATCGAACTGGAGAAGAATCAGTCGATGTATCCAGGCGACATTGTCGACAGTATTAATGTCCTTGTGAATGCCTATAAGGAGCGCATGAAGACAGACTACATTTTCAAGGAGCCGATGAAGGCCTACGCATACTATGCAGTATGCCAGTCCATCACCGACCTCACGACCACCTATCAGCTGTTCAACCCGTCGTCGAACCGTGATGACGTGAAATGCTATGCAACGATTGCGACAGCATGGGACGGACTGTATCCAGATGCCAAACGCACGGAGCAGATCTGCAATATGGCCATTCAAGGCATGAGCAACACAGCGCCCGTTCAACCCCAATATGTGAACATCGACAAATCAAAAGTTTCCGAGGTAAGTATCATCGATGTCGAACTGCCCGACATCAACGGTAAGATGCACCGTCTGACCGACTTGAAAGGTAAGGTAGTGATGCTCGATTTCACCATCTACAGCGCCAAAGAGTCAGCCGAACGCACACGCCGCCTACGTGATGTATACGAGAAATACAAGAACCAAGGATTTGAAATCTATCAGGTGTCGCTCGACAATGACACCCACTTCTGGAAAGTCGCTTGCGAAAAGTTGCCTTGGTTATGCGTACATGAGACCGATGGATCGGCAGTCAACATGTATGGCGTAGTGGATGTCCCCACCTTCTTCCTCATCAATCGTGACAACGAACTAGTGAAACGAAGCGACCAAGTCACCACTTCCCTCGAAGACGAAATCAAGAAGTTGATGTAATTTGCACGACTGCACTCCAACAATATTTATCTTGATCCGATAAACAGGAACAGCATTGAGAGCAGCACGAGGGCAAGGTCGAACACCTTGGCCTTGAGGTTCTTTTCGTGGAACAGCATTGCTCCGAATAGGAACGACACGACGACACTACCGCGGCGTATCATGCTGACAATGCTGATCATTGCTTCGTCGTGACTCAGTGCATAGAAATAGACGAAGTCGGCAGCCGAAAGGAAGACAGAGATGAGGATGATGCACCAGTCCCAATGGAAGGGTGTGGTGTGATGACGATGCGGATACCACAGCACCAGCAACATGATGCCCATCATAAAGAACTGATAGATGTTGTACCACGACTGGACGGCCATCTTGTCCAACCCCACTCCTACCCCAACAGGTGCCATGAGGTAGCGATCGTACAATCCGCTAATGGCTCCAAACACATTTGCCAGCACCACCAGCGCAATCCATTTATTGTGCTTGAAATCTATTCCTTCTTTCTTCCCGCTCCGACTCATCAGGTAGAACGATATGATGGCGATAGTGACACCCACCCATTGCCACAAGTTGAGTTGTTCGCCCATGAATGTCAGCGCTCCAATGAGCACCATCACCGGACGGGTCGCATTGATGGGACCGACGATTGTAATCGGCAGATTCTTCATACCGAAATAGCCACACAACCACGAACAGAGCACAATGACTGATTTCAGCAGGATATATCGATGTTCTGTCCAACCGTAGCTGTGAGTATAGAAAAGGCTGTCCTCGCTCAACCATCCTCCAGATGATGCCAAAATGAAGGGCAGGAAGATGAGGCTGGAAAACAGGGTGTTGAGAAACAACACGGGAATCACAGCATTATCACGCAGCGAGCGCTTCTTGAACACATCATAGAATCCCAACAGGAAGGCCGACAGAAAAGCTAATAGTAACCACATCATGTTAAGGTTTTGAGGTTTTGAGGTCTAAAGGTCTTGAGGTCTGATAACCTAATAACCTTATAACCTGACAACCTTATATTCATAAAAGTATCTTCCATTGCATGTTAATGACCCAACGATTGGTGAACCAATCCGAGAAAGTGTGGTTATAGTCACATCCTACACCCACCAGGTATTTCTTTCGTTGCAGAAAGTCGACTTGAATACCTCCACCTACTTCGGGTTTCAACTCGTTATCTAATTGTAACAACCGGTTATCCACATAGCGACCACCGACATAGAGTCGCAGCGCAAAACGGGAGTTCATTGTGCTGGGCATTGAAAACTTGACACCTGCATCCAGATGAATCATATCCAGATTATCGGTCTCCACACCATCGTCTACGCTACATGTCGCTACCCTACCTATCGCCTCGACAGCCCAGAAGGGGTCGAAGAAATAGCTGTATTCCAGTCCGGCATCCATCATGGTGCTATTACGCACCTTTTCCTCTTCGCCAGCTTCAAATCCAGAAATCAACGTGAGCGAAATGGGTTGTGCACTATATTTGATGGCTTGTATGACATCGTTCATCTTCACTTTCGGACGATGAAAACCGTTCTCGCCAAAGATCTTATCTGTGATGAAATAAGCGAAATTGGTAGAAATGGCACCTATACCTGCTCCCACATAGGTATCTGTCAGCCAATGTTCATTACGACGCACACGCAGGTACTGGGTTGCTGTAGCGGTTGCATAACCTCCCACACTAATCCAAGGGCTGATATGTCCGTATTCACGATGCAGAATCGTAGCACTGGCAAACGCCATCGCGGCATGACCAGACGGCATACTTTGACGATCTTCCCCATTTGGCCGCATTTCGTTGTCTAACTGTTTCCAAGTCTGTGTGATACCATAAGTCAGTCCGTAAGCCAATGCATTGGCAACCAACATTCGTCGGGTCTTACTTCGTGGTTGCACGCCTGCAGCCTTCAGTCCCCAAGTCACAGCAAGGGGCGAGAATGCGATACCATAGTCGAGCACATCAGCATCATGCTTCTTCATTGGTGTCGATAGCTGATTGCGGAAATGCTTGTCTTTATTCATACTGAGTATACCTCTCAACAACAGATTCAGTCCATCGGTTTGGAACGACATCTCCTTGCGCGTCAACTTGTCTTCATAGTCCTCTATCACCCCGACAATCTGTTTAGCTTTCGCCTCTGCCATCAACTTCTCAATACGCTCCCAGAAAGCGGAATCGAGTTCTTCGGAATAAATGGAATCATTCTGTGCTTTCAGCGGCAGTACGGTCAGCATCAATAACAAGACCGGAATGCTACGCCTGAGCACCTTTTTCCATCTGATTGACAAGTAGAGCGTACGTACCAGCAGGTGTACGAAATAGCCCACATAGACAGCCTGAACACCGATGAACTTGAACAGGCCAAGATAAGCCAGCACAAAACCTAATGCAGCAAACAGCATGCAGTCGCGTACCTGACGCCCTGCTGTAGCACCGATGAAGATACCATCCCACATAAAGGCAGCACAACTGATAAGCGGCATCAGTACCAGCCAAAACAGGAACGGGCGCGACCCTTCAATTACCGTCTGGTCGGAAGTCATTACTCTCACCATCTGCTCACCGCCAAATAAATATAATAAGGTAAATGCAAGTCCTACACCCAGTGTCCACTGAAACAGACGGGTGACAGCCATACGGGTTTGAGGTCTGTCCTGCTCACCGATATACCGTCCCACCAGTGCCTCGCCTGCGTATGCAAAACCATCAACAAAATAGCTGAATACCATAAACAATTTCATCATGATGGCACCTACAGCCAGCACGCCATCACCATATTTTGAAGTTAATACCGTGAAGCCGACATATACCACCATGAATCCTAATGACCGCAGGATGAGGTTCCCGTTCAGCGCCAGCATCTGTTTCAGTCGCTCGCCCTCATCCTTAGCCCATAGTCTGACATATTGGAAATAGCGCCTATAACTCACACCCATCAACACCATAGCTGTCAGCAGACCTGTATATTGAGCTATCACAGTTCCGTAAGCCACACCGATTGCTCCAAGAGGGGTAAAAACAGCCAAATAGTAACTCGCAGCCATATTCACCACATTCACCGTGATGTCGCAGATCATCGGACTTACCGTGTTCTGCATCCCGATAAACCAACCTTTGAATACCATCAGTGACAACGTAGCCGGAGCTGCCCAGATGCGTATCCAGAAATACTGACGGGCAAAACTCTCAACCTCCGGCGAGCATGGAGTACACCACATCACCACATCGACAAATAGCCACCCTATAGCCCAGACGAACAGTGCACCCAACAAAGCCATTGTCATGCCACCCGAGAAGATATCCATCATCGCCTGATTGTCCCTTCGTCCGTATGCCTGAGCCGTCATGCCACCTGTACCGACACGCAGAAAACCGAAATTCCAATACAGCAAGTCGAACAACATCGTACCGATCGCAATACCACCTATTGCCGACGCATTCGCGATATGTCCGGCAATGGCAACATCCACAATGCCCACAATGGGCACTGTAATGTTCGCTAAGATACTGGGAATGGCAAGACGAAGAATCTTTTTATTCATCAATCATTCATAATTTAGTGCAAAGGTACAAATAATTTATAATTCATAATTCATAATTGGCATTTTTGCCCAAATTGCTAACGTTCGGCAATAAAAAAAAAGCTTTTTTGCGCTCACTTAACCGCAATTTTGATAATTATTTTGTAATTTTGCACGGAAAATGCAATTAAGCCGAAAAAGTGGAGAGTACAAAGACATGAAGAAAATTATCACGATATTTACGATTTGGTCAATGGTCAATGCGCTCAATGCCCAGACCATCAAGCAGATTTTCCAGACACTTCCCGACACCATCCTGCCGTCGCTCACCAAGAACGATCGGTTGGATCTCATGGACCTCATCGAAAACAACATGAAGAACGAAGTGACCAATCAACTCCGAGGCAAATCACGCATGACACACCTATCAACCAACCTCACAAAGATTCGTCTCTCTGAACTGGCTGAAGTGCAGTTGTGCAAACTCCCCACCCCCGACAGTTACCTCATCTGTTTTATCCACTCCGTCAAGACCGATGCATGGGACAGCACCATCCGGCTCTACAACCCCGACTGGACGATAGCAGAAGTCCCCTCCATCTCCCCTAAGGGGGGGAGTAGTGAAGAGGCAGATTTCCTACACTACGACTTCAACGACGAGACGACGCTCACCCTCTCTACCGCAAGCATCGTTCGCTCCACTTCAGGAGAATTGTCTATAAAGGAGGGAGAAGGCACCACTATCCATTGGGACTCCACCCAATCACGTTTCGTCCATTAAACCCAACAATAATCATAACCCCCTGTAAGCCATAAGCGGTAAGCAGTAAGCCAAAGAAACTCATGCCCAACAGTCGCATCGCCCGCAATACCCTCTATCTATACGGTCAGCAAATCGTACAGATGGTTGTGGGACTTGTCACCACCCGCATTCTCATCAAGTCATTAGGTGAGGTCGACTACGGACTGTTCAGTGTATTGGGAGGTGTGATGTCAGTCTTTGTGGTACTGAACTCACTCGAAGCAGCTACCATGCGGTTCATCACCTACGAACAGGGACAAGGAAGTGACAAAGCAAGAATGCATGTAGTCTTCAGTACTGCCCAGCATGTGCATTTTGCTATTGCAGGCATCGTACTGCTCTTAGCCGAAACTGCTGGTATGTACTATGTGTGTAACCATCTTGTCATGCCGCCCGAGCGACTCACAGCCGCCATCATCGTATTTCAGATATATATCCTCACATCTATCTTCGGTATCATCTGTGCACCCTTCGATGCGCTTATCGTAGCCTACGAGAAGATGGGAGTGTTTGCTTCTATCAGTATCTACAACACCTTGATCAACCTCGTTATCGTACTCATCGTGAAATATGTCGACACCGACCGCCTTATCCTCTATGCCTCACTGATTATGCTCCTGCAAATCAGTCTGCGACTTATCTACGGTTGGTACTGCAACCGTCATTTCCCAGAGACGCGAGGCAAATGGGTGTTCGACCGCAAATTGTTCTCGCAGATGTTCCGTTTCGGCATCTGGTCGTTCAACGGAACACTCGCCACCATTGGTTACACACAAGGTATCAACCTACTGCTCAACTATTTCTACAATACAGTGATGAATACCGCCTTTTCGCTCGCTAACTCCGTCTATTCGAAGTTATACAGCTTTGCCGAAAACTTCCTCATCGCTGTCAAACCACAACTGGTAAAGAACTATGCAGCAGGAAATATGGACTATATGCATCGGTTGATGATTACATCCTCTCAATTAGGCGTATACCTCATGTTCATTCTCTCCTTGCCTGTGATGCTCGAAACCCACTTCATCTACTACATCTGGATTGGTGACATCCCCGATCACACCGTGTGGTTCCTACGCATCGCCCTCTTCTCCATTGGAGTAAATACCTTGGGAAATGTCATGACCATGAGTATTCAGGCTACTGGACGCATTGCCAAGTATCAACTCATTGAAGGCAACCTGTTGCTACTCACCGTGCCCCTCGCATGGTTCTGTCTATGGAAGGGACTTCCTCCCGAGTCTGTGTTCTGTGCCCAATTACTCATGTTTGTCATTACCCAAGTAGCACGTATGCTCATCGTCTGTCCTGCCGTAAAGCTGAGTATATGGCACTATATCCGTGAAGTGATGGTCCGACCAGCTATTGTCATCGTGGTAGGAAGCATCATCCCCGTCTTGGTTCATAACTACGGAGGACTATCCACACACCCTATCACCCAAGTAGCCATCGTCACCTTCGTCAGTCTCCTCTCCTCTGGTCTCGCAGTCTACTATATTGGGTGCTCACGTTCACAAAGGAAACTGGTAATCCAGAAATTGAGACAGAAAATTAGCTCCATCATCCATCGAGGTTAAACAAACTCTTGAGAAGACACAAAACCATAAGGATTTGAACTATTATTGACATACTCTATTTTATATATGTAGTAATTTTGCATCGAAAACAGAAAAAAGAAATACAATGGCTGTAAAATACTATTTCATAGCTGCAGCACTGATGCTGACAACGAGCCTTAAAGCTCAAAATCCAATTATTTGTGACCGATATACGGCAGACCCTGCTCCTTACGTACATGGGGACACGCTGTATCTGTTTGTGGATCATGATGACGATGTGACAGAGAACGGCTATTTTACCATGAGAGACTGGCTACTGTATAGCACAGTTGATATGGTGAACTGGACATATCTTGGTACGCCCATCACTCCGAAGCTGTTTACTTGGGCAAAGCAAGACAATGATTGCTGGGCAAGCCAATGTGTTGAACGCAACGGACGTTGGTATTGGTATGTTACAGCAACAATCAAGGGACAAGCCTATCCTGGTATTGGTGTAGCCGTAGCGAACTCCCCTGCGGGTCCATACCGCGACCCCATCAAGAAACCACTGGTTCAGGGTTGGTTCAAGATTGACCCAACGGTATATATTGACGATAACGGACAAGCGTACCTCTTCTACGGCAACAACAACCTGTGGTATGTTAAGTTGAACAGAGGTATGACGTCGTTCACAGGCAGCGAGGTATCGGTAAACATCAAGAGTGAGGAGGCTTTCGGTCCATATAAGGGCTATGAAGACAACGGAAATCCGAAACCCAACTTCGAGGAGGCTTCTTGGCTCTATAAAATGAACGGCAAATATTATTTGGAATATGCTGCTGGCGGAGTTCCTGAACATTGGGCATACTCAACTGCTGACAAAATCACCGGACCTTGGACCTATCAGGGCAAAGTGATGGGAGAAGCCAAGAACAGTTTTACGATTCACGGCGGCAGTGTGGACTACAAGGGACACAGCTATATGTTCTATCATAATGGTGCTCTACCAGGCGGTGGCGGATTCAAACGATCGACTTGTGTAGAGGAATTTACACGCAACGAGGACGGTAGCATTCCATTTATTCAGTTCACGACGAAGGGTGTGAATCCGATTCAGACCCTGAACCCATACGAACTGCAACAAGCAGAGACCATCAACCAAAGTTCGGGCATCAAATGTGAAGGAGACTACAACGGATGTTACGTGACGAGCATTCATGCGAGCGACTATATCAAAGTGCGTAATGTGGACTTTGGTGCAATTGGTGCAGAGACATTTTCAGCACGCATAGCAGCAGCTGGAAGAGGAACGATGATTGTACGTACTGGTTCGAAGACCGGTTCCATCGTAGCAAGGGTACAGATACAATCTACAGGAGGACTAGACGTATGGGAAGACATCAGCGTAAATACTACACGCACCGTAAAGGGCATACAAGACCTGTACTTTACATTCACGGGTAGTACAACAGGGGCATCTATCCTCAATTTCGACACATGGCAGTTCAGTGAGCTTGGTAGTTCAGTGGAGTTTGTAGGCAATGACAAAACAACAAATAAGGATAGGATTTATAACCTTTATGGTCAAAAACTCCAAAAAATAGACGATGCTCCACAAAAATCAATCATTATTACACCTCAAGGCAAGGTGTTCAAAAAATAATTACTAAATTTGTACCGCAAATCTTTAACAATCACGAATATGAAACTGAAATCTACTTTTGTAGTCATAGCACTACTCGCAAGCCTAAGTATCAATACCGCTCAGGCACAAACCACAAAAATGGTTAATCCACTTACTTACACAGACATTCCTGATAATGATGTGATACGTGTGGGTGACGACTTCTATATGGTCAGCACAACGATGTTCTTCTGTCCAGGTGCGCCTATCATGCACTCTAAGGACTTGGTACACTGGAGAATCATCAGCTACATTTACGATTATATTGCAGACGATGACATTTATAACCTGCGCAATGGAAAGGATGCGTATGGAAAAGGTCAGTGGGCTACAACCCTGCGTTACCACAACGGTATGTTCTATGCACTGTTTATCGCAAATGACCAGCACAAGACTTACGTATATCGAACAACAGACATCACCAAGAGCTATTGGGAGCGCAATGAAATCGAAGGAGCGTTCTTCCACGATGCTTCTCTGCTGTTCGACAACGACGGCAAAGTATATGTCGTATATGGTAATGGAGAGCTCCGCATCACAGAGTTGACGCCCGACCTTAAAGCCGTGAAGCAAGGTGGAGTGAATCAAGTACTCATCAACACCCCACGTCAAGGTTTTGGACTAAGAGCCGAAGGTGCTCACTTCTATCATATCGGAGACTACTACTATGTGCTCGTGATTGACTGGCCAAGCGGCAAACCACGTACGGAGCGTTGTTTCCGCAGCAAGGAATTGCTCGGCACATACGAAGAAAAGGTTGTACTTCAGGGTGCATTCGACGGACGTGGTGACGGTGTGGCTCAAGGTGCTATCTTCGATACTCCGAAGGGCGACTGGTATGGCGTTATCTTCCAAGACCACGGAGGTGTAGGACGTGTCCCTACCCTTCAGCCAATGAAATGGGTAGATGGTTGGCCAATTCTCGGTGATAACACCATCCCTGTAAAGGAATTTGACGTAAACCTCGCTCCATACGGTGAAGACCATGTATGGGCCAGCGACGAATTCAACTATAAATCGAACGATGAACTGGATCTTGTATGGCAATGGAACCACAAACCAATCAATGCAGATTGGTCAGTAACAGCACGCAAGGGTTGGCTGAGACTCACCACAAGTCAGTTGGCTACAAATCTGTTCAACGCACGCAATACACTCTGCCAACGTACAGTAGGACCTCGTTGCATGAATGAGACCGTGCTCGATGCATCAGGAATGAAACCAGGCGACAAAGCGGGATTGGCTGCTTTTCAAAGCAACTTCTGCTCAATCGGCGTAGAAGTGGACGATGCAGGTAAGCGTTTCATCGTAGCTACAAGCGGCTCACGTCGTGATGCCAAGGAAGTGCTGCGTATGCCCCTCAAAGGCAAGAAGGTGTGGTTGCGCATGAAATATGTATTTACCCCTCAGGCTGACGACTCTTGTGGACCAGACAAGGCATTCATGAGTTATTCGACTGATGGAAAGCGTTGGGTAGATGTTGACAATCAGTTGCAGATGCGATTCACTCTCGACTTCTTCATTGGCTATAAGGCTGCACTCTATAACTATCCAACAAAGCAGACGGGTGGTCATGCAGACTTTGACTATTTCCACCAGTGGACATATTAAAAACAACACCCCCACCCTCTTAAGAGTAGAGATATCATTCGTAAAAAGTAAAGAATTTAGATTGTGAATTAAAGATAATGAAAAAAACAATATTACTGACAGCAATGTTCTTATGTTTTATGGGCATTGCTGTTGCCAATAACATAGACGAGGCATACGGTTTTACCATTTTCACTAAAAACGGCAAAGTACGTATTATCCCATTGGCTGACAATGCTGTAAGAATTCGAGCATACAATACAGATGCACCTCAGTTGGATGAATTAATCTATACAGAGAACTTCAAACTACCTAAGTGGAAGACAGACGTAAACGCAACCTTCACAAAAGTGAAATTGAAAGGGATGAGTGTGGAGTACAACAAATGGACAGACCAACTCATCTTCTTCGACAGTAAAGGGAAAAAGATTCTCGAAGAAGTGGCATATACAGGCAGGGAATTGAAACAGAGCGAATTGGTCGATGGTACAAACAAATGGGTGAAAGCATCGCAGTCGTTCGTATCGCCAGCCGATGAATTCATCTTCGGAACCGGACAGTTTCAGGATGGTTATCTCAATATCAAGGGACTGACACGACGACTGACACAGGTGAACACCCAGATTGCTGTTCCTTTCATCCTTTCGAGCAAAGGTTACGGACTGCTGTGGAATAACTATGGATTGACTGATTTCAACCCAGCCGCTAACTCTGTAAAACTGCAAGGTACAGACGAGCAAGGAAATGTTATTGAGGTAAATACAACAAGTACCATAGGTACTATTCGCGAACGCCGAGTATCAGACTCGTTCAAAGCCGACATCAATATTGATGAGGACGGTGACTATGCATTCTTGCTTGATGTAGGACAGAAGATGGCTCGCAAACTCTATCTGGAAGTCGACGGAAAAGCTATCATCGACCTTAACAACACATGGTTGCCACCAACAGGTTCTACGATGTATCACCTCAGTAAAGGAAAGCACCAGTTGACTGTGAAAGGTGTGAGAGGCGACTCCCCTACTGTCTATTGGCGTAAGGATAACAACGAGACAACTTTCAGTTCACCCGTAGCAACAGGGATCGACTATACCGTCTTTGCAGGAACAGCTGATCAAGTCATCAATAGCTACCGTAACCTCACAGGAAAGGCTCCATTGATGCCCGATTATATGTTAGGATACGTACATTGTCGCGAACGTTATAACACACAACAGGAGACATTAGAGAACGCTAGAGAGTTTAAGAATCGCAACATTCCTATTGATGTCATCGTACAAGACTGGCAATACTGGGGCAAATATGGTTGGAACGCCATGAAGTTCGACGAAGGACGTTATCCCGACCCAGCAGGAATGGTACGCGAACTGCACGATATGGGTATCAAATACATGCTGTCAGTGTGGTCGAAAGTTGACAAGAACTCCGATGTGGGAAAAGATATGCAACAAAAGGGATATTACATCGATGGAACAGACTGGATAGACTTTTTCAAGCCTGAAGCAGCCCAGACCCATTGGAACTACTTCAGCAAGGGATTGCTTAAACCTATCGACATCGATATCTGGTGGTTTGACGCTACAGAACCAGAAAACGATGACCTGCATAATCGTTTTGTAGGCAATCAGCGACAGCCAGGTGACATCTACCGTAATGTCTACCCGTTGAAAGTCATCAACACAATGTACAACGGTCTGCTCAAAGATGATGCCGGACGTACACCTTGTATCTTGACACGTAGTTCGTTCTCAGGTATGCAACGCTACAACGCCCTTGTATGGAGCGGCGATGTAGGTAACGACATGGATTGCCTGCGACGTCAGATTGCAGGAGGTCTCAACTATGTAGCTACAGGTATGCCTTGGTGGACCTACGATGCAGGCGGATTCTTCCGTCCAGGTAACCAATACACCGACAAGAGCTATCAGGAACGTATGCTGCGCTGGATTGAGACAAGTGTGTTCCTTCCTGTAATGCGCGTTCATGGTTACCAAAGCAATACTGAACCTTGGCGCTATCAGCCCGAAACGGAAAAAATATTCGTCGATTGCATCAAGGAACGCTACGCACTGAAGCCTTACATCAAGGAATGTGCACGTCGGGTGGCTACAGAAAACTACACCATCATGCGTCCGCTCATATTCGACTTTGCCGACGATACAGAAGCACTCCGTCAAGACACCGAATACATGTTTGGCCCGAAATATCTGGTATGTCCTGTCATTCAGGAAGGTGTGAATCAATGGAAGGTTTATCTACCTAAAAACAAAAAGGGATGGACCGACCACTATAGTGGTCAGCACTATGATGGCGGACAATATGTCACGGTGCCCGTTTCACTGGAACATATAGCTGTCTTCGAGCGGAAGTAAGCCAAAGCAGACAGAAAACACCATTCTTTTCAATAAAAATGCATTATTTTTACGGATAAAGATTGTCGTTTGACGTTTTTTTCCTACCTTTGCATTTTGAAAACAATTATTAACATAATGGGATTAGCAGATTTATTCAAAAAGAAGCAGAAAGCAAATGTAGGCGGCATGGAAGATTTCATGACCTTGATTAGGGTTTACTTCCAAAGCGTACTGGCAGCAAATCTGGGTATCTCCAACGTGGCAGCCCTACCCGATTTGATTGCGTTCAAGCGCTCCCTACATATTGCTACTGTCAATAACAAATTAGGTGTCGGAGAGAAAAAAGCATGTCAGAAGATGCTACAAGACCTCTACGGTATCAGCGATAATTTCTTTAAGGAAATCGACCTCAGCATCAAGAAGAGTTGCAAGAACGTCAACGATGTACGCAACTACATGTTTCTCTTCTCCGGCTTTACTCAAGACCTGATGATGCTGGTAGGCAACCTCATGAAATGGAAGTTCCGCATTCCTTCGTTCCTGAAGAAAGCACTGAAGGTAATGGTAGAGAAAACGGTGAACGACATCTTTACGAAAAACGACTGGAGCGACGATGGTGTACGCAAGACCGTTGCTGCAGTACGTAAGTATCAAAAATCTTTAGGATTCTCTCAAGCGTGGATCAACGAGTATGTCTACAACGTCATCACCCTCGCGAAGAAAGAACCTAAACCGTCTCAGGAGGAGATGGAGAAAGCAGAAAGCAAAATGAAGAAATAGATATTCAAAGTTGATAGTGTAGCGTTAAATGATATTCTGCCATGACCAGCGACGAACAGAAAAGAATCCGTAGTTTTGAGGCAAGGGTGCGACAACTGCTCTTGCAATACCGAAATCTACAGGAAGAAAACAACAGTCTGCAAGCCGCTTTGAAACAGAAAGACAATGAGATTGCCCAACTGAACAGTCAACTGAAATCGCTCGACGAAACCTATCAACACCTGAAGATAGCCAAGTTCATGGAAATCAGCGATGGCGACATCAAATCCGCCAAACTGAGAATGACAAGGCTCGTGCGCGAAGTAAATCGATGCATCGGACTATTAAACTCAGAAGAAGTCACAGTAGATTCTCAAGGTGAATAACCTTACAGGCTACAACGACCGAAACAGAGACATGGAACCTAAAAAACTCACCATACACGTCAACATAGACAATGTGTTACTACCGATGACGGTGATCGACTCAGATCAAGAGGCGGTCATCCGTAAGGCTGCGAGTAATGTCAACCAGCAGCTTATCACCGTTCGTGAGCGATACAAAACAGTTCCTAATGATAGATACTATGATGTGATGGTGATGCTCAACTCGGAAATCAAAGCACTGACTGCAGAAAACCGCAACGACACCAAGCCAGTCTTCGATATTATCGATACACTCGAACGAGAGATAGACGAGTACATCAAGAAATAGCCGTCCGTCATAGTCCTATCCGAATCAGAGAATTTATCATGCGTACATCTTCAGATTGCAACCATATTGCAAGCTGATTATGTGCGTTAGTATTAACATAAAAAAATATTCAATAAAACGACAATGGTAATTATAATCATCGCATCAGTAGCTGGTCTTATCATAGGAGCTGTACTCGGATACGTATTATTCAGATACGTCCTCAAACAGACCTATAACCAGTCAATTAATACTGCCAAACAAGAGGCAGAAACCATCAAAAATGAGAAACTGCTTGAAGTAAAAGAGAAGTTCCTGAACAAGAAAGCAGAACTCGAGAAAGAAGTGGCACAACGCAACTCTAAACTCCAACAAGTGGAGAGCCGCCTAAAGCAGAGAGAGATCTCACTCAATCAACGTCACGAGGAACTGATTCGCAAGAAACAGGAATGTGACAGTCTGACACAGAGTCTGGAAGCAAAGATTGCTAACAACGACAAGAAACGTGCCGAACTCGAAGAGTTGCAATCACAAGAACGCACAAAACTCGAAGCCATCAGCGGTCTTTCTGCTGAAGAAGCCAAAGAGCACCTCATGGAAAGCATGAAAGACGAAGCACGCACACAGGCTCAGCAGTATATCAACGAGATTGTCGATGATGCCAAGATGACTGCTAACAAGGAAGCCAAACGAATCGTGATTCAGAGCATCCAGCGTGTAGCATCAGAAACTGCTATCGAGAACTCTGTCACCGTCTTCCACCTCGAAAGCGACGAAATCAAGGGACGTGTTATCGGACGTGAAGGACGTAACATCCGCGCCCTCGAAGCAGCAACAGGAACCGAACTTGTTGTCGACGATACTCCTGAAGCAATCGTCATCAGTGCCTTCGACCCAGTACGTCGTGAAGTATGCCGTCTGGCTCTCCATCAATTGGTAGCAGACGGACGCATCCACCCTGCACGCATCGAAGAGGTTGTTACGAAAGTTCGTAAACAACTCGAAGAGGAAATCATCGAGACAGGAAAGCGTACCGCTATCGATATGGGTATTCACGGTCTGCATCCTGAATTGATTCGTATCATCGGTAAGATGAAATACCGTTCATCATACGGACAGAACCTGCTGCAACATGCACGCGAAACAGCCAACCTCTGTGCCATCATGGCAGCCGAACTGGGTCTCAATCCGAAGAAAGCACGTCGTGCAGGTCTGTTGCACGATATCGGTAAAGTACCCGATGAAGATCCCGAAACTCCACACGCTCTCTATGGAGCCAAACTTGCTGAACAATGCAAGGAGAAACCAGATATCTGTAACGCCATCGGTGCACACCACGACGAGATGGAGATGACTACCCTACTCGCCCCTATCGTACAGGTGTGCGATGCCATCTCAGGTGCCCGTCCAGGTGCCCGTCGTGAAATTGTCGAAGCATACATCAAACGTCTGCACGACCTCGAAGAATTAGCAATGAGCTATCCTGGAGTGACCAAGACCTACGCCATTCAGGCAGGACGCGAACTGCGTGTCATCGTAGGTGCCGATAAGATAACCGATGCCGATACCGAAATCCTCAGCAACGACATCGCAAAGAAGATTCAGAACGAAATGACCTATCCGGGACAGGTGAAGATTACCGTCATCCGCGAGACTCGCGCCATCAGCTTCGCGAAGTAATTACAGTAAACAGTAAACTGTAAACCGTAAACTAGTTATCGTTTTCGTTAAAAATATATGGTAAAGCAATTTCTCCTCATATTACTAATCATCGCACCGATTACTGCGTGTAAAGCCCAACTTAGCCGACTTGGGACAGGTGTGGAGTATGCAGGAGAAATACATGCAACCATCAGCAGCGACGACCAAGCACCATTCTGGCTCGTTCACAACAAATACGGCCTTTCATCCATCGAAGGAGACTTTGGCTATGTGCGAGGCAGTATCCATCGCAGTCTGAATGCCGATTCGTTACGTCAATGGGCAATAGGATACGGCATCGACGTTGTGGTGCCACACCATTTCACCTCCGACTTTGTGATGCAGCAGTTGTATGTCGAGTCACAATACAAGAACCTTCGCCTCACGGTAGGTACCAAAGAGTTACCGATGGAATTCTCCAATCCCGAACTCAGTACAGGCGATATGGTCGTGAGTCAAAACTCCCGTCCCATTCCGCAAGTACGTCTCGAGGTACCCGACTATTGGGACATCCCAGGCACCAAAGGATGGGTAGGAGTGAAAGGACACATCGCCTACGGATGGTTTACCGACAACAATTGGCAAAGAACATTTGCCGGTCCAAAACGTCTGTATACCAACAATACGCACTACCATAGCAAAGCCCTCTATTTCCGTTTTGGCAACGAACAAGTGTTTCCACTGACCTTCACAGGTGGCATACGGGTCGACTGCCAGTTTAGTGGCGATGCATGGAATCTACTTCAACGTAAAGACGACACAACGTATGTAGACTTGTCATACGTGGCAATGGATAACGGAATCAAAAGCTATTGGAACGCCTTGACATTCGGTGGAAGCGATCCCAACGATGGTGACTTTAAGAACGCAGAAGGCAACCATGTGGGAAGCTGGCATGGCAGTCTGAACTATCAAGGAAATGGATGGAGCGTTAGAGGCTACCTCGAACACCAGTTCGACGACCACTCTCAACTCTTCATGCAATACGGATGGAAAGACATGAAATGGGGTCTCGAAGCCCAACTGCCGAAGAACCCCTTCGTATCAACCGTACTCATGGAACTCATCTCTACCAAAGATCAGACCAGCTCCGTCTACCACGATGCCACGGACGACCTTCCCATCCAAATCAGCGGACGCGACAACTATTACAACCAACAGGTCTATGGAGCCTGGCAACATTGGGGCATGACCATAGGAAATCCCTTGCTGATATCCCCCATCTACAATGAAGAACATCAGATTTCAATCTTCCACAATCGCCTCCGTGCCACCCATCTCGCCATTGCAGGCGATCCGTGTCGTGCCATCCACTATCGGGTACTCTACACCCACATGCGTTCGTGGGGCACCTACGACTTTCCTCTCACCGATACACAACATAACGATTTCCTGATGGCAGAAATGACCGTCAAGCCAAACCGACTCAAAGGATGGTCGTTCACAGGAGCATTCGGATTGAACCGAGGAGATCTGCTCAAGAAAAGTACCGGAGCATCACTATCTATCAGAAAGGAGGGAATTATCAGATGAGACGTTTACCGTTTACAGTTTTTTCGTTGACGTTATCGTTGACGTTGACGTTATCGTTATCGTTTTCGTTGTTTTCCTGCGACAAACTCGACGAGAATGGTGCCTTCGATGGTAATTGGCAGCTGACCGAATGGCGCGACAATGCAACTAACCATGTGCTTGCCGACCGTTACACAAAGAGAATTTACTATGCAGTAAAACTGAACATCATCCAGATGCGCGACTATTCAAAGCCATACGACACCTGGCATCTGTCCTATTTCCATCGTTCCAACGACTCTTTATATATCGACAAGGTGTACCATCGTCCGTTCGACCGTGAGGAGCCAGTCGATTCTCTTGCCCTCTATGGATGTGCACCCGAGGGACGCTATGCGTTCATCAAACTCACCCACGACGACATGATACTCCGCAACTCACTCTATACACTCACCTTCCGGAAGTATTGAATTGGCAATCCTGTCAATTGTAGCGTTTTTCTGCATCCATCCTATTGCCACACTCGCATCACACTCTCTTTTCCCATACTGTAGCCATACTCTAGGCATACTCATGAGTATGGCACAAAGCAGCCTAGAAGCAGCCTAGAAGCAGGCTAGAGTATGGCATCTCCGAATTTACATTTTTCCCCACTTCCGATGTGCATCACTCTTCATACTGCTGTCAACAGAAACGCCATGTACATTGGCATTGTCAACAACTGATCCTTTCGTCCGATATTATAGTCGCCTAGTTTTATGGCACTCGTAACATGGTATTTCTCCGGATGATTCATCACGGTACGCATAGACTTGGCATTGCCTGTGGTAGCCTTACATTCCACAGGAGTGCATAGGCCTTTATAGCGTATGAGGAAATCAAGTTCCACACCGCCATCTTTATGAAAGTAATACAGCTTGCGTCCCATCTTACCAAAGATGTCTGCTACAAGATTCTCTTTGATGGCACCATGATAACTAAGCAGGTCACCTTGCAATATGCTCGACTGAGTGCCATCTTCCAACATTGAAACGAGCAAGCCGATGTCTGTCATATATACCTTGAACTCCCTCTTGATTTTATGCCCGTCAAGCGGCAGTTCCGTAATCTCCGTATTATAGCATCTGCGAATGATGCCGGCATCCTCTATCCACTGCAGGCTTCCTGCATAATCGCGCCCACGGCCACCCGGACGAACTACGTTGTAACTGAACTTCTTATACTCGCGAGCCAGTTGGGCGGGTACAGACTCGAAACATTCCCTGATGCGCGACTTGTCGGCAGCAGAAACATACTTCACCATGTCCGACTTATACTCATCCACGATACGCCTCTGCACAGCAAGTACTTTGCCTATCTGCTTCGTTTCCATGAAGGTGGTCACCACCTCAGGCATACCTCCCACCACGATATACTGATGCAGCAGTTCGCGGAAACGATCGTGCAACGCCTCTTCAACAGGTGTTTCGCTATTTAGGCATTTCTTCAAGTAATCGAAGTGCATCGCCTTAATGCCATTGGCCCACAGCCATTCCTCAAAATCCATCGGATACATATCCACAATATCCTCGAAACCAACTGGTATAGAGGCTTCTTCCTCTTCTTTCTTTTCTTCAGGATTTTTATAACCATTCACGCCCAGCAAAGAGCCAGTACACATCACTTCATAGCGACCGTCCTGATGGAAATATTTCAGCGAACCTCTTGCCTTCGGACAATCCTGAATCTCGTCAAAGATAAAACAGGTCTTGCCTGGCTCAATCTCCGCATTGGGCATAGCCGCTGTAATGCGCATGATGATGGAGTCCACTTCCAGATTCGGGGTGAAGAATTTCTTGTAGTCCGGATGCTCACGGAAATCCAAGTATACCACATGCTTGAAATGCTTTTGGGCAAAGTCCATCACACTGCTGGTCTTGCCGCACTGGCGGACTCCTTTCACAACCAATGGCTTGTGTGAGGCATCATCCAACCACGATTGGAGTACATTTTCTATCTTTCGCTTGTACATATTTACACATTTTCATGCCGACTTTCAAATGCTTCACACACATTTTCCACCCGACTTTTGGTGCAAAGGTACACAAAATTCTCAAATCTACCAAACAAAATTCTCAAAAGTTACGATTTTTGACAAAAAACTCACATTTCCCAATCTTTTTCCTTTTGTTAACCTTTACAACTAAGCTATTAACCTACTAAGCTACTAAGCTATTAATCTATTAAGCGATTAACCTAATTTTCATTTTTACATTTTATAATTTTTACATTGTTCTAGGCCTATAACCAATAACCATTACAATTATGCTATTAAACTATTAAGCCATTAAGCTATTAACAGCTGAGTACGGAAGTGGTGTTTGGGTGCTTTCAGCACAGCTCTTGCAGACTTTATAGTTCCAAGAATACGGGAGCGCCTTTCACATGATTTGGATTGTACAGAACGACTCTTCCAATCAGGTTATAATTGTTCAACAGGGTTGTATTTAGCGATGATTCCTTGATTTTAAAGGTCATGTACTTCTTTCCTGGATGTGGTTTTGGATAATTCATTTCTTTGAGTTGTTCACCTGTCATCTCACAGCACGATACAATCTCATACAACCTCACATCGTTGGGGTGAGAAATATCATACAACACAAGGTGTGAAGTCTCTTTAAACAATGCGGATTCTTCCTCCATCGAACCTTTCCTTCTTCCCAATCTGATGCTATAGGTTCCATTTTCCTGAATCCATTCCAAGTAATTCTTATTCTTATAACAACCTACTAGAATGATTCTGTTATCCCCAAAGAAGTTTACAATGGTGTCGTCTTCCCCTTCCCATGGATAACACTCATAGTCTTCTGCTGCCATCATCAGATCTTCTTCATCATCATCATGCAGATAAGAAACGGACTTTTTATGCAGAGGCACAACTTTTGCTTCTGGTTCTGAAACAGAATAATTACTCTCATCATCAGCCCATCTGTTACATTGAGCCATTACCGTTTGAAGAGCCTGTTCCTGACCCTCTGGTGGATAGAGATATTTTTTCAGCAGACGTTTTACCATTACACGCATCTTGGCACGTGCAGAATCCTTGTGATTCCAGTCTATGGTTCTATTCTTGCGAAGCTGCTCTGTCAGTTCTTTTGTGAGTTTTACGAATTCCTCATTTGAATATGCATCCTTTACTCCCTGAGGTGACGACAAAGCATCATAGAAA
>JAFXNA010000051.1 GCA_017529865.1 Bacteroidaceae bacterium
CTGCTTGGCCAGCTCCACGATAAAAGGCATCCTATAGGGCCAGTTTTTTTGTGGGGTGAAGCTGGAGGGAATCGTTCGTTTTGAGTAGCAGCATTACATGCTGCTTGGCCAGCTCCACGAAAAGGCATCCTATCGGGCCAGCTTTTTTGTGTTTCTGGAGGGAAATGATAATTCGACGGAGTCAATCATCCTTATTTTTGGGAAATGCATCCTGCATTTCGGCCGGCTCCACGAAAGTAGACTTTAGACTTTAGTTTCTAGTTGTTAGTTGCTAGATGCTATACATAAACTGTAAACCGTAAACGGTTGACTATTTATGTTTTCGTAGCGAAGCGTAACGTAGCGTCAGCGTATCGTAGGAGCATCGCTCCGTGGCGTAGCAAAGCGTATCGTAGCAACTCCGTTGTGTTTCGTAGGAGTTCACTCCGTATCGTAGTGGCTTCAGCCACGTATCGTACAGCTCCGCTGTCCGATAAACTACTTAAAATGCTAGCAAAACAAATCGTCCAGGATGAGTTCACGCTGGATGCATTCGGAATGTTCATTCCTTTCAATGCCCTTGGTCGTTATCATGGTCACAATGACATTCTTGTCGGTGTTTGTTGTCTCGATGAATGTTGAAACCTTGCGTTCAATGTCATCTTCGTCCTTGGCGGTCATGGTGTAGGGCCTGTTCCAAAACTTCATTTCACAAATGTTGATAGTCCTATCAGCACGGTCGATGAGCATATCAATCTGTGCAGAACGATGTTCCCCTTTGCCAAACCACGAAAAGACATTGGCTGTAATGCCGGATATGCCCAATGCCATCTTGATCTGCTCCACGTGGTTCAGACACAACATCTCGAACGACAGTCCACTCCATGTGCTATAAACATGGGAGTTTTGGTTGTTTGACCAATAATTGGCATCATGGGTATCTGCCTTCTTCATGACTTGGAAGTAGAACAAAGTAAAGGAGTCGACAAGCTGGTAAAGCGTATCTGTGCTTTTCCGTTCCTCGGAGTTCTGACTTAACTGATTTCCATTTGTCATGAGGAAAGGTTCATAACTGCGGATAAAGCCACAACTCCCCAACTCTTCAAGCATCATGGAGAATTTACCATTATCAGCGAGCCGGGTCTTTTCAAGGATTTCCTGTCGGGTCAACCCTTTCCCTTTCGTTGCCAATGCTGTAACTATTTTGATGTGGTTGGCGGCATTCTTATACAATGAGTTGTACAAACTTTGGAACTCGTCATGCAGTTCGCCATCCTCAGAAAAAACAAGCCTGTCAATATTCTGTGCCACTCCTTCTCCCTTATCCATTTTGGACAGATAGAAAGGAACACCACCAAGAACCATATAGCACTCGGCTATCTGCTTCGTTGACAGGCGGAATCCCCGTGCATCAAAATACATCTGGCACTCTTTCAGCGTAAAAGGTTTCAACGGAATCTTGTGTGTTACACGGTTATGAAGACCACCCCTATTCTTTATCAGGTTGTTGATAATCCATGACGTTGCACTGCCACAAACTATCAGTTTGATGTCATCACGCCACGATGCCCACGAATTCCAGAAATGCTCCAAGCCGCTGATAAAATTGGAACGAGGGGTGTCCATCCAAGGCATTTCATCGATAAAGACAATCTTCTTTCCCTTTGGCATAGATTCCAAATAATTCTCCAGAGCGATAAAAGCGTCAAGCCATGTCTTGACAAAAGGCACTTCTGGGCGGTTCTTCCTGATGCCCTGCATAAAATTCTTCAGCTGAATGTGCATCGACACCTTGTTCATGCCAGCCACGTAAAAGGCATAGTCGCTGCCGATGACTTTCTGTATAAGGAACGTCTTACCTACGCGCCTACGTCCATATACTGCAATGAATTCAGACTGATCAGAGTTGAGGTATTCCTTCAACTGCTGCTGTTCTTTCTCGCGTCCAATGAAAAGCTTATTCATAACATCTTTATTATTTGTTCGTGACTGATGCCGATAAAGCTGCAGTTAAGCGAGGGCAATGATGCTTGAATCGATTGCCGAGCGTGAGCAGTTTCGCGGCCTTAGGCCGCAAAGGTACTTCTTTTTCATCAAACAACCAAGAAAAATGCACGAAAACGGTCGCAAAGGGGTTGTTTTTACTATGTTAGCGACCGTTTTCGTTAAACAAACGGTAAACTGTAAACCGTAAACGGTAGACTATTTATGTTTTCGTAGCGTCAGCGTATCGTAGGAGCATCGCTCCGTGGCGTAGCGCAGCGTATCGTAGCAACTCCGTTGCGTTTCGTAGGAGTTCACTCCGTATCATAGTGGCTTCAGCCACGTGTCGTACAGCTCCGCTGTCCACTATTTCACTTTCCTGTACTCATTCCATCGATCCATGATGTTATAGACATAATGGTAGGTTTCGGTGCCACGCATATAACCACACTGTACGACTTCATCGTTGAAGTAGCGGGCTTCGCTGAGATGGAGTACACACTGGTCCACATTACCATTCCACTGATCGGGATTCTTGCCGTATTTGCGTGCAAGACTACGGGCATCGTCGATATGGCCTGAGCCTGCATTGTAGGCTGCGAGGATAAACTTGATGCGCTCATTAGGATCGCTGATGGTGCGATAGTGGTCGTTGAGTTTATTGATGAGTCGTACAGCACCACGGAGGTTGATTTCTGGATTGAAGGCATCGGATATGCTTACGCCCATACTCTGGGCTGTTTTCGGCATCAACTGCATCAATCCCAACGCACCCATATACGACACGGCATTAGGGTCGAATGCACTCTCTTGATAGGCCTGAGCAGCAAGGAGATGCCAGTCCCAATTGCATTGGGTGGAGTACTTGCGGAACAGGTGGTCATAGTGGGATATCTGTCCTTTGGCACGATTGAGGATGGGGCTGTAGGCATGACGACGAGGGGCATAGACACGACCTGAACTATCGGTCACACGTAAGGTGGTGAGAGACTTAAACTCATGCTGATGATCTGTCATCCATTGGTTGACTGACTGTGCCAACAGAGGGGCATCCTGACGTACCAACCACGCAATGGGTTTTAGACTATCGATGAACTGAGTAAGTTCGTGCTGACCGCACAACAGGAACTGATGCTGCAACGAATCGTTGACAGGCATACCGTATGTCACAATGTCGCCATCGCCAGCCAAGAGGTGCTGCATCAATTCGGATTCGGAACGCATCACATCCACACGAACGGTACACCCGATACTGCTAGCGTAAGCATCGGCCAGTTTGAAGAGCGTACCATATCCCTCACCGTAGAATTCAAAGTAACTCTGCGCACCATAGAGGGTAAGGACGATGAGTTCGCCATTGGCCTGTATACCATCAAGGTCGATACTCTCCGTCGCATTAGGGGTACGAAACACACCCAGTTCGCGCGGTTTCTCCTGCTTGCAACTTATGAGGAGTAGGAGCGTGAAGAGTAGAGAGTGAAGAGTGAAGAGTGGAGCGTAATTCATCTATTGGCTCAAAGGCTGAGTGAAGAGTGAAGCGATAAAACGCTGCAACAATGCCGAATATGTGAGGAAATGACTTCATCCGTATGCTTTTGGAATGCAAAAGTACAAAAAAATGCATAATTCATAATGCATAATTCATAATTTTTTGAAAAAAGCAAAAAACTTTAATCTTTAAACAATCAACTGTAATCTTTTTTGTACTTTTGCAATGAAATAATGTTCAATGGTCAATTATGCATTATGAATTATAAATTATGAATTATAAAAAGTCCAATCATACGCGGGGATTACTTGCGCTCTCTCCCCTCTTCGTGTTTCTATGTCTATATCTGGTGACAAGCATCATCGTGCAAGACTTCTACAAGGTGCCCATCATCGTGGCGTTTCTCATCTCGTCGGTCTATGCCATCGCGATTACGAAGGGTGGCATCAACCACCGTATTCAGATTTTCTCAAAGAGTGCGGGAAGTAAGAACATGATGCTGATGTTGTGGATTTTCATCCTTGCCGGTGCGTTTGCCGGTGCTGCAAAAGCAATGGGTGCGGTGGATGCAACGGTGAATATGGCACTGGTGGTCCTACCCCACTCCATGATTCTTGCTGGTATCTTCCTTGCTGCATGCTTCATCTCGTTAGCTATCGGTACCTCTGTAGGCACCATTGCAGCCCTGACACCCGTAGCTGCAGGTATCGCTGCGCAATCGGATACCAACATGGCCCTGATTATCGGTATCGTAGTAGGTGGAGCGTTTTTCGGTGATAACCTCTCATTCATCAGCGACACCACCATCGTAGCCACTCAGACGCAGCAATGTAAGATGAGCGATAAGTTTAAGGTGAACTCAAAGATTGTGTTCCCCATCGCCATCATCATGCTCATCGTCTATGCCGTGATGGGACGCGACATCGCTGCTCCAACGGGGCTGCAACCGATTGACTTTGTGAAAGTGATTCCGTATATCGTGGTTATCGTGACAGCCGTTTGTGGCGTAAACGTCCTCTTGGTGCTCACAATCGGTACCATCGTAGCAGGCGTAATCGGCATTGTTGGAGGGGCATACGATGTGTTCGGATGGTTCAGCAGTATGGCTGACGGTATGATGGGGATGAGCGAACTGATCATCATGACGCTTTTAGCCAGCGGTATGTTGGCGATGATACGCTACAATGGCGGTATCGACTACATCATCGAACGCCTCACCAAGAACATCCGAGGACAACGTGGTGCAGAATACTGCATCGCAATGCTGGTATGTCTGGTGAACATCTGTACGGCCAACAACACCGTTGCCATCATCACTACTGGCAGTATTGCACATGACATATCTCATAAGTTCGGATTGGATAATCGTAAGGTAGCCAGTATTCTCGACACGATGTCGTGTTTCACCCAAGGGTTGCTGCCTTACGGTGCCCAGGTACTGATTGCAACGGGGTTGGCAAATGAATGTCAGACGCTCGCAACCATCACGCCCATCGACATCGTGCAGTATCTCTACTACCCGATGGCACTTGGTGTGGCGGTATTGCTATGTATCGCGATTCGCTATCCGAAGCTCAAGCCAATAGCTTCATGATATCGCGCAAGGAAGTGACTTCATAGTCGACAGGTTGCGGTGCTGGATGTTCCGGAAAACGATTGAAATAAAGCACATCCAGTCCGGCTCGTTTGGCTCCCATGATATCGGTATCGAAGTTATCGCCAATCATCAAGGTGTTATCGGGTTTGGCTCCCGAAATCTTGAACGCATAATCGAAGAACTGCTGGGAAGGTTTGTTGGCACCTGCATCCTCGCTCAGGATGACAGTCGTGAAATAGTCCTTCAGGCCGCAAGCCCTCAGTTTCTTGTATTGCACCTCATGAAATCCGTTGCTGCACATGTGCATCCTGTAGCCCCTCTCCTTGAGGTAGTCCATCAGTTCGTGTGCACCATCCACCACCCCAGGTTTGTCAGCACATCTATCTAAAAATGCATCGCTGATACGCAGACAGAGGTCAACCGTCACATCCAATCCACGGCCCACACTCAAGGGGCGGCGGAAACGTTCCACAATCAGATAATCTCTCGTAATCTCTCCCTTCGCATACTGACTCCAAAGGTCGATATTTGCTTGCCAATAGGCATCGTAAAATACTTTGGGATGCTCAAAATAGCGTTCCAAATGAAACGCCTCATAGATTTCTGTGAGGGCGATAACCGCGTTGCCGTGGGTGTCGTACAACGTGTCATCAAAATCAATAAACAGGTTTTTGTAGACTTTAGACATTAGATATTAGTTTCTAGTTTCTAGATTTTAGTTTCTAGTTATTGGAGTTTGTTCTAGAGAAGTTGCTAGGGCATTGAGCATCTTACCAATTTCTTCCGTTTGTTCATAGACTTTATTCTTTTGGCCCGAATTAATATAATGTAATCGTTCACTTATTTCTATCTGAGTTTCTAATTCCCATAGCGAACCACGGGCAATTGACAAGAAATTCACGAATTCTTTGGCAGAATTACGTCCCTGTCCTTCTGCGATGTTAGAGGGAATGGATACTACAGATCTGCGCATTTGATCATACAAGGCATAGTTTTCTTCTCGAGGAAATTTATTGACGAGACTATATATCTCCACAGTTAAGTCCATGGCCTTTTGCCAAACCTTCAATTGTCGATAATCACTTGATTTCATGCTTCATATTTCTAATAACTAAATCCGTTTACAGTTTACATTTAGCTTCTAACAACTAGAAACTAGAAACTAACAACTATTGTAAAGGCTTCTTCGGTTCTACGTGAATGGTGACATGGGTCTTCCCTCCGAAGCGCTGTTTCAGCCTGCGTTCGATGGCAGTAGCTCGTTCGTGCGACTCATGAAGTGATATATTGCCATCCATACGGATGTGGGTCTCAATGGCAATTCTATTACCGATACGACGTGTACGCAGGTTGTGTGGCTCAGTTACGTCAGGAAATTCCATGATGATAGCTTCTATTTCCTTCTCCGTCTCTTCAGGCAGCGAACTGTCAGTCAGTTCACCCACACTGGTCTTCAGCAACTCAATAGCAACCTTCACCAACATCAGACCCACCAACATCGAGGCGATTGGGTCGAGGATGGTCCAACGGTCGCCCAACAGGATGGCACCTCCGATACCTACTGCGGTAGCAATGGACGAGAGCGCATCACTCCGATGATGCCACGCATTGGCCATCATGGCCTGCGAATTCAGTGCTTTGGCTCGTGCGATGGTGTAGTGATACAGTACTTCCTTTACAGCTATCGATATCAACGCGGCCCAGAGTGCCAGCATATCGGGTGCCTCGAGTTGCTCGCCATGCAGCCAGTCAAACAACTTCACGCCTCCAGAGAACATAATGCCTGTAGCTGCTGCAATCAGTGCTAAGGCAATGAGGAACGAGGCAATCGTCTCAAACTTCCCGTGCCCATAGTCGTGCGATTCGTCCTGCGGTTTCGAACTAACATGCACGAACGCCAGTACCACGATATCGGTCAGGAAGTCAGACAGCGAATGTACGGCATCAGCCACCATTGCCGAACTATGTCCGACGAAGCCAGCTATAAACTTAAACGTCAGCAGCACCACATTACCGATGCTGCCAACGATTGTTACCTTATATATTTCACGTGCACGTCCCATCCTTTATTTAGGCGGATTGACAAAAGTGACAAGAATCCTGATGCGGTCGTCACCACTGCCCTTCAGTGTAACCCGCTCATCCCAAGTGCCAGCTCCATATCCATAGTTTGTAATCAGGTAGGAGAAGTTCTTGAACTCTATACCATCATTACGTGTGCCGCTCCATTCGTAGTTGGTGTCAGTCATAGGTATGGTGGGTATATCCATCTTCCATGTAAATATGTTAAAGTTTGACGTTTTACGTTTTTCATCCGAAGGTTCGTTCAAACATTCATAATGCACATTTGTTATTTTGGAAGTACCAGCAGGGATGCCTTTGTCAACGTCTTCTATATCGAAAGACAAATTGTATTTGGCATAGCGATTTTCAATAGGATAGGAAGCATCCGCCCATTCTATGTAAGTGGAGCACACCACATGCATGTTCTTTTTGTTTTCTCCAAAACGACTGGTTTTCACTTCTTTGTATTTTTGCTCGAATCTCATATTTAGGTTGCGATCGGGTGTGTACTCCTCCTCATCCTTTATCAAGGCCAGTCTAGGATATATTATCACCTTGCTTATTTCTTCAGTATCCTGTTGACGCAGTTCGACACTTACTTTCGAAGGGATTGTCCCCGTTTCCGACAACGAGCAATCCTCTCTAACTGTCAGAAGGAAGAAATAGCTGCTGAAAAATCCATACTGTTTACGCAAGGCTTCAAGTTCTTCTCCTGTAATGACAATGGAGTCGCCCTTCACTGCCACGGTAGGCCACTGGTATGTTTTAGGTCCTTGAGTATAGAGAAGGTAGGTCTTCACACCTTCTGCATCCTGCTTTATAACCATCTCATTCTCATTGAGCAGACTGTCCTTGAAACTCGTTTTGTCCATTTTGAATAGCAGTCCCTCGCATCCGAAAGGATATACCTTTCCATCGAGGCTGAATTTGTTATTCTTTTCGTTCATAATGTCGACTTTCATATTATGATCTTCAAGGACCGACTCAGAATTGTCAAAACTGAAAGCTGACATCACCTCGCCTTTCCAAAGCGCAAGATAGTAGTCGTTGATATTGTCTGCGCCATCGAAGAACTCTTCACTAAAGACACCAAAATACCAATCGTCGAGGACATCAACGAAAGTGTAATCCGCATCCGATATTAGTTTCCAATAATGATCATAAAGACTTGCGATGACGGTGTCATCATAGCCACGTGAGTAGTTCTTGCTAATCATGTAGTAGAGCAACGGTGCCTGCGCATAACCATATTCAGCATAGGGACTTAAATCAACGTATTGTCCCAAAATGTCAGTACTTGAACGCGAAAGACCAATTCTGAAATGGTTTAAGATATTGTTGGCCAATCCTGCTTCTTTCTGCCATTGACCATTGAGCTGGCCATTATTCATATATTTCTCTATCCAAACTGCACCCGATTCGAACATGGTGTTATGACTACCTATCGGTTTGTACCAGTTACCAGGAAGATAGTAGGTCTGGAAGTTATGAAATGTCTCATGAAGAATCGACATCTTGAGTCTTTTTGTATCACTACCTAACACCAACTTATCTAACAAGTTGATACAATCGAAATCCCTGCTCAGCGGACTAGCTGAGAAATATCCATCACTTTCCGGCCAGATTAACGATGGTGCATTAATATGATAATGAAGGGTAGCAGTGTCAGGAATATGAAGACCCAAACTATTAATAGTACGTATGGACTCCTTAATATATAAGTTCACTTGGGGAAGTAGAGCCTCAAGCTTACGATAATTCAATGAGTATTTGTCCATGTAACCATAGGTTATGTCCAGTTCCCAATTTACATTACCCTCCTTGCCAATAACCGAATTATTGGCTCGTGTAGTCATCCTTGCTTCAGCTACGTTGTAATCAGGAAGTTTACCCAAACCAATAATGAGAGTGGTGTTTTCTTTGCTGTCGTTTCTGTCGAAAGCAGGCATGATAGCGGTGTACTCACCATTATTGTAAACCGTCTCCAACCTACTTTCGTTCGTTGCGTCACTGTTTCCCGAAATGGCATAGCCTGTGGAGAAAACCACGAAACTTATATTACCGTCAGCCTTATCTGCCTTCATTTTCACGGAAAAGGGTTTATTACTCGACATAGGCAGCGTAACCTGATAGAATGGCGATGCTTCGTTCTCACCACCTATTTCCCCTTTCTTCACTTCAGTAATGGCCACCTTCGTGTCACTGTCGTAGGTGCCACTTGGGAAAGTGAGCGCAATGTCGCCCTTCGTGATGGTGCCACCAGTAACCGGCACGTGCAGATCGGCTTCTGGATTAACCGGAGTCTCGGGTGTGTCAGGAGTGTCAGAGTCGTCACTACTTCCACAAGCAATAAAAACGGTTGACAGCAGTAATGCAGTACAAATCAGGCAATATGTCGCCCATGAGTGTCTGAATAGAATCTTCATAATAGAATAGTTTTTGTTAATAAAACGTACAAAGATAAACAAAGTTTCCTAAATAATGGTCAAAAAACAAAGAAAAAGACTCAAATTCTGCATAAAAAAAGTGATTGATGTGAAAATAGTGTCGAAAGCAAACACTTTCGACACTTTATTCCTTTTCGGTTCGTTACGATCGATTATTTGAAAATCAACTGAGCGAACTCATAAAGGCTACGACGCCAGGTATGCCATTCGTGGGCTGTACCCTCGGAGATGTAACCTACAGCGTTCATGCCATTCTTCTTGAGGTTCTCAGCAGCTTCCATCACTCTTGGGTTCTCCTTGCTTCCGCTACTCATAAACACAAGTTTGTTTGTCTTCTTGAAGCCTTCTGCGCCATTCACATCCTCTACACTGATGGTACCACCACTGAACATACCTACGTATGCAAATGTAGTAGGATTGGCAAGGGTAATACGGCGAGTCTGACCGCCACCCATCGACAAACCTGCCATACCGCGATGCTGAGCATCAGCAATCACGCGATACTCCTTCTCGATAAACGGAATGATATCGGTCATCAGGACCACCTGGAATGCATCGTTACTGCCTCCGCGACCTCCCTGCTGTCCTTGCTGTGGCTGCTGGGGAGCATACTGTCCTTTCAAATGAATGTTCTGACCCTGGCCGTAATCCATCACGATGATGAAAGGAACAGCCTTTTTCTCTGCAATCAAGTTGTCCATAATCTGGCCGGCATGACCCTGAACAGACCATCCGTACTCGTTCTCGGCATTACCATGTTGCAAATACAGTACGGGATATTTCTTGTTGGGATTCTTACCATATTCGTTGGGCAGATAGACATAGCAGTGACGCATGCTCTCTGTCGCTTTCGACCAGTAGTATTTCTCTTCTACAGCACCCTGAGGAACATTCTTCACCTGCCAAAAGTCCATGTCTTTCGATGGAATCTCTATGCCGCTACCCCATCGGCCTGCTCCGAAGAACGAAACAGTACCTGGATCAGGCATCGCTGTACCGTCAACAATCAACTGATAGTAGTGGAAACCTACATCCTGAGGAGCCGAAGTGCCTGTCCACACACCACGTTCGTCTTTTACCATCTCATATCTTCTGCCCAGATCCAACTGAACTGAAGTAGCGCCTGGAGCACGAAGTTGTACACGAACAGCACCCTGCGAGTTCACCATCGGATACTGACGTCCAGGCTGGTTCGTCACGTTTGGCTTGAAATCCTCAACGGCGTCAGCATACGACGGAACGTTGTTGTTTCTCTGCTGAGCTGATACCGACACAGCCGCAAGCATCATGATTGAAAGAATTGTTTTTTTCATGATTTGAATTGTTTAGTAATTGATAATTGATTTGTTTATTGATAATAAATAGGATTCGTCAATTCACACATCCGCTCCACGATGCTGCAAAATTAATAAATAAATTTCAATACAAAGACAATGACAACACAAATAATGCCTAAAAAGGATACATTCTATACAAAAAGTGCCGAAAGCATCTGTTTTCGACTACTTTATCCATACAACTCGTACATGTTGACTTTGGAAAGAAAGCTTAAGCCTTTTTAGTCCCAGTGTGGGAACGTTTCGTTCCCAACGTGGGAACATTTCATTCCCAAGGTGGGAATAATTGGCACACAAAAAGAGGACATGTCAAGTTGACACATCCTCTTTTGCTGTTAAAAACGTTGTTTATTTGAAGAGCAACTGAGCGAATTCATACAGGCTGCGACGCCAAGTGTGGAACTCGTGTGCTGTGCCTGGTGATTCGTAACCAACAGCATTCATACCGAGTGCCTTGATGTTCTTTGCAGCCTCAACACAACCCATGTTTTCCTTGCCACCGCCACTCATGAAGAGCAGTTTGGTATTCTTCACAAAACCTTCAGAATTCTTCACCTGATCAACACTCCATGCACCGCTACTGAATGAACCTACGTAAGCGAACTTGCCTGGGTTAGCGAGTGTCACCTCACGTGCCTGCATACCACCCATTGACAGACCTGCATATGCACGGTGAGCTGGATCGGCAATCACACGGTAGTTCTTTTCAACCATTGGGATGATGTCATTGAAGAGTACCTGCTTGAAATCTTCAGCGAAACCACCACCGAAGCCGCCAAAGCCGCCACCAAAGCCGCCAAAGCCGCCACCACCTTGGCCAGCCTGACCCTGTGGTTGTGGTTTGCGAGCATTCAGACCGTTATCCATCACGATGATGAAAGGAACAGCCTTCTTTGCTGCAATGAGGTTGTCCATGATAGCTGCGACACGACCCTGATATGGCCAGCTGTACTCGTTCTCACCCATACCATGCTGCAGATAGAGAACTGGGAACTTCTTAGTAGGATTGGTGAAGTACTCGTTTGGCAGATAGACGAAGCAACGACGCATCTTCTCTGTATAGCTTGAGTAGTAATATACCTCGCCCATTGAACCTTGAGGCACATTCTTTACCTGCCAGAAATCTTGGTCGTCAGATGGAACTTCGATACCACTACCCCAACGGCTTGCACCATAGTAGTATGTGCTTCCTGGATCTGGAACACTTGCACCGTCGATGTTCAACTGATAGTAGTGGAAACCAGGATCCTGAGGAGCAGAAACACCTGTCCATACACCGTTTGCATCCTTCGTCATGGTATAAATCTTACCAGCGATGTCAAGACCCACCTTCGTAGCATTAGGAGCTGAAATCTGGGCACGAACCTGACGTGCAGAGTTCACCTGTGGATACTGCTTGTTGTCCTGGTTGCTTAATGCTGGTACGAAATCTTCTGATACAGGTTTCTCTGAATCGACCCAAGGGTTACCACCTCCGCCGCCAAAGCCGCCAAAACCACCAAACTGAGCAGACGCTGTCATACATACGAGCGCCATCATTGAAAGAATTACTTTTTTCATAATCTTAATTACAATTAGACAATTTATTATTAATTTATTGAAGTTAACTCACTTTGTTCGTGGAAGTTATGCCTTGCGGCAGGAAGTTAATGGGCTTTGCCCATGGAAGTTAACTCGCGTTGCTCGTGGACGTTACTTTGCAGGTGCTGTGGTATTGTCCTGCGCTTCAGCGCATAACTCCCTGCCTGCTTGCAAGCTTTACTTCCTCTTTAACTCCCTTTTTAACTCCTTATTCTTTTCTCACTATCCTCCGAAACCGAAGCCGAAGCCACCACCACCTTGTGCCTTTTCAGGGTCACCGAAGAATGAAGCCTCAGCATCCTTATCGTTCAGTTTGAAGACCATGAACTTAGGATTCTGCTCCGTGCAAGGTTTCCACACACCACCCTGAGGTCCGTTAGGATCGCTGTACTTAGCGAAGTTGGTCCATGCAGTCAACATCTTCTCAGAGAGGTCCCAGTCGCCCTTTGTCCAAGGACGCCAGCAATGCTTCAGAGACTTGAATACGAACCAGAGGTCAGAAGAGTGGAATGCACCACGTAGACGCTGTGTTACTTCAGGATGGCTGCCATCGTCTGGCAATGGACGAGCAAACTCGTAAGCCCAAGCCTTACCACCCTTCTGCTGACGAACCTTACAGAACTCAGCAATGCCGGCACTCATATCACCCATATCGTTCAGTGTGTAACCAATCATATAAGGAACATCTGCAAGTGAACCATCACGAGTAGCATCATCGAAACTCTTCTTGCTGACATATCCGTCGATTGTAGGCATGTACATCATTCCCATGCCCATACCCATCATGCCGCCAAAGCCGCCGCCACCTTGCTGATTTGCGCTGTTCACCTGTGAGTAAATGGTAGGCAGAGCGAAAACAGTCTCAGTAGAAGCCTGACGCATACGCTGAAGGTCAGTCATTCCTGCCCAGTCGAACATCTTCTTGGCATTTTCACCTGCATCAGCCGGTGAGCCACCCATACGACGGCCACCCATCATGCCACCTCCGTTAGGATTAGGAATGCTCAGACCCTGTGCACTCATGATCACAGCCTTGTGGAACAAACCACGAGCCAATGGAGATTCGCACAATGTACGGACACTACCACCACCAGCACTCTGACCGAAAATAGTTACGTTATTGGGGTCGCCACCAAACTGGGCGATATTCTTCTTAATCCATTTCAGGGCCTCGATCTGGTCCAGGATACCATAGTTACCCGATACCTTGTTAGGGCTTTCCTCAGCCAACAATGGGTGATTCAGGAAACCGAAGATACCAAGACGGTAGTTGATGCTGACAAGAACCACATCCTTAGCACCCCATTCCTGACCGTCGAACTCAGGCTCAGAGCCGAAACCTTCGCGGTAACCGCCACCATGAATCCAAAGAGCAACAGGCAGCTTCTTCGTAGCCTTACCAGGAGCCTTCGTCCATACATTCAGATACAGACAGTCCTCACTGAAGGCAGCCTCCTTACCATAACCCCACTCGGTGTAGTAACCACCGGTGTACTGAATAGCCTGATAACTTGGGCGACCGAACGTATCACAGATCTTCACACCCTTCCAAGGCACAACAGGCTGTGGAGCCTTCCAGCGGTTCTCACGGATAGGAGGAGCAGCATAAGGAATGCCACGATAAACATACACATCAGGATGATCATCAGCCAATACACCTTGCACCTGACCACCCTCAATCGTTAACACTGGGTTTTCTGCAGCACCTGCAGATACTGCTACCATGAGCAGAATAGGCAATAATAATTTTTTCATAATAAGTTGTTATTATACAATATTGTACAGTTGTTAGGTATTTCCGATATCAATGATTTCAATTTCTTTTTATAATCTTTTTAAATTTTCACACTATTTAGACATTTGAACTCCCGTTTGGTTTAATCTTCCAAGAATATTATTCTTCTTATCTTGAGTCTTTTTATTCAAATCATTTTTCCACACCCAAAAAGGAAGACTCTTATTAGCTTTAACAGGGGGTAAGAAAGAGCAAAATACGGTACTTTCAGTTAAATAATGTTAATTAATCGAAGATTTTTAGTACTATGTATTGCAAGGTATTAATATTTTGCCTAGATTTGCAGCGTAAAACAGTACTTGGCGATAGAAAAGTGCTAAAAATTGAAGGAAAATATAAAAATATAATAGTAATGATTTAAATTTAAATTAATGAGATTATGGATGCAGAAAAAGTAAATTTGTTTATCGCAACAAAAGGGGATAATTTCCCAGCAGAATCAATTCCTATGATTAGAGAACGTCTGATGAACTTATCGTCAAACAACGAAATGGCTATTATGGCAATGGACTACACGAACCCCGTTCTTACCATTATTCTGTCGGTATTGTTCGGAGAACTGGGTATCGACCGCTTTATCATCGGTGACATCGGTCTTGGTATCGGTAAGCTGCTCACTGGTGGCGGCTGTGGCATTTGGTGGTTGATCGACCTCTTCCTCATCATGGATGCTACGAAGAAGAAGAACCTCGAGAAGCTGATGATGACAATAGGGTAAAATAAAAGAAAGCCCCTCTCTAACTCCCCCGAGGGGGAGAAATGAAATAATAATTATCAATAGCAGTAAATAAAACTATGAATGTAGACAATGCGAAATCGCAGATGCGAAAAGGGATGCTTGATTACTGTATCATGCTCCTGCTGAGCGAAAAGCCTTACTACACGTCGGACATCATTCGTCGACTGAAGGAAGCGAATTTGCTGGTGGTAGAAGGCACGCTCTATCCCCTACTCACCCGTCTGAAGAACGACGGTGTACTCTCGTATGAATGGCAAGAAAGCACACAGGGTCCTCCACGTAAATATTATGTATTGACGAACGAAGGCCAGGAGGCACTGAAACAAATGGATGCCGCATGGAACGAACTGGAACATACGATACATAATATTAAAGGGAATTCATAAGTATAATTAATAATGTATAATAGTAAAATAAGTCTATGAAAAAGAATATACAAATCAACCTGTGCGGACGCCTCTATCAAATCGATGAGGATGCATACGAGCTACTGAGCCACTATACAGAGACTCTGCGCAACTATTTCATGAAACAGGAAGGTGGCAGCGAGATTGCTGACGATATCGAGCAGCGTATCGCAGAACTCTTCGACGAACTGATGGGAAACGGTACTCAGGCCATCACGATTGAGAACGTTCAAAGCATCATCAACCAGATCGGTGACTTGAAGGACATCACAGAAGGTGATGCTCAAACTTCTGAGAAAAGCTCTGCCAACAACGAGCAGAAGCAAAAAGCCGCCCACCTACACGAGATGCTTAACAAGAAGAAATACTATCGTGACACATATCACAGTGTTCTATTCGGTGTACTCTCAGGTGCAGCCCACTATATAGGAACTAGTGCCAATACGTTGCGTTGGCTATTTGCCCTGCTATGCATCGGATGGTTTACCTTTTCGACATTATTTTCTATTTTGTTTGGGGGACCTATCTTTGTTCTCTTTATTCCTTTGGCATTCGTTCCTGAGGTCATCTACTTCGTCCTTGGCCTATGCATCCCAGCAGCCACAACGCCTGAGGACAGCCTGAGAATGAGAGGTGTGCCAGTCACACCACAGAACCTGACAAGTGAGGTAAAGAAACAGAATGTGGCATACACAAAGAAGAGTAACGTGAGCGGCTGGAACATCTTCACGGGCATCATGTCAATCATCATCGCTATCTGCTCCGCCATCAACTGCATCGGATGTATCATCGCGACAGGAGTACTTCTCACAGTATTCTGTCAGGAAATTCCAGAAACCCTCAATGGAGACGTATCTCCTGTATGGGTGGCGGACCGGACTGCCTTCTTCGCCTACCTCATCATCGCCTGCGTCACCATGTTGATTTCTATCGGCATCGTGCTCTATTGCAGCATCCACTCGTCGCTGAGTTCGTTTAAGAAAGCCAAGCCGATGAGCAACTTACAGCGTGTTCTATGGGCTATCGGATGGGTTGTCACCATCACCCTCAGCATCGTATTCATCATCCTCTCCGTATCGACCTACGACCGCTTACAACACATGCGAAATGAGCACTACTACGCAGAACGTGAAGCTGAGCGCCAGCAGTACATTCGCGAAGACGGCTTCTACCACAACAACACCGACTGGAACTTCCTGCAAGACGGTCGATGGACCGTAGTGGTTGACGAAGGATGGGGCGACGGCCAGCGCTGCACCTATTCTGGCGAGTATATGGACGGCAACGTAGACAAGCGCTACCTCGATGTCTATTGCGACGATACGCCAGCCAAGGTACTTATCCAACGCTACGACTCGCTCCAGCCTGGTACTTATCGACTCTCGGCTGTTGTGAAGGCCAACGACGAGCACAAATGTGTCTTCGCCATCCTCGGTAGCGACAATAAGATTCGTCTGGCTGAGATTCCTGTCTACGAAGCAGAAGGTGGCCCGATCCACCATGTTGCAAGCGTGATGCTACAAGACAGTTTCGACATCGAAGTGAGCAACCCAGACGAAGTTCTCGCCTTCGAGATGCTGAAATCGAAGACTCAGACCACATTGCAGAAAATTGCTGATGCCAACTGGGGTAACGGATATGGATGGAGCTACGTAGTCATCGACGACCTTGTGGTAAAGCAGCCTTGCAGCATCACCTACGGTGTCACCACCCTCGAAGAATACACGGGCATGGAACCAACCGCGGGATGGTTCTCAGCCACCGACTTCAAGATTGAGAAGATGGACGGAAAGGAGGAGAAGATAAAGGTGAAGAATATCGTCAAGGATGAGAAAGTAGACGGAAAGGTTGAGCAAACAAAGGTAAAGGATGTCGTGAAAGACGAGAAAGTCGACGACAAAGTCAAGAGCACAAGCGGCAAGGTCAAGAAAAAAGCCGCCAGAAGACATAAGTAAATAAAAGAATAAGCAAGGGCTTCGGTCCTTGCTTATTTCTTTATTTTCTCCAACAACTTCATGGTTTCCTCACGCAGCTTCTTCGTGTTTCGCTGCGTCTGCTCCCTCAGTCGGCGATTGTTGCGGCGGTTGAGCTTGATAAGCTCCTCAGAGCGCATCTGAGCCAAGCGCAACTGCTCCACAATGACGTTCTGAACAGTCTCGGCCACATCGAGCATTCCTTCGTCCTTGGGGCATACACACAGCAGTCCCTTGGGCACGATGGCGATCTCGATTTCGCTGGCAGCCTCGGCAGGGTCGCCGTCGTAGTGAATAGCACCTGGATTCTTGCGATAAATGGAAAGGCTTTTGCATCGGAATGTGCTGATGTGGCTATCATCGTCGAGCGTACCGCCCATGAGGTGGATGGCCATCTGTGGAATGTCAATCAAGGTGAAAGGATGGATGATAGTGACATCGAGCAAGCCGTCGCGAACAGATGCCTGTGGGGTGATGTAGAAGTTGTTACCATATTGCGAAGCATTGCCACAGGCAATGAGGAATGCTTTCTGGACAATGTGTTCCTCCTCCTCGCTCACCATGTCGATGTCGTAAGTCTCTGGGTTGTAATTCAGCCCGTTACGCAAGACATTTTCGACATAAGCAATCGGCCCACGAATCTTCGATTTGGCAAACTTCTCGGAAATGAATGCATCGAACCCAACGCCACATGTACAGAAGAAAGGATGGAGGTTGATGACGCCATAATCCATCTTACGTACCGTTCCTTCATTGATTAGTTCGATGGCGCTGATGGGGTCGAGCGGAATATGTAGATGACGTGCCAGGCCATTACCTGAACCTGACGGAATGATGGCGAGAGCAGTATCGGTGTCGATGAGGGCACGTCCCACTTCGTTCACAGTTCCGTCGCCTCCGATGGCACAAACCACATCCGCACCATCGCGAACGGCTACACGAGCCAGTTCGGTGGCGTGACCTGCATATTCAGTCTTACGGATGGTATAGGAATAGAGCGACTTGTCGAGTCGGCTCTCGATTTGGCTGATAATCATCCGTTTGCCCGAAATGCCGGAGATTGGATTATATATGAAAACTATTTTCTTCAAAATTCCAATGGTCTATGTCCTTAATTGCTAAATTCGGCTTGCAAAAGTAGAAAAAAAGAACGAGTTATCAATCCTTTTGAAGTTGTTTTTTAACAGAAAGCGCATTTTTTTTGAAAAAAAGTGTGGAGTATGCTACTTTTTTCGTAACTTTGCAGCCCGTATGACGAATTAAACGAATAATAATATATAAACCGAGTGTTGCCAAGACAAGGTGAGACAATCACACCTTAATATTATATATTGGTGAAATATTTGATGATTTGGCTTCACACTCAATGAAAGTTATGGGTTTGTTACAAGACAGATTTAAGGACTATAGAGAGCCTCAGAAGTATATGGAGGCTGGTATATATCCTTATTTTAGAGAAATCGACAGTCACCAGGACACGGAAGTGATCATGGATGGCAAGAAGGTTCTTATGTTTGGTTCCAACTCTTACATGGGACTCACTTACGACAAGAGAATCGTTGATGCAGCTGTTGCAGCCTTGAAAAAATACGGCACAGGATGTGCCGGCTCACGCTTCCTCAACGGAACCCTCGACCTGCATATTCAACTGGAACGCGAACTGGCAGAATTCGTCGGCAAGGATGAAGCTCTGGTATACTCAACAGGCTTCACCGTCAACTCAGGTGTTGTATCTGCATTGACAGGCCGCAACGACTACATCCTTGGTGATGACCGCGACCACGCATCCATTGTAGACGGTCGTCGACTCGCATTCTCAACCTTCTATCATTACAAGCACAACGATATGGCCGACCTTGAAGCGCAGCTGAAGCGCTGTCGCCCGGAGGCCATCAAGTTGATTGTTACAGACGGTCTCTTCTCAATGGAAGGTGACTTAGCAAAGCTTCCTGAAATCGTTGAACTGAAGAAGAAGTATAACGCAAGCATTATGGTGGATGAAGCTCATGGTCTTGGTGTGTTCGGGCGTAACGGCCGAGGTACGTGCGACCATTTCGGCGTAACCGACGACGTAGACCTCATCATGGGTACATTCTCGAAGTCGCTTGCTTCGATTGGCGGATTTATTGCTGCTGACAGCGACACTATTAACTGGTTGCGTCATAATTCACGCACATACATCTTCAGTGCAAGCAACACACCTGCAGCTACTGCTGCTGCAAGGGAAGCTCTTCACATCCTGAAGACTGAGCCAGAGCGAATAGAGAATCTTTGGAAGATTACCAACTACGCGCTGAAGCAGTTCCGCGATGCAGGATTCGAAATCGGCGACACCGAGAGTCCGATTATTCCATTGTATGTACGCAATGTTGAGAAGACCTTCGAAGTGACTAAGACAGCATTCGAGAAAGGTGTATTCATCAACCCTGTCATCCCTCCTGCATGTGCTCCACAAGACACACTTGTCCGAGTAGCCCTCATGGCAACTCACACGAAAGAACAAGTTGACCGTTGTGTTTCGGCACTCGTGGATTCATTCAAGGAATTAGGATTACTTTAGAGCAATCAACACAAAGATAAGCAACAAAGACTCTGCCAATCGAAACAAAGCGTTTTGACACAGAGTCTTTCGCTATTTAACAGCAACAACATAAACCAAAATAAAACAAAACGACTATGTGTGGAATCGTAGGATATTTGGGAAAACGAAGTGCATATCCCGTGCTCATCAAGGGACTGAAACGTCTGGAGTATCGCGGATATGACAGTGCTGGTGTAGCACTCATTACCGACCGCGGAGATTTACAAGTATACAAGACAAAAGGCAAGGTGGCCGACCTCGAGGCATATACCAGCGACAAAGATGTAACAGGCTGTGTGGGTATCGCTCACACACGTTGGGCTACACACGGCGAGCCGAACTCAACCAATGCGCACCCTCACTATTCAGAGTCGAACAACCTAGCTCTAATTCATAACGGAATCATCGAGAACTACATCACGTTGAAGAAGCAGTTAGAACAGGAAGGAGTAAAGTTCCGCAGTACAACCGACACGGAAGTGCTAGTGCAACTGGTTGAATACATCCAGAAATCGCAGGAAGTAGATTTGCTGACAGCCGTACGCCTGTCCTTGCAACGTGTTATCGGAGCCTATGCTATCGCGATCCTCGACAAGAGCAATCCCGGACAGATTATCGCTGCCCGTAAGAGCAGTCCGCTCGTGGTAGGTATTGGCGAAGATGAGTTCTTCCTAGGTTCTGATGCCTCCCCTATCATCGAATACACCGACAAGGTTATCTATCTGAACGATGGTGACATTGCAGTCATTCGCCGCAACGAGGAACTGGAAATCGTCGATTTCAACAACATACCGCTCGAACACGAAATCAAGACCGTGGACCTGAAGCTCGGCCAGATTGAGAAAGGAGGATTCCCACACTTCATGCTGAAGGAAATCTTCGAGCAGCCTGAATGTCTCAAGGACTGTATGCGTGGACGTATTAACGTAGACCAAACCCACGTGAAACTCTCGGCTATCATCGACTACAAAGATCGCCTGCTCGCTGCCCGCCGCTTCATCATCGTGGCCTGCGGAACCAGTTGGCATGCCGGTCTTATCGGTAAGCAACTCATCGAGAGCATCTGTGGCATCCCTGTCGAGGTGGAATATGCCTCGGAATTCCGCTACAGCAATCCCGTCATTACCAACGAAGACGTAGTGATTGCCATCTCGCAGTCGGGTGAGACTGCCGACACATTGGCAGCTATCCAGCTCGCAAAGCAAAAGGGCGCATTCATCTACGGCATCTGTAACGCCGTAGGTTCGTCCATTGCCCGTGCCACCGACACTGGTTCATATATCCACGTAGGTCCCGAAATCGGTGTAGCATCTACCAAAGCCTTCACTGGTCAGGTCACCGTGCTCACCATGCTGGCCTTAGCTTTGGCAAAGGAGAAGAAGGTCATCAGTTCCAACCAATACTCCATGATGGTAAACGAGTTAAATGCCATCCCCGACAAAATGGAAGAAGTGCTGAAAGCCAACGACCACATCCGCGACATCAGCCGTATCTTCACCTACGCTCACAACTTCCTATACCTCGGACGAGGCTTCAACTACCCTGTGGCCCTCGAAGGTGCACTGAAGCTCAAGGAAATCAGCTACATCCACGCAGAAGGCTATCCTGCTGCTGAGATGAAACACGGCCCCATCGCCCTCATCGACGACGAGATGCCCGTCGTGGTCATCGCCACTCAAAACGTGCTCTACGACAAACTCATGAGCAACATTCAGGAAATCAAGGCACGCAAGGGCCGCGTCATTGCCATCGTCACTGAAGGCGACACCAGTGTCAAGGCCCTCGCTGATGAATACATCGAGTTGCCTCGAACCCTCGAATGTCTCGAACCGTTGCTCGCCACCATCCCCCTCCAGATGCTTGCCTACCACATCGCTATCTGCAAGGGTAAGGATGTGGACCAGCCAAGAAACTTAGCAAAGTCAGTAACAGTAGAATAAAGACCCTCCCCCCAATCCCCCTCCCTCTATGGCGGGGGTGACTGGCCTTCTCCCCATAGAGGGGGAGATGTCCGAAGGACAGAGGGGGTCTGCATTATCATGATTAGAATAGATATATTATCCGCCGTTCCCGAACTTCTCGAAGGCTTCTTCGACAAGTCTATCCTTGGTCGCGCCCAAAGAAAGGGCCTGGCCGAAATACATGTGCACAACCTCCGCGACTACACTGAGGATAAGCACCGGCGGTTGGACGACTATCCTTTTGGCGGATTCCCAGGCATGGTGATGCAATGCCAACCCATTGACGCCTGCATCTCTGCCCTCAAAGCCGAGCGTGAGTACGATGAGGTTATCTTTGTTACTCCCGACGGTGAGCAGTTCGACCAGTCCATGGCCAACGAACTATCGCTCAAGGGCAACATCATCATCCTCTGTGGCCACTACAAGGGCATAGACTATCGCATCCGCGAGCACCTCGTCACAAAGGAAGTCAGCCTCGGCGATTTCGTCCTCACGGGTGGTGAACTCGTCGCTGCCTGCATGGCCGATGCCATCGTCCGAGTCATCCCAGGAGCCATCGGCGACGAACAGAGCGCCCTTTCCGATTCCTTCCAAGATAACCTCCTCGCAGCTCCTATCTACACCCGTCCTGCCGACTACAAGGGATGGAAGGTGCCAGAAATCCTTCTCTCGGGCAATCAAGCCAAAATCGAAGAATGGGAACTGCAGCAGTCGCTCGAACGAACCAAACGACTGAGACCGGATCTCTTGAAATAAAAAATCGGAAGTGCTAAGCATTTCCGATTTCTTTTTTTACTTTACCTTGAACTTATAAATGCAAGTATGTTGATAGGTCTCGCCTGGGTTGAGTCGTGTAGACGGGAACTCTGGATGGTTAGGTGAGTCGGGATATTTCTGCGACTCAAGGGCGATAGCAGTACGGGCACCAGTATAAACCTGAAGACCAGGCTGGTCGTTCCATACTTCCATCACGCGGCCCGATGCAGGGCTATAGAGTTCGGCTACCTTCTCCACTTTCTTCGCGTCCTTGTGAGTGAGGCAGAAATTATTGTCGTAATTGCGAACCTTTCCTTCAGGAATCTCAACACGCTGGCCGAAACCAAAGCCGAAGCCCTGAACAGCTACCTGACGGTCGCCAATCTTCACAGCTGAGTTAAAATCGTAGGCTGTTCCTGCGACTGGAGTTAACTTACCCGTAGGGATGCCCATGCGGTCGGTCTCTGTAATGTTGGCAGCACTCACCTGCAGCGTATGCTCGAGGATGTCGCCATTGCCCGCTCCGTTGAGGTTGAAGTAAGAATGGTTCGAGAGGTTCACTACCGTAGCCTTGTCGGTCTCAGCCTTGTAAGCGATAGAGATGCCGTTATCATTCGTAATGCTGTAAGTTAGCGTCGTAGTCAGGGTGCCAGGGAATCCATCGAGACCATCGGCAAGCACGCACTTCATCACAAGTTCTTTCTCATCAGCTTTTACAACGTCCCAAACTGTGTGGTCGAAGCCCTGATTACCACCGTGCAGGATGTGCTGCCCACTATTCTTCGTCACCTGATATTCCTTTCCGTCGAGCGTGAAGGTAGCATTCGCAATGCGGTTGGCAAAGCGTCCAAGCGCCGGACCTACCATGCCAAGATTGTAGCGTGGATACTGGTGGATGTTAGGATAGTTAGTGACGAGGTTTGCATAATTCCCCTCATTGTCGGGAGCGAAGAGCGAAACGATAAAACCTCCGTAGTTGGTAATCTGAGCAGCTACTGTGCCATTTGAGATTGTGTAAAGTGCCACTTTCTTCCCGTCCATAATCGTATCATATGGAGCGGTATCAAGAAGTGGAATTTGTTTTTGTGCCGACACCATTATGGCGACAGTCACAAGGATTGCTGATATCACAATTCGTTTCATGAGATTTGTAGGTATTAATTATTACACTTTTTGTTATTAATCATTTTTGCATCACTCCTCTATCTGCTTAATCAAATCATCGCACGTCTTCAGCACCTTGCGGTTCATCATGTGTCCCCAGATGCCGCCAATGACGCCACCGATGGCACATGCTATCAGCAATCCGACAAGATACTCCTTTTCTTGGTTGAGCGACATCACTTCGTAGCCGAACCATGCGAGCCATACGATAATCACGGGATAGCCGATGCGCTGCCATGTGATGTACTGCATCTTCAACTTCTTAGCATTCTTTGCCACCTCCAAGAGGTTGCCGTCCATGATGTCGCGCTCGTCCATCTTGGCGTGGATGATCCACGTAGCCACAACAGATACCACCATCAGTATTGATGTGCCGACGAGCAACCGAATGGGCAACCCGATGTTATACCATGCCGCATTACCAAACGTCAGCGCAAAGAGGCCGGCAAACAGCGTAATCCACTTATAGCGGTTGATAGTCGACATCTTACCGGTCATCGTCTGCTTCAGCAGGTTATCCGTCAGGATTTCCTCCTTATTGAGCTTCTCCTTCAGCAATGCCATCTGGGCACGCATCTCTTCCATTTCGTTTGTTTCGTTCATACGTTCCATATCAATGTAGTCATTATGTTTAATCATTTCATTGCTTTGAGCTGTTCACGGATTCTAACGAGTTTCACCGACACGTTCTTCGTCGAGATACCCACGATTTCGCCAATCTCGTCGTAGCTGAGGTTGTCGAGCCACAGAAGCACGATAGCACGGTCGATGACGCCCAACTTACTGATGCGGCTGTAGAGCTGACGGATTTGTTTCGTGTCCTGATCGGTGTCCTCATACAGATTCGAGCCGACCGACAAGTCCACCTTCTTACCCATCTTCTTCTTTTTACGGTCGGCCGAAATGCAAGTATTCAAACTCACCTTGTAAATCCATGAGTTGAGACTGCTCTCCCCACGGAACTTCTCGTAACCCTTCCACAGATTAATCAAAATCTCCTGGAAAAGGTCACTCACCTCGTCCTCATCCTTCGAAAACATGTAACACACCGTATAGATTGTGTTCTTATGTTTCCGCACAATACTTGCAAATTCTCTTTCGCTAGCTTCCATCAAACTGATGATTAATTGGTTTCGTTTGTAATTACATCCATAAGACGCAATCACTGCTGAATAACTACATTTTCTTGTAACTTTTTTTGAATTGATTTGATTTACACGTGCAAAGTTAAGAAAAAAATAAAGAAAATGGTCAATAGTAAATGGTTAAATGGTAAATAATGTGTACCTTTGCCTATCATTTCAAGCATTTTTACACCATCATGAAGCAATTTATCATATCAGCAGCACTGGCTCTCTGCGTGATGAGCCTCCATGCACAAGGCAATTACCGCGAACTGACCCTTGAAGACGCAATGAACAGCAGCCGCATCATTCGTACACGTTATCCCAACATCGACCTCGAAGCACTCGACCAAGACACCGCGATGCCCTACGAAGATGCCAATACGAAAGAGACTGCCGACACGAGCAAAGGAACCTTCACCCTTCAGTTCACTAATGCCAAACGTGTTTGGCGTTATGCAACACGAGGCGATTACTACCTCGTCAACACCAAGAACGGTGAGCACAGACAATTAGGCGAAGGTCTGCCTGAATCCTCGCTCATGTTTGCGAAGATTTCACCCGACGGCACCAAGGTGGCCTACGTCTCTAAGAACAACATCTACCTTGAGGACTGCGATATGCAGACACCCAATCGCAGACAGCTGACCACCGATGGAAACGACACCATCGTCAACGGCACGTTCGACTGGGTGTACGAAGAGGAGTTCGACTGTCGCGACGGCTTCCGCTGGAGCGGTGACAGCCGCTACATCGCCTTCTGGCGCAGCAATACAGCAGGTACAGGATGGTTCGACATCATCAACAACGTGGACGACATCTACCCCACTATCCAGCGATTCCCCTACCCCAAGGCTGGCACGCAGAATTCAGCGGTGAAGATTGGCTTCATCGATATAACCTCCCCCGCCCCCTCCCAAGGAGGGGAGTCCTCTCCCCTTGGGGGAGATAAGAGAGGGGTTTCCACTACATGGCTCGACATCCCTGGCGACCAGCGCGAAAACTACCTGCCGCGAATGGAGTTCGTGCCCGGCACCAACACGCTGATGATTCAGCAGATGAACCGTCCACAGAATAATAATAAGGTATGGACTTGTGAGCTGAAGGACGGCAAGGCTAGCACACTGGCTGTGCTCTGCGAGGACACCGACGAAGCTTGGGTTGAGACCAACGACAACATCCACTGGCTGCCAGGCAACAAGTTCTTCATCTTCACTTCCGAGCGCGACGGATGGCGTCACCTCTGGCGCGTATCGGCCGACGGCAAGAAGTGGACTTGCATCACCAAGGGCGACTTCGACGTCATCAGCGAAGTGGAATACGACGAGGCTCGCGGCTACATCTATTTCACCGCCACACCCGACAATGCGACGGAGCGCTACCTGTTCCGAACCCGTGTGATGGGCAAGGGCGAGGTGGAGAATATCACCAAGATGTGTCACCCCAATCCCGAAGCCGGACAATATTCCTATTCGTTCTCGCCCAACCTCGACTACGCACTCGAGACCTGGTCGTCGGCCAACCACGTGCCGGTGTACAGCCTCGTTCGCATGGACAAGAAAGGCCGCTGGACATTAGACAAAGTATTGGAGGAGAACAAAGAAGCACAGCAGGCATGGGAAGCTTACGGACTGAAGAAGGAATTCGTGAAATGCAAGAGCGGAGACCTCGAACTCGATGCTTGGATCATCAAACCAGCCAACTTCGACCCCACGAAGAAATATCCCGTCATCGACTATGTCTACGGCGAACCGGCCTCGGCAACCGTACAGAACCGCTGGGAGCATAGCCTCTTCTGGCACTATCTGGCAAGTCTCGGCTATGTGGTTGTCAGCATCGAGAACCGCGGTGCCGCCGCTCCTCGTGGACGTGAATGGCGCAAATGTATCTACGGTGAAGTGGGCGTCGCAGCCAGCGAAGACCAGGCACGCGGCATCATGGACCTCTGCCGTCAGTTCCCATGGATGGACGCCACCCGTCTCGGCATCACCGGATGGAGCGGTGGCGGCGCACAGACCCTCAACTCCATGTTCCGCTATCCCGATGTATTCAAGACTGGAGTCGCCATCGCCTTTGTTAGCGACCAGCGCCTTTACGACACCATCTATCAGGAACGCTACATGAACACGCCGCAGAACAATCCCGACGGCTACTTCCGCGGAAGCCCCATCAGCTACGCCTCAGGACTGAAGGGCAACCTCCTGCTCATGCATGGCACAGGCGACGACAACGTGCATTATCAGAATACAGAGAAACTCGTCAATGAACTCGTGCGCAACGGCAAGACCTTCTACCAAGTGAGCTACCCGATGCGAACCCACGGCATCAGCGAAGGCCCCGGCACCAGCCAGCACCTGCGCCGCACACTCATCGATTTCTTCCAGAAGAATCTATAATTTCCTTTTACATTTCACCTGTTTCACTTTATACCCAGCCTCGAGAAGCTTGGCGATGATGCCGTGCTCCCCAAATAGAGAGTAATTTACAAATTATTCCACAGAAAAGAAAAAAGCAGAGCTTCCGACTTTGGTCGGAAACGCTTCGGGCACAAAAGAAACGTTTCCGCTAATGGTCGGAAACGCTTCGGGCACAAAAGGAACGCTTCCGCTAATGAGCGGAAATGCTTCGGGCACAAAAGGAACGCTTCCGACTTTGGTTGGAAACGCTTCGGGCACAAAAGAAACGTTTCCGACTTTGGTTGGAAATGCTTCGGGCACAAAAGGAACGCTTCCGACTTTGGTCGGAAACGCTTCGGGCACAAAAGTAACGTTTCCGCTAATGGTCGGAAACGCTTCGGGCACAAAAGAAACGTTTCCGCTAATGGTCGGAAACGCTTCGGGCACAAAAGTAATGTTTCCGCTAATGGTCGGAAATGCTTCGGGCACAAAAGTAATGTTTCCGCTAATGGTCGGAAACGCTTCGGGCACAAAAGTAATGCTTCCGCCAATGGTCGGAAACGCTTCGGGCACAAAAGGAACGTTTCCGCTAATGGTCGGAAACGCTCCGGGTACAAAAGTAATGCTTCCGCCAAGTGGCGGAAACGCTCCGGGCACAAAAGCAATGCTTCCGCCAAGTGGCGGAAATATATAAAAATTATTAATGGGGCAATAAAACAGACAGGATTTCGTTATAAAGAATATAAGTGCAATCACATACCATCAACAACTCTAAAACTCAAGAATTATGAAGAAATGGATTATTAAATTCTGGTACCTGCTGCCCATCCTGTTGGCGGTGTTTATACTTGCTCTGTATGCTGAGTGGGCTTTGGGTTTGGAACTTTCACCAAAGAAAGTGCCTGTGTTCGTGGCATACATTCTCGACATTATCGTGCTGTTGATATTGATTGCGTCGGTTGTTTCGTGGGTCATTCTGCTGATAAACAAATCGTGGTGGAAGGCCATCATCTCGTTTGTAGCAACCGTCATCATCGTTTGGATAGCCTTGTATCCCTGGTTGATTTTCTGATGATTTGGGATGGTTCGCAAGGAGGAAAAGGATGAGAAGTCTTGAAAAGAACGTATTAATTCATGGAACAGACGACATCAAACAAGAGACGTATCATTTGGTTATGGGTACTCTCCATCGTGCTCTGGCTAGCTATCGCACCGCTGAGAGGTTATTATGATCTTCAATGGACAGCAATCATCCATAGCATCGTGTTCGCCCTGCTGACGTGGTGGGCGATGAAACGATATGCGCCGACGAAGGGATTCTGGCGCACCCTCCTACCCTTGGTGGCACCGTGGCTGATAGAATTGCCGTTCCACTTTCTCTCCGATGCCATGTGGACATTGCCCGTCACCGTCATGCCGTTATGGGCCGTCATCACCGTCGCCCTGTTCTATCGCTATCGGAAAATCTGGCTCCTATTGCTCTGCTCCGCCCTATGGCTACTTGGTGTTACAGAGGGATATTGCCAATGGGTTGAGTGGTGCAACCATGGCGACAACCCGACACTCACCGTCAATCTTGCCGACTGCGAAGTGACAGACAGCACCCACACGCTGAAACTCTCAGAGATAGACGCGGGATACCTCGTAATTGACGTATGGTACAGCCAATGCGGAGCCTGCCGAAAGAAAATGCCCGAGGTGGAAGCCCTTCGCAACGAGTACAAAGACGACAAAGACGTAGAAGTCATTTCCCTGTTCGCCACACTGATAGAAGGCGAGACCATCGACGACGGCATCAGCCTCATGCAGTCGATGGGATGTGACGTCCCGGTCTATGCCATCGACAAAGACAGCCCGATACTCAAGGAATGCAACATAGATGCATATCCCCGTGTGCTGATTCTCGACAAAGAACGTACGGTCATTTTCAACGGAAGCCTCGAGTTCGCAAAGAGGAAATTGAAGAAAGCGGTCCCTCTCTGATCTTAGGGCTCATCCCCGAGGGAGTGGGCATAGGGAGAGGGGCTTCCCATACCTTATTATATATATAGTACTTGTGCACGCCTCTGGATTATTTGGGCAGGAATTAGGAAATATAGTCAACAAAAAGCACATATTTGGCGTTATTTTGCAAACTTCACTTTGCAAATTCAACTTTTTGTTGTAACTTTGCACAAGAATCCCGGATTCTAAAAGAAAATATTGTTTATTTAATCCAGAAAAAAGAAATTAATATGGAGTCGTTTTTCCGCACGCACAAGTATTTAGTAGATCACCTAGATGCTCCTGTTCGCCGTGACTTGATGGATGAGATTGACTGGAAGAAGCGTATGATCGGTATCAAGGGTGCACGAGGTGTTGGTAAGACAACCTTTCTACTTCAGTATGCGAAAGAGCATTATTCGTCGGACGACCATCAGTGTCTGTACATCAACACCAATAACTTCTACGTACAGAACATCGGTATCTCCGCATTCGCCGGCGAATTTTATCACAATGGGGGCAAGGTGTTGCTCATTGACCAAGTATTCAAACAGCCCGACTGGAGCAGCCAGCTCCGTGAATGCTACGACCGCTACCCAGGTCTGAGAATCATCTTCACAGGTTCATCAGTAATGCGCCTGAAGGATGAAAACCCTGAGTTAAACGGAATTGTCGACTCGTATAACCTACGCGGATTCTCGTTCCGCGAGTTCTTCAACCTGCGCACAGGCAACTACTTCCCTGCCTACAAGCTGGAAGACATCATCAAGCACCACAAGGAGATTGCCACGAAGATTATCGAAAAGGCTAATCCTCGCGAATACTTCTCCGAATATCTCCACCACGGTTTCTATCCGTTCTTCCTCGAGAAGACCAACTACTCGGAGAACCTGCTGAAGACGATGAACATGATGATTGAAATCGACGTGCTCCAGATTAAGCAGATTGAACTGAAGTATCTGGCCAAAATCAAGCAGATGTTCTACCTGCTCACCAACAGCGGCAGCAGCGTGCCCAACATCAGTCAGCTGGCACAGGAACTTGGCATGAGCCGCGCAACAGTGATGAACTACATCAAGTATCTGATGGAGGCTCGCCTCGTCAACATGATTTATTCGAAGGGTGACGAATTCCCAAAGAAGCCGGCACGTGTACTCCTGCACAACTCCAACCTCATGTACAGCTTCTATCCACAGCGCTTCGATGAGCACGACGTCCTTGAAACCTTCTTCTGCAACACCGTATGGAAAGACCACAAGGTAAACAAGGCAGGCAATATCTGCTCGTTCCTTCTCGACGGCCAGCAGGAATTCCGCGTCATCGAACACGGCACAAAACTCAAGAGCAAGTCGAAAGTAATCTTCGCCGTCAACCAGATGGAGTGTGGCGAAGGCAATCAGATTCCACTCTGGCTCTTCGGCTTCCTGTATTAATTAATATACAATGTATAATTTATAATTTATAATAGCCATCCGGATGAAAGACGAGAACGTCATTAAAGACAAAAGTTTTGCCTTTGCTATTAGAATTGTAAAATTATACAATTATCTCACCAATGAGAAAAAGGAATATGTTTTATCAAAACAAATTCTCCGTTCTGGTACAAGCATCGGAGCAAACATCAAGGAAGCGGTAGTGGGACAGACAACACCCATGTTTATCGCGAAACTCAACATTGCCCTCTGCGAAGCCAACGAGACAGATTATTGGATTGATTTATTAAACGCCACGGAATACCTGGCAAACAATGAAATACAAACACTTAAGGAGGAATGTGTAGAACTGATAAAACTACTGACATCAATTATCAAGAAAACACGTGAAAACTTAAATAATTAAAACACGCCGCACAGTTATTATAAATTATACATTATAAATTATACATTATTAAAAAAATGGCAAAAGAAAAGAAATTCATTACCTGCGATGGTAATCAGGCAGCTGCACACATAGCTTATATGTTCTCAGAAGTAGCTGCAATCTACCCTATCACACCATCGTCTCCAATGGCAGAGCACGTTGACGAATGGGCAGTGGCTGGTCGCAAGAACCTGTTTGGCGACACAGTATTAGTTCAGGAAATGCAATCTGAGGCAGGAGCCGCAGGTGCAGTTCACGGTTCACTTCAGGCTGGCGCACTGACATCTACGTTCACAGCATCACAAGGTTTGCTCCTTATGATTCCTAATATGTATAAGATTGCTGGTGAATTGCTCCCATCAGTCTTCCACGTATCAGCTCGTACCGTTGCCAGTCACTCTCTGTGTATCTTCGGCGATCACAGCGACGTAATGGCTTGCCGCCAGACTGGTTTCGCTATGCTGTGCGAAGGCAGTGTACAGGAAGTGATGGACCTCAGCGCTGTTGCACACCTCGCTGCATTGAAAACACGCGTTCCGTTCATCAACTTCTTCGACGGTTTCCGCACCTCTCACGAGTATCATAAGATTGAAGAGATGGACATGGAAGACATCCGTCCACTCGTTCCGATGGACAAGGTTGCTGAGTTCCGTGCTCGTGCCCTTTCTCCAGAGCATCCAGAGGCAAAGGGTATGGCTGAGAATCCTGAGACATTCTTCGCACATCGCGAGTCATGCAATCCTTACTACGACGAGGTACTCCCTGCTGTTGAGGAATACATGGCTGCTATCTCAAAGATCACAGGTCGTGAATACAAGCCTTTCACATACTACGGTGCAGCTGATGCTACCGACGTCATCATCCTGATGGGTTCGGCTACCGAAGCTGCTCGCGAAGCTATCGACTATGCAAATGCTAACGGCAAGAAGTACGGTATGGTCAGCGTTCACCTCTATCGTCCATTCTCTGCAGAGCGTCTGCTCGAGGCTGTTCCAGCAACAGCAAAGCGCATCGCTGTCCTCGACCGTACGAAGGAGCCAGGCGCAAGCGGCGAACCTCTCTACCTCGACGTGAAGGATGCCTTCTACGGAAAGAAAGATGCTCCTGTCATCGTAGGTGGTCGCTACGGACTCGGTTCTGCTGACGTTACTCCAACCATGATTCTTTCTGTTTACAAGAATCTTGAGTTGCCAGAGCCAAAGAACGGATTCACACTTGGTGTCATTGACGATGTTACCTTCCGTTCTCTCCCAATGGAAGAGGAAATGGCACTCGGCGGCGAGGGTATCTTCGAAGCTAAGTTCTTCGGTCTTGGTGCTGACGGTACAGTTGGTGCTAACAAGAACTCCGTGAAGATTATCGGTGACAATACTGACAAGTATTGCCAAGCTTACTTCTCATACGACTCAAAGAAGTCGGGCGGTTTCACTTGCTCTCACCTCCGTTTCGGTGACACTCCTATCCGCTCTACTTACCAGATTAAGACGCCTAACTTCGTGGCTTGCCACGTTCAGGCTTACCTCCGCATGTACGACGTGCTCCGTGGTTTGCGTCAGAACGGTCAGTTCCTCCTCAACACCATTTGGGAAGGCGACGAACTCGTGAAGAATCTGCCAAACAACGTGAAGAAGTATTTCGCAGAGAAGAACATCACCGTTTATTATATCAACGCAACGAAGATTGCACAGGAAATCGGTCTTGGCAACCGTACCAACACCATCCTCCAGTCTGCATTCTTCCGCATCACTGAAGTGATTCCTGTTGACCTCGCTATCGAGCAGATGAAGAAGTTCATCGTGAAGTCATACGGCAACAAGGGCGAAGACGTAGTGAACATGAACTACGCAGCTGTTGACCGCGGTGGCGAATATAAGAAACTCGACGTTGATCCAGCATGGGCTAAGCTTCCAGCTGACCCAGCAGTAGAGAACGACGATCCTGAATTCATCAACAAGCTCGTACGTCCAATCAACGCTCAGAACGGCGACCTTCTGCCAGTATCTGCTTATAAGGGCTACGAAGACGGTATGTGGGAACAAGGTACTGCCGCTTACGAGAAGCGTGGTGTTGCCGCATTCGTTCCTGAATGGGACAGCGAGAACTGTATCCAGTGTAACAAGTGTGCATTCGTTTGTCCTCACGCTTGTATCCGTCCGTTCGTCATGACCGACGACGAGGCAGCAGGTCTCGATGCTGCTAAACTCGACATGATTGCACCTCCTGCTCTCAAGGGTATGAAGTTCCGCATGCAAGTCAGCGTGATGGACTGTCTGGGTTGCGGCAACTGTGTGGATGTTTGTCCAGGCAAGAAGGGCAACAAGGCACTCAAGATGGTGGGTCTCGAGAGTCAGCTCGGCGAAGCAAAGAACTGGGACTACTGCGTGAAGAACGTGAAGTCAAAGCAAGATCTCGTGGACATCAAGTCGAATCCACGTGTCAGCCAGTTCGCTACCCCACTCTTCGAGTTCTCAGGCGCATGTTCTGGTTGCGGTGAGACTCCATACGTGAAGCTCATCTCTCAGCTCTTCGGTGACCGTCAGATGGTAGCCAACGCTACAGGATGTTCTTCTATCTACTCAGGTTCAATCCCATCAACTCCTTATACAAAGAACGAGAAGGGTCAGGGTCCAGCATGGTCAAACTCTCTGTTCGAGGACTTCTGCGAATACGGTCTCGGTATGGCACTTGCCAACAAGAAGATGCGTGCTCGTATCGTTACTCTCCTCAACGAACTTCTCGCTAAGGACGATACTCCTGCTGAGTTCAAGGCAGCAGCAGAGGAATGGATTGCAGGTAAGGACAATGCCGACGCATCAAAGGCAGCAGCCGCTAAGCTTGCTCCAGCTATTGAAGCAGGACGCAACGCAGGTTGCGACATCTGCAAGCAGCTCAGTGAACTCTCACATTATCTCGTGAAGCGCAGCCAGTGGATCATCGGCGGTGACGGTGCATCATACGACATCGGTTACGGCGGTCTCGACCACGCTCTTGCTTCAGGCGAAGACATCAACATCTTCGTTATCGATACCGAGGTTTACTCAAATACCGGCGGTCAGTCATCCAAGGCTACTCCTATCGGTGCCATCGCACAGTTCGCTGCAGGCGGTAAGCGCATCACGAAGAAGGACCTCGGTCTGATGCAGGCTACTTACGGATATGTATATGTAGCACAAGTAGCTATGGGCGCTGACAACGCACAGTGTCTCAAGGCTCTCCGCGAAGCAGAAGAATATCCTGGACCATCACTCGTCATCGGCTACGCTCCATGTATCAACCATGGTCTGAAGGCCAAGGGCGGTATGGGTAAGAGCCAGGCCGAAGAGGCTAAGGCTGTTGAGTGTGGTTACTGGCATCTCTGGCGCTTCGACCCACGTCTCGCAGAGCAAGGAAAGAATCCATTCCAGCTCGACTCTAAGGAGCCTAACTGGGATAACTTCCAGGCATTCCTCGATGGAGAGGTACGTTATCTCTCACTCAAGAAGGCAAAGCCAGCAGAAGCTCAGGAACTCTTCGATGCTGCGAAGAAAGCTGCACAGCACCGCTATGCAACTTACGTACGCATGAGCAAGATTGATTATTCAGTAGAATAATTAATAAGCTGTATGAAGTATACATAAAAAATAAAGAATAATACTTTTAAAGAAAAAAGGAGAGACTTTTCAACAGGTTTTCTCCTTTTTTCTTTGCCATATCAAAAAAAACATCTAACTTTGCAAAATAATAGATGAAAAAGATGTGAGCAGAAAATACAAACCTTTATAAAATCACATAAATCAACGTGTTAAAAATGAAAAAATTATTCTATTTAATCGCATTAGTTCCTTTCTTCATGGTAGGATGCGAAAGCGACGATGAAGGTAGTATCGTGATTGTTAAGAACGACAAACCTTCTACACAGGTATTCGCTCAGGGCACGCTCTTGAATTACTCTTCTACAAGAGCTGATTTAAACAGCGACCAAGGTTATGGAAAAGGTGTTTGGCCTAACATTAACACAGAAGAAGGATGGGAAGTGGCTAAGTTCTCTATCCGTATCGATGCCAGTTTCCCTGGTGTTGTTGACCAAAATGTAGCAGAGTACTGGAGCACAAAGGACAAGGTTGCTCCAAAGAACTTGGGTAAAGTTTATACTAATTTCCCTTGGGGTAGGTATAATGACCGTAACCTTGACTATTACAAGGTAGACAAGGAAGGCCCAAACACCGGCTTGTTCAGATATGTGCTCGATCCATTTGGCACACAGGTTAACAATGCGCTCATGGAAGTACCTGACATGAAGGTATACTTAGAGTGGATGTATGGATTATCTGACACAAAGTACAAGGATCAACTGAAAGAAATACTTGATAACTGGGATGATTATGAACTCATCTGGTATGTTGCAAAGGAAGTTGGTAGCCAGTATCTATGGCACGTAAATGGCTATTTTAAGAAGAAATCATATACTCCTGAAGAGATTTGGGATATCATCGAAGATGAGACTGACGACATGGTAATCAAGGACAACGATACTGCCGACAACGTTGAAATTGATATTCATAAGCAGGAGCACAAGGATTGGAACGAAATCAAGACTTCAATCCACGTACGCACTGATGCTGAGAGCGTTAAGATCAATATCCCTATCGAGTATGACAATATCGTAGAGGCTGATGACTTTGCTGTACGTATTTACAATTACTACATCTCAGGAATCGAGATCAAGAACATGATTACTCACGATGAGAATGGTATCACGATTAACATCACCAACATCGATCCTACAGTAATCGAAAAACTGAAGTCTCAATTCGGTGATGGTTTGACCATTGAAATCCACAGCTACTGCAAGAAGGAAGAAGGCGTATGGGAAGCAATGAAGCAGACTACCATTACCACAGGTAAAGAGTGTAACTTGAAGTATCAGATTACAAGTGCAGATGCCACAGAAAATGAAACGAAGATAGTCGTTGAGAAGACGGTACCTGTTCCAACAGAATAGAATCGTATACATACGAATATGTAATAAAGTGGAAGCAAAATGTTTCCACTTTATTCATTTTATAATACTACAGACAAAAACGATGGTGATTTTGTTAAAACATGACAAAACTTAAGCGACTTCAAAGAATTTATTTGTATCTTTGTATGCAAATACAGTTTTTTTACAATAACAGATATGATTGCATTCAATAAAACCACTTACATCAACCGTCGTGCCGAACTTAAGCAGCGTATCGGCAACGGATTGATTCTCATCTTCGGGCACAACCAAGCCCCTGCGAACTATCCCGCCAATGCCTACACATTCCGTCAGGACAGCTCGTTCCTCTACTACTTCGGACAGCAACAAGAAGGACTCGTCGGAGTAATCGATGTAGACAACGATAAGGAATACCTGCTCGGAAACGACATCGACATTGAGGATATCATCTGGACTGGTTTCGTACCATCCATTCATGATCTCGCTGAAGAAGTAGGTATCAGCAACTCTGCACCACTGGCACAACTCGAGCAGATGGTAAAGGCTGCTCAGGCAAAAGGTCAGGAAATACTCTTTCTTCCACCATGCCGTCACGACCTGATGATTCAGATTGGTGACCTTCTCGGTATCCATCCACTCAAAGTACGCGATGCTGCATCCGTACGACTCATCAAAGCCGTTGTCGATATGCGTGCCGTAAAGACCGATGAGGAAATCGCAGAAATCCAACGTGCGATGGCTATCGGCTACGAAATGCATACAGCAGCCATGAAGGCCGTCCGCCCAGGCATCACAGAAAAAGAGATTGCAGGCATCATGGAAGGAATTGTCGCCAGCAAAGGCAGCAAAGTATCATTCCTGTCCATCGTCACCATGCACGGTGAGATCTTCCACGGCGACCCTTCGCTCCGCCCACTCGAAGAAGGACGACTCCTTCTCTGCGACGCAGGAGCCGAAACAGTCAACAACTATTGCTCCGACAATACACGCGTCACTCCTATCAGTGGTAAGTTCACACAAAAACAGCGCGATATCTACAGCATCGTCGAAGCTTGTCACGACCTCGTCATCGAGAAAGCCCGTCCAGATATCAAGTGGATGGACATGCATCTCGACGTATGCCGACTTATGACCGAACGCCTTAAAGACCTCGGACTGATGAAAGGCAACACCGAAGATGCCGTACAAGCTGGAGCACATGCCATGTTCCTCCAGCATGGACTGGGTCACATGATGGGTATGGACGTTCACGATATGGAAGGACTCGGACAAGTTTACGTAGGTTTTGATGATGAAGTACGTCCTTCAACCCAGTTCGGCACCAACTGTCTCCGTTGCGGACGTCGCATCCAACCCGGATGGGTACTTACCGATGAGCCAGGCATCTATTTCATCCCCGCCCTTATCGACAAATGGAAAGCAGAAGGACTCCATCGTGACTTCATCAACTACGACCTCCTCGACACTTACCGCGATTTCGGAGGTATCCGTCTCGAAGACGACATCCTCATCACCGAAACCGGCTGTAAGGTACTCGGCGAGAAAACAATCCCATATCACATCGATGATGTCGAGGCATTCATCAATAGCTAAACCCTAAAAACAAATAACAATGAGAAAAATCATTCTTTTCGGAGCATTCGTTGCTCTCAGCACATCGCTCTTCGCTCAGATTGCTGAGCGTCCAGCACCAAAGAAACCCGAGTTTACCGTCATCAAGGAGATTCCTATCACTAGCGTGAAGAATCAAGCACGTTCTGGCACCTGTTGGAACTACTCCACACTCTCGTTCTTCGAGGCAGAGATTTTGAAGAAATCAGGCAAGACTTACGACCTCTGCGAAATGTTCGTATGCAACAAGAACTACATGGACCGTGCCATCTGCAAAGTTCGCATGCATGGCGACGCACAGTTCTCACAAGGTGGTTCCGCTTATGACGTACTCTACGTACTGAAATACTATGGCATCTGTCCAGAAGAAGCTATGCCGCTTCCCGGCACACTCTATGGAGATACCCTCAATAACTTCAACGAATTCTTTGAGGTTATGGAACCATACGTTGATGCCGTAGCTAAATCAAAAGCTAAGACGATTGGCACCACATGGCGTAATGGTCTGCAAGGCATCCTTGATGCCTATCTTGGCAAATGTCCTGAAGAGTTTACCTACGAAGGAAAGAAGTACACTCCTATGACTTTCGCAGCAAGTCTCGGACTCAATTGGGACGACTATGTATCAATTACCTCATATACCCACCATCCTTTCTATGAGGAATTCCCTGTCGAGGTACAAGACAACTGGCGCCAGCCCGGTTCTTGGAACCTTCCTATCGACGAGATGGCTCGCGTCATCGAGAACGCCATCATGAACGGCTACACCGTAGCATGGGGTGGTGATGTATCAGAAGACGGCTTCACCCGCAACGGTCTCGCTGTTCTCTATGACGAGAATCCAGAGCAAGGTCTCGAAGGCTCCGACATGGCACGTTGGTTAGGGCTCACTACCGCACAGCGTCGTAGCGAAGTCATGCAGAAGGGCTTCGAAGCTCCAGAAATGACTCCTACACAGGAACAGCGTCAGAAAGAGTTCGACAATTGGGAACTCACCGACGACCACGGAATGCTCATCTATGGCATCGCAAAAGACCAGAATGGTCGTAAGTGGTATATGGTTAAGAACTCATGGGGCGTAACAGGCGAATACAAGGGAACATGGTACATGACCGAGAACTTCATCATTGCCAAGTGTATGGACTTCCTCGTCAACAAGAACGCCATTCCAAAGGACATACAAAAGAAGATTGGCTTGAAATAACAGCATAACTGAAAAATACTAAAGGCTAGCATGATTTATGCTAGCCTTTTCTTTATCAATTCCCCATATTAGGCTTATTGGGCTTATCAATCAACACAAAAAAAGCAGTCTCCCGAGGATTTCTCCTGAAAGACTGCTGTTTCAAAAAAAGGCGGCGACCTACTCTCCCACATTGCGGTGCAGTACCATCGGCGCGCCTGGGCTTAACTTCTCTGTTCGGGATGGGAAGAGGTGGAACCCCAGGGCTATAGCCACC